>JAJYUU010000056.1 GCA_021792405.1 Actinomycetes bacterium
CGGGCCTGTCCTACGCGCTGGCGCCGATCGCGCTGAGCCTGCTGGGGTACGACTCGGCCCAGGTCCTGCCGTCCGCGATGCTCCCGTGGATCCTCCTCCCGGTCGTGCGAGCGGTTCAGGCAGGTGCATCGGCTTCGCCAGGTACCCGTGCCCGCCTCGCCGCGCGGTCCGCTGTAGCGGTGGCCTGCTGCAGCGGGATTAACGCGTCCGCCACCGTAGCCATGCTGGTGCCGCCGGTCATTTACCTGCTCTGCGTGCCTCGGCCAGCACCCCGGTGGCGGATCATGGCCTGGTGGGTCCCGGCCGTGCTGCTGGCGACGGTCTGGTGGGTTGTCCCGCTGCTGCTATTCGCCAGGTACGGGGCATCGTTCCTGCCTTATACCGAGAGCGCCAGCACGACGACGTCTGTGACGGGCCTGTTCTACACGCTGCGCGGGACCGAGGACTGGCTCACGCACATAGTCTCTGACGGCCAGCCGTGGCTACCGGCCGGCTACCACATCTCGACCGGCGCGTTGCCCACGGTCCTCACCGGCCTGATCGCCGGGCTTGGCCTGACCGGCCTGGTCAGCCCGCGCATGCCGCACCGCCGGTTCTTGCTGGCGCTGCTGCTCAGCGGAGTGGCGATCGTCGCCACCGGATCGGTCAGCACGTTCGGCAATCCGCTGCTTCGACCCATCGACAGCGTCATCAACGGCCCTCTCGCGCCGCTGCGTAACCTCGACAAGTTCGACGCGCTGATCCGGCTGCCGATCGCGCTCGGCCTGGCAAGCCTGCTCGCCCGCAGCCGGCCTGGCCGGTCGGCCCGGCCGGCCTGGCCGGCCTGGCTGCCGCGGCGTGCCTGGTCGGCCGGGCCAGCCGCGGTGCTGGCCGCCATCGCTACCGGTGCCGTCGGCCTGCTGGTACTGCCGGTTTACGGCACCGGCCTGTCGGTGCCCGGTTCGTTCACCAGCGTCCCGGCGTACTGGATCAGCGCGGCCAACTGGCTGAACCGGCACGCCGGCACGTCGGCGGTGCTCGAGGAACCCGGAGCCCGGTTTGGCCAGTACACCTGGGGGAGCCCGCTCGATGACATCCTGCAGCCGCTGTTCGCCGGCGACTGGGCAGCTAGTCAGCTCGGCGTGATCGGTTCGGTCGGCAACACCAGGCTGCTGGAGACCATTGACCGCTATATGGCCGCCGGGCAAGGTTCGGCAGGCCTGACGCAACTGCTGGGCCGGATGGGGGTCAGATACCTGCTCGTGCGCAACGACCTGCTTCGTGCGGATCTGCGGAAAGCCTGGCCAGCCCGGATCCACGACGCGATCAGCGCGTCGCCGGGCATCGTGGAAGTTGCCCAGTTCGGCCGGCCTCCGAAGGCCGGGCGGACCGTGGGGAACGCCATCACCGGCGTCGACCCGCCGTACCCGCCGGTGCAGATCTACCAGGTCGACGGCGCTGCGCCGGCCGCGGTGATCCAGCCGACCGCCGGGACGCTGCGAGTCTTCGGCGCGCCGGAAGGGCTACTTCCGCTGGCCGAACTGGGCTTGCTGAAAGGACGGCCGGTCGTCCTCGACGGAGACGCGCCGCAGGTCCGGGCGAGCGCTACCGTGGTGACCGACTCCTTCCGCCGCCGGGTCCGCAACTTCGGCGAGATCCGGGACGACTACTCGCCGACTCTGGCGGCCACGCAGACGTTGCGCACGTTCGAGGCGACCGCTGACTTCACCGAGCCGGGCTGGCTTCCCTACCTGTCGGTGGCCAAGTACACCGGCATCGAGAACGTGTGGGCCTCCTCGTCGGAGGCCGACATCACCGCGCCGACGAGCCAGAGCGGAACGGGCTTGCTGCCGTTCGCGGCCGTCGACGGGAACCTCAAGACGATGTGGGAGTCGGGCAGTCACGACGGCCCGGTCGGGCAATGGCTGCGGATCGAGTTCGACACCGCAATCGATCCCGGCCTGCTGCGGGTGGCGTTCGCCGACGACCGCGCGATCGGGCCGCCGGTGCGCAGCGTGCAGATCATGACCCAGGCTGGCCGAAACACGCAGCAGGTACGCGCCACGAGCGGGTATCAGGTGCTGCGCACGCCGCAGGGACCCACGACGTGGCTGCGGATCAGGGTACTCTCCGTGCGCGGCGCGGCGCGAAGGCCTGGCAGCCAGGTGGGCATCAGGGAGATCTCGATCCCCGGCGTGCACCCCAGCCGCACGATCGAAGCCCCGGACGTGCGGCTGCCTGGCGGAGCCGACCCCTCGGCGATCGTGCTCGCCAAGGCCGAGCCGCAGCCGACCGGGTGCATGCTCACGCCGGTCCGCTGGGTGTGCTCGCCGAGCCTGGCCACTGCCACGGAGGAGCAGTACGGGTTCGATGAATCGTTCACCGTGCCGCGAGCGAGCATGGCGCGCCTGTCCGGGTCGGCGATACTCACCGACCCCAGCGTGATCCAGCGCTACGCGTTCGGTACCAGGGGTGTCGCGGTCATCGCCTCGTCGGACTACACCGGCGACCCGCAGGATCAGGCGTACGCGGCGTTCGACGCAAATCCCGAGACGGCGTGGATTTCCGGCGCCTCCGACGCCCGGCCGCGCCTGGAGATCCGGTGGTCCGGAGCCAGGGTGCTGACCGGCATCACGGTAGTGCGCCCGGCGGCGGCGGCCGGCCCTCTGCCGGTCCAGATCACCGGATCAGCAGGCCAGGTGCGGAGCGTGATACTCGGCAGCTCCGGCCGGACGGGTCGCGACGTCGTCAGGTTCGCGCCGATGACGACCAGCAGCTTGACGCTGACCTTCACCCGCAGCGGCAGGGCTGGACCGGTGCAGATCACCGACGTCGGGATCCCTGGCGTCCGGCAGCTCGTCACGCGGCCATCGGCGCCGCTGCGCCTCGGGTGCGGCGCCGGCCCGGTTATCCGGGTCAACGGCAAGCAGGTCGCGACCAGTGCGTCGGGCACCATCGCCGACATCCTGACCAGTCGGCCCCTGACGTTCACGGCGTGCTCCGCGGTGTCGGTGCGACCCGGCCGCAACGCCGTCAGCGAGCCAGCCTCTGACGCTTTCAGCGTGCAGGCGGTCACGATCGGCATAACCGGCCCGCCGATCGCCGACCGCCCGGTGCTGCCTGCCTCTCCGGCCACGGTGCTTGCCTGGACACCGTCCCGGCGCGTTGTGCGCGTCGGCGTGAGCCAGCAGTCCTTCCTGATCGTCAACGAGAACTTCAACTCCGGCTGGCAAGCTGCCCTGCATGGTCACGTGCTGCAGCCGGTCCAGCTCGACGGCTGGAAGCAGGGCTGGCTGCTACCTGCGCACTCGCGCGGGATGGTGACGATGACCTATCTCCCGGATGCGGCGTACCGGACGGCCCTGTTTGCCGGGCTGGCTGCGCTGTGCGCGATCATCATCTGCGCCGCAGTACCGTTCCGCAATCAGGGCGCGGCCGTGCGGTCGGCTGATGCTCGCCACGCGGACACGGTGCCCACGCCAGCAACCGCACGACGGCCGGCGGCTCGGCGGGTGGTGACCATGGTCGGCGTGCTGTGCCTGGCCCTGCTACTGGGGCTGTGGACGGGCGGTTATGTCGGCGCCGCGGTGCTTGCCGTCGTGACCAGCGGCTTCCTGGCGCTGAGTGCGCGGCCGCCGCGTTCCCGCGTCGCCCGCGCTGTGACCGGTCCGTGGCTCGTCACCGTGCTCATGCTGGCCGGGGCCGCCTGCGCGGGAGTCGGTTACGAATTGTTCGCACGCGGCCGCGGCGGTGCGCTGGTCACAGTTCTGGCGGGCGTGGTGCCGGAACTTGCTTGCCTGGCGGTCGCCGGGCAGGTGCTGGCCGCGCTGGCCGTCATCCTGGTCGGCTGGCGGAGCGAACCCGGTTACGAAGAGGAGCCGACCGGCGAGTTCGACGGCGGGGAAGGTTAAGGCGAAGGATATTGCACCGTTTCGGGCTAAAGAATTTACGCGATAATCAGGACTGCGGTCGGTCCCAGTGCTGGGCCCAGAAGCCCGACTGCCGCGAGCCGTCGACGTCGGTGAAGCCGTACTCGCGTGCCAGCGCTGGCGTGGTGAAGACCTGCCCCGACTTGCTGAGCACGTCGGGGTCCGCCGCGAGCGCGACGATCGCCCGGCCGGGGAACTCCGCGGACTCGGTCATCGCCTTCTCATCGGCGGACAGGTTCATCCGCTCGAGGCGCATGAAGCCTGGCGAGACGGCGACGCATGCGACCCGGTACGGCTGAAGGTCGGCTGCCATCTGCTCGGTCAGTTTGTTGGTGCCGTTCTTCACCACCTCATAGAACGCGTGCCCGTGGGGCCGGTCGAGTACCCAGGTGATGTTGACAATGAGGCCTCCCCTGGCGTCGACCATCATCGGTGCGGCCAGCCGCGACGCCCAGGCTGCGGCGCGCAGACCGCCTGAGAACATCAGGTCCCAGTGCCGCCACTCGATCTGCCAGAACGACAGCGCCGGGTCGGGCGATATCTCGTAGCCGCTCCACGCATTGTTGACCAGCAGGTCGAGGCGCCCGTGTTCGGCCTTGATGCGGTCGAAGACCAGGCGGACCTGCTCGTCGTCGGTGTGGTCGCAGTGCACCGCCACGCCGATCCCGCCTCTTGCCGTGACCTCCTCGGCCGTGTCCTCGATCGTTCCGGGGCGCCCTAGGGTCGTCGGCTGACCGCGCACGCTGCGGCCGGTCACATAGACGGTCGCGCCCTCCTGGCCAAGTACCAGCGCGACACCCCTGCCGCAGCCGCGGCTCGCGCCGGTCACCAGCGTCACTTTGCCATCCATCCGCCTCATCGGCATAGCTCCCTTCCAGCCACGAGGCTAAACCGCTAACCCGCCAGAACATGTCCGGTATCGTGAGCGCGGTGCGCGCGAGCCGCCTGGTGGCCATGCTACTGCCGCAATCACGTGGCGGGATGACGGCTGCCGAGCTGGTTCGACCTGGGCGCGTTCTGGTCCGGCTGGCGCGACGAGTTCGAGCGCAGCCTGGCCTGCGTGGCGGTGACCGTCCGGGTCCGAAGTCGTTGCCTGCGTCGGCTTCGGCGGTTGGTCGAGCCGGCCCGCGCGGGCGAGGTCTGCTGGGACGCCGCGCCATCCGACGACGGCTGGGTCAGCCTGGCGTTGCCGTTCGAGAAGCTTGAGTACGCGCAGGCTTCGCTACTCGGCCTGGGCGCGGACGTCGAGGTGCTGGAGCCCGCGGAACTGCGCGGTCAGATGGTCGCGGCTGCCGCCGCGCTCGGTGCGCTCTACGCGAGAGGTTGAGAAGCGGCGGACTCGGCTGAGCTAGCCGGAACTCCGCGGTGTACGCCGCGCGCTGGCAAGCCGCCCGGCCGCGACAAGTGACGGCCGACCGTAAGGCCGAGGCCTGCGCAGGCCAGATCGGAGCCCATGGTGACGACTCGGGCCAGCACCGCGACAGCGACTGCCGCACCGGGAATGGCCGGCGACAGTGCCGCGATCAGGATGACCTCGCGAGCCCCGATACCGCCAGGCAACACGATCAGCAGCAATCCAGCGGAGAACGCCAGCGCGTAGCCGCCTGTCGCGAGCACCAGGTACCCGCTGCGGCCGGCCATCTCGGAGACTAGGAGCCAGACCTGGACACCGAAGAGCAGCCAGCCCAGCAGCGTCCAGGCAAGCGCGCGACCTAGGCCGCGCCACGTTGGCCGCTGCTCAAGGGGTTCACGCTTGGCAATCCTCAGGCCGCGGTCTGCCAGGCGCCCGAACACCGGGGGGCAAAGACAGGCGGCGATCAGCGGCGCCACTGCCATAACCCACCAGTACCGCCTGGCCATGCCGGGTGACGCCAGCGGTAGTGTAACGGCGGCTACCCCGAGTCCGGCGCCGATGGCCAGCGCGATGGAAACGGCGAATGATGCCACGCTCCGCCGGCGCGGCACGCCGAGGTCGTGGCCGAGTTCAACCTGCGCCGCGACGGCCCAGACGGCGCCGGGAACATACTTGCCGAGCTGGGCGACGAAGCTGATCCGGGTCGCCGCGCGCAGCGGCAACGGCGAGCCGAAATCGGCGAGTATGGCCCGCCAGGCCAGCATCATGCACGTCGTTCCCGCCATTGCGGCTGCCAGCGACGCCGCCACGCCGTACCAGTGCAGCCGGGACACCCCGGCCGATACCTGCGGCCATTCCGAGTAAAGCGCGTAACCGCAGAAGGCCAGCACGACGGCAAGCAGGCCGCCGCGCAACCACGGGCTGCCCGCGATGCGCGTCAGCCTGGTCAGCACTCGGACAGCGTAGCGGTTCTGTCATGGTTTCTGGCTAGTTGCGGAAACCTCGGGGCCCCTAGCCGGCCAGGGCTGTCCTATGGTGTCCTATCCCTAGACGCCCCGGAGGCGTCCAGCGGAGCAGGCACGCGGCCGGGGAGGTGGCAGTGGGATCGAAGGGGTTCTGGCGCCGGGCAGAGGAAGATCCGGGCTGGATCGCGGTGGTCGATCCCGACGGCACGCAGCACTCGGCGGGCGACTTGCTCGGCCGGGTCAATCAGCTGACCCACGCGCTGAGGGCGCGCGGCCTCAAGCCCGGTGACGGCATTGCCGCCATCGCGCCGAATGGTTCGGCACCCGTCGAGGTGTACCTCGCCGCTCTTCAGGCCGGCTGGTACCTCACCCCGATCAACTGGCACTTCACCGCGTCCGAGGCCGCGTACATCGCGGCTGACTGCGGCGCAAGGGCGTTCTTCGTCCACGAGAGGCTCGCCCAGCTCGGCGTGCAGACCGCTGAACAGGCGGGCATCCCCGCCTCAGCACGGTTCAGCTACGGCGACATACCGGGCTTCACCGACGTCCGCGAGCTGCGCGCGGGTCAGCCTACGACGCTGCCCGAGGGCCGGACCGCGGGGACGACGATGCACTACACCTCGGGCACCACCGGCCGTCCGAAGGGCGTGCGGCGCGCGCTGACCGGGCTGGATCCGGACGACGCGGTCGTGCTGGGCGCGGGACTGCTGTCCTTCTTCGGCGTCACCGACGGCCAGCCGAATGCCCACCTGCTGACCTCACCGAACTACCACACCGCGGTCACCGTGTTCGGCGGCGGCGCCCTGCATCTCGGCCACACGCTGGTCTGCATGGACGGATTCGACGCTGAGACCGCCCTTGCGTTCACCGAGCGTTACCGGTGCACCAGTTCGCACATGGTGCCGACTCAGTTCAAGCGGATGCTGTCGCTGCCCGACGAGGTCAAGGCCAAGTATGACCTGTCGTCGATGCGCTGGCTGATCCACGCCGCGGCGCCCTGCCCGGTGGGGATCAAGCAGGAAATGCTGGACTGGTGGGGCCCGTGCGTCTGGGAGTACTACGCGGCCACCGAAGGTGGTGGCACGATCGCGTCGCCGCACGACTGGCTCGCCCATCCCGGCACCGTCGGCACCGCCTGGCCGATCAGCGAAGTGCTCATCGCCGACGAGGACGGGAAATCCCTCCCGGCCGGGACGCCGGGCACCGTCTACATGAAGATGGGTTTCGCCGAGTTTGAGTACTACGGTGACAAGGCCAAGACCGAGGCGAGCAGGCTGCGCGGCTACTTCACCGTCGGCGACATCGGCTACCTGACCGAAGACGGCTTCCTGTTCCTCTGCGACCGCAAGTCCGACATGATCATCTCGGGCGGTGCCAACATCTACCCGGCCGAGATCGAGGCCGAGATCATCATGAACCCCAAGGTGGCCGACGTCGCGGTCTTCGGCATTCCGGACGAGGAGTGGGGCGAGCAGATCAAGGCAGTCGTCCAGCCAGCCCCCGGCGTCGAGTCCGGCGCCGACCTGGCCGCCGAGATCCTGGCGGGCCTTGACGGCAAATTGGCCAGGATGAAATGGCCGAAATCCATCGACTTCGCTGCCGAGTTGCCCAGGGACCCGAGCGGCAAGCTGCTCAAGCGGCGGCTGCGAGATCCGTACTGGGCGGATCAGGCCATCAAGATCTAGGCGGTGAGCCGGGTCGCCGCCCGCTTGAGCATGTCGATCAGGCGGGTAGCGGCGACGGGGTACGGCGGCTGACCGTAGGTCACGGCGAAGATGTGCCGCCGGGCGCCGGGCAGCGGAGTGCTGGCGATGCCCGGATGCCTGGCCACCCGCAGGCATAGCTCCGGCAGCGTCGTGACGCCGAGACCAGCGGCCACGAGGGCCTGTACGGCGAGGTAATCGTCGGTGGTGAACGAGATCTGCGGGGTGAACCCGGCTGACTCGCACTGCCGGACCAGCGAGCTACGGCAGCGCTCGCAGCCGGCGATCCACCGGCTGTGAGCGTAGGCGGCCAGATCGGACGCCGGCGGCCCGGTGCCTGCCGCGGTCACCAGGTGGACAGCCTCGTCGACCAGCAGCGTTCCGCGGGTTCCCTCGTCGGCGGGCGCTGGCGGGCACGGGTCAAGATCGGCCCGGTAGTGCTGGAAGACCACGGCCACATCGACGTAGCCAGCGCGGAGCATCCGCAGCGCCTCCGGCGGCTCGGCTTCGGTCAGGACGAACTCCATCCTGGGTGCCTCCGCGGCCAGCATCGTCGCCGCGGCCGGGACCAGCGTGCCGAGTGCGGACGGGAACGCGGCCAGCCGCACCCTGCCTTCCCGCAGGCCGACGTGGGCCGCAAGCTCGGTTTCGGCGGCGTCCAGCCGGCCGATGATCTCCTCGGCCCGCTCGGCGAGCAGCCGGCCAGCGTCGGTCAGCCGGACGCCCCGGCCGACCCGTTCCAGTAGCCGGGCACCGGTCTCGGACTCGAGCCGGGCGATGTGGTGGCTGACGGACGGCTGGGCATAGTTCAGCTCTCGTGCCGCCGCCGTGACGGAACCGTTCCTCGCGACCGCGACGAGCACCCGGAGCCGGGTCACGTCCAGCATTTACCAACTATAGATGGCCTCGTTGTTATCCCCCCATCCCATCAACTTCCGCGCTCGTTGCTCCTGTCTGCCGCCAGATTGCGCGCGGCTGAGGGGCCGCCGCCGTGGGCGGGGTATATCTCGCTCCTGGGGGCGACATGGCGACTTCCGGCGGGAACGGGGCTTCGGAGCCCGAGCATCCGGCAGCCAACCCGGCTGCCGGGGCCAATCCGTCCGCAGGCGGCGGGCCAGCCGCGGCGCCCGACGCGGCCATCATGCGCCGGGTCACCGGCGGAGCGGCGATCACCGCGCTGGGCGGGCTGCTGTTCGGCTACGACACCGGCGTGGTATCTGGCGCATTGCTGTTCCTCCGGACGCAGTTTGGCGGGCTGTCGGAATTCCAGTTGGAGCTTGTCACCAGCTTGCTGCTGGTCGGCGCGATGGTCGGCGCGCTGGCGGCCGGACGGCTGTCGGGCTGGATCGGCCGCAGGCCCACGATAATGATCACCGCCGCGGTGTTCGTGCTGGGCGTGCTGCTGGCCGCAGTCACGCCGACCTACCCGGTCTTGCTGATAGCCCGGTTCGTCATCGGACTCGCGGTGGGCTCGTCGTCGATGGCCGTGCCGCTGTACATCGGGGAGATCGCGCCGCCGCGTTTCCGGGGCGGCCTGGTCAGCCTCAACCAGCTGGCGATCACCCTTGGCATCCTCATTTCCTACCTGGTCGACTACGGCCTTGCCTCATCCGGTGACTGGCGGCTGATGTTCGGGCTGGCCGCGATACCGGCGGTGCTGCTGTTCGGCGGCATCCTGACGCAGCGCGAGAGCCCGTACTGGCTGATCGAGCGCGGCCGGGACGACGAGGCGCGGTCGGTCTTGGCGAGGCTGCGGCCGCCCGGCGAGGTGGGCCGGGAAGTTGCCGAGATCCGGGAGGTCATCAGCCAGGGCCGGGCCGGGCTCCGCGAGGTGCTCAGCCGGACGGTGCGGCCAGCCCTGGCCGTTGGCGTGCTGATGGCTGTATTCCAGCAGGTGACCGGTATCAACACGGTCATCTACTACGCGCCGTCACTGCTGCATGACGCAGGCCTGGGCAATTCCTCGGCGCTGCTGGCCAACGCCGGCATCGGCGCCGTGAATGTCGCGATGACCATCGTGGCGATCAGGCTGCTCGACCGGGCTGGCCGGCGACCGCTGCTGATCAGGGGAAGCGCCGGAATGGCGCTGGGCATGATCGCGGCCGCGCTCGCGTTCGCCGGCGGCACGCACCTGACCGCCGCGCGGGCCACGGTGGCGATCGCGGCACTGGTCGTCTATACCGGCTCGTTCGCGATCGGACTCGGCCCGGTGTTCTGGCTGATGATCTCCGAGATCTACCCGCAGCGGGTGCGCGGCACCGCGATGAGCTTGGCCAGCCTGGCGAACTGGGCGGCTAACTTCCTGGTCACGATCTCGTTCCTGACGCTGCTGAGCGCGATCGGCGGGACCGGCGTCTTCTCGCTGTTCGCCGTCCTGACGCTGGTAGCGATCTGGTTCTTCGTGCGCCGGGTGCCGGAGACCAAGGGCCGCAGCCTGCAGGCGATCGAGGCAGACCTGCGGCGGTCGCAACTGCCGCAACGGCCAGGGGAACCGCCGGGACAGTTGCCGCACGGCCCGGTCGGGCATGCGGACTAGCCCGGCTGCCCGCATGATGGTGGAGTGCGCCCGCAGAAGATGATCTGGCGGCCCGCGCCAGGATGGCCGGAAGCGCCACCGGGCTGGCAGCCGCCCGCTGGCTGGAATCCGCCTGCCGACTGGCCCGCCGCCCCGCCTGACTGGCAGTTCTGGGTGCCGGCCGGGCCACGCTCTCCGGTCCGGTCGAGCGAGCTGACCAGGAGCGACCTGGTCGTCGAAACCAGGCTGGTCATGATCGCGCTGCTGGCGCCGTGGATCATCGCCGCGGTACTGACACTGGCGGTGCATGAGATCTCGCATCTCAGCCTCACGCAGCTGCCGACGTACGATCCGCATCAGCCGGTGCTCAATGTCCTCCTGGGGCTGCTCAGCTACCTGCCGGTGGCTGCGGTAGTCCCGCTCGCGCTGCTGCTGCTCGCCAGGACCGGACAGCGTCCCGCCGACCTGGGGCTGACCAGGGCCCGGTTCTCCGACGTCGGCGTCGCCATCGGCCTGATGGCGGCAGGTCTGGGCTGCGAGTTTGCGCTGGCCATCCCGTTCGCGAAGCTGCAGCACTCGCCGCTGGTCAACACGGCTGGCCGGCTGCACGTGCCGGCCTACTACATCATCTTCGGCCTGAGCCAGGCGCTGATTACCGCGATAGCCGAAGAGACCGCGGTCAGCGGATACCTGCTCACCCGGCTTGACCAGCTCGGCTGGCGGCCCTGGCCGGCCTTCTGGCTGAGCCTCGCGCTGCGCACCAGCTACCACGTCTACTACGGGCTGGGAGCGGTGCTGACGCTGCCGCTCGGATACTTCCTGACCCGCTCCTTCCAGAAGCACGGCAGGCTCAGCCGGCCGATCTTGGCCCACTTCCTGTACGACTCGCTGATCTTCCTGATCACGATCCTGGCGCGTTAGCCGGCGGCGCCCGTGTCGCGCCCTGCCGGGCTGGCGCCGGGCTGGCTGCCGCGCCCCATCAGCAGCGGGTCAGCCGGATTACGCGCCGGGCGGCTGGGGTCGCAGGCCAGCGCGCGCCGCCGCCAGGCGATCCCGGATAGTGCCTCCAGCACCACCCGGTTGGCCAGGTAAGCCGTGACCTCGGCATGGTCGAATGGCGGCGCCACCTCCACGATGTCGATGCCGGCCAGCGGAAGCTCCATGGCGATGCGGCGGACGGCGTCGAGCAGCTCGCGGCTGGTGAGGCCACCAGGCTCGGGCGTGCCGGTTCCCGGCGCCATCCCCGGGTCGACGACGTCGACGTCGACGGACAGGAAGACCCCGTCGCATTCATCGGTCGCGATCGCGAACGCCTCGGTGAGGCATTCGTCTAGGCCACGGAACGTGACCTCGGCCATCTCGAAACTGCGCATCTGCTGGCTCGCCATCCAGTCCAGCGTCTCCGGCTCCGGCCAGTAGCCGCGCAGGCCGATCTGCAGGAACCGGTCCCCGCGGACCGCGCCGGACTCGATAAGGCGGCGCATCGGGGTGCCGTGGCCGTGCAGGGCGCCGAACTGGGTGTCGCCCGTGTCGGCGTGGGCATCGAAGTGGATCACGGACACCCGGCCCCAGCCGGCGTGCCGGGCGACGCCGGTTGCGTCTGGCAGGGCGATGGTGTGATCGCCGCCGAGGATGACGGGCACGGCACCGCCCTGGCAAGCCTGGTAGACCGCTTCCTCCAGGCGGCGCAAGGACAGTTCGGTCTCGCCGGACGGCATCTCGATGTCGCCGGCGTCGGCGACCTTGAGCTCTGCCAGCGGGTCGACGCCCAGAGCCAGGTGCGGCCTCGATCCGTCGTGCGGCAGGTAGTCAGTGAACCGGATGGCCTGCGGCCCGAAGCGAGCACCCGGCCGGTGCGATGTCCCGCCGTCGAACGGAGCTCCGATGATCAGGATGTCGGCGCCCGCCCAGGATGCCGGGTCAGCCAGGTCGGCGCGCGGAACGCCGAGGAACGTAGCGTCCGGGCCATACATGCCCCCAAGTCGCGTCATACCAGGTGACAGTACCGGCAGGTACCGGCAGCGACTACCGGAAGCCGGCGCAGCCACACGTAAACGGCTGCCCCGCCTCCCGGCAATCCCTGCCGTACCCGGCTCCGGAATTAACCAGAAGGCCAAGAGCGTGAAGCTGGCAAGCAAACTTGCTGTGAGATCGTGCCAGTGCGAGCTGTCGAATGAATGGAGTGCGAGCTTGACGCAGTCGGGGATATCCGCAATCGAGGAGCTGACGACGGCGCCAGGACGACGCCTTGACCTGGCCGGCGTGCTTAATCTGCGTGATCTTGGTAACTACCCGACCGCCGACGGGCGTGTCGTTCGGTGGCGAACTCTGCTGCGGTCAGACGCGCTGCACCGGCTCGATGCCGACGGCCTGGCCGTGCTGCGCAGCCTCAACGTGCGCACCGTCGTTGACCTGCGCACCCAGTCCGAGACGCAGATCGCGCCGAGCATGCTGGACGGGCTGGCCGTCCGCCGCGCGCACGTCTCGATCCTGCGCGGCGACCTGCAGTTGCTGCCGCAGGAACTCGATGCCATCTACCGCTTCATGGTCGACGATTGCGCCGGTGCGATAGCTGAGGCGATCAAGGTGCTGTGCGCCGCGGACGCGTTCCCGGCCCTGGTGCATTGCAGCGCCGGCAAAGACCGGACCGGCATCGTGATCGCCCTGCTGCTTGCCGTGCTGGGTGTTCCGGATGAGGTGATCGCCGCCGACTACGCGCTGAGCGCACGGTACCTCGATCCGGACACCACCCCGGCGATCGGGCACCTGCAGGCCAGCACCGGCCTTGGCGCCAGCCTGACGCCCCCGTTGCTGACCAGCCCGCCCGGGCTGATCCTGAAGGTGCTGAGCTGGGTGCGGACGGCCAGCGGCTCGGTCGACGGCTACCTGCTCGACCACGGGCTGAGCCGGGCAGACCTCGGTCAGCTGCGCAGTGTCCTTATCGTCTGAGCCCTTATCGTCTGAGCCCTGATCACCTGGAAGGTTACCGATGACCATCGATGATCTCGACCGCCAGATCGTGGCTGCCCTCGTGGCCGATGCCAGAGCCACGTACGCGCAGGTGGGCGCGCAGATCGGGCTCTCGGCCCCGGCAGTCAAGCGCCGAGTCGACCGGCTGCGGGCTTCTGGGGCCATCACTGGCTTTGCCGCCCAGGTCGATCCGGCCGCGCTGGGCTGGACTACCGAGGCCTACGTGGAGCTGTTCTGCCGCGGCCGCACGTCGCCGGCCGAGATCGCGGCGGCCGTCGGCAAGCACCCGGAGGTCATCGATGCCTCCACGGTCACCGGGGAGGCCGACGCCCTGGTTCACATCCGCGCCGCCGACGTCCGGCATTTCGAGCAGGTTGTCGAGCAGATCGGGGCCGAGCCCTTCGTTGACCGGACACGCAGCGTGATCGTGATGTCCAGGCTCGTGCATAGGCCCGACCGGCTGCCGCCCGGCGAGAAAGGCCGGGCCGGCTGATTCGCGGATTTGCGGGTAACTCTGGCGCTGCCGGCTGCAGAGTTCGGCTACAGTCGTGGCCATGTCGGAGCGTCAGAACGAACCAGGGGCCAGCGGCAGGCCGATGACCACGGGCGAATTCCGGGCAGCACGGGATATCTCCGCGAGTACAGCGCAGTTCCAGGCGTTCGCTGAGGACGGCTCGCAGGCTCGCGACTGGGAGGCGAGCGCCCCCGCCCGCAGCCCGGCGCAGATCGCCGTGCTGATCGCCCTCGTAATCGTCGTGCTGGCGATCTTCGCGTTCATCGGCTATGAGATGAAGGGCTAACAGCCGCCCGCAATCCGAGCCTGCCTGGCTAACGGCCAGGCCAGGGGCGGCACATCCGGGCCGCGTGTTTGTATTGGCAAACATGACCGCAGGGCCAGAAACCGCGACTGCTGCCCAGCCTCCTATCGGCCGTGCGTCACCGGACGACGAGAAGCACCGGCTTACCGCCCTCGAGGGGCTGGCCGCGCTGTCCCTCGATGCGCTGTCCTCGGTCGCCTACGGCCCGCAGGCCATCATCATCGTGCTGGCGACCGCCGGGGTGGCCGCGTTGCACTACACAATGCCAGTGACGCTGGCGATCGTGCTGCTGCTGGCCGTCCTGGTGGTGTCCTACCGCCAGGTGATCGAGGCCTTCCCGAACGGCGGTGGCGCCTACGCGGTAGCCAAGGCGCATCTGGGCGTCACGCCTAGCCTGACGGCGGCGGCCTCGCTGGTCGTGGACTACGTGCTCAATGCGGCTGTCGGAGTGTCGGCTGGCGTCGAGGCCCTCACCTCGGCCTTCCCGGTGCTGTATCCGGACCGGGTGTGGCTGTGCCTGGGCGTGCTCGGCGTGATCACGGCCGCGAACCTGTGGGGCGTGGCGGAGTCGGCCAGGCTGTTCATCGCGCCGACGATCCTGTTCATCGTAGCGATCTTCACGGTCATCGCCGCTGGCCTGCTTCGTCCGCATCCGCTGCCGTTTCCCGCCGGATCGGTGACATCGGCCCCGCTGGCGGTGGGCATCCTGCTGCTGCTGAGGGCGTTCGCCTCCGGGTGCTCGGCGCTGACTGGCGTCGAGGCGATCGCGAACGCGGTGCCGGAGTTCCGTGAGCCGCGGGCGCGCCGCGCCCAGCACACCGAAGTCGGGCTAGGCGTGGTCCTCGGCCTGATGCTGATCGGCATCGCGGCGCTGGCCGACAAGTTCAAGGCGGAGCCGTCGACGACCGTGACCACGCTTGCCCAGCTCACCCAGGGCTCGATCGGCCATAACTTCTTTTTCTACGCGGTCCAGCTGCTGACCACGGTATTGCTGGCGCTGGCGGCCAACACCTCCTTCGGCGGACTGCCGGTCCTGGCCTCGCTGCTCGCCACCGACAATTTCCTGCCGCACCTGTTCTTCCTGCGGGCGCAGCGACAGGTACACCGGTACGGCGTGGTCGTGCTCGCGGTGGCCGCCGCTGCCCTGCTAGTGGCCTCGAGCGGCAGCACGCAGGCGCTGATCCCGGTGTTCGCCATCGGGGTATTCGTCGGCTTCACGCTGTCGCAGGCCGGCATGGTGCGGCACTGGCGGGCCCAGCGCACGCCGGGCTGGACCGGGCGGGCACTGATCAACGGCATCGGAGCCATCTTCACTCTCGCAGCGCTTGCCGTCGAGCTGGTCAGCAAGTTCACCGAGGGCGCCTGGCTGGTCGTGATCGTCGTACCGTTGCTGGTGGCGATGTTCGCCCGGGTGCACACCATCTATACGCGGATGGGCCGAGCGCTGGAGCTCGATGATGTGCCGCGACCGCCCGAACACCGGACGTCGACGGTTGTCGTGCCGGTTGCAGGCATGTCGAGGCTGGTCAGGGAGGGCATCTCGGCTGCGCTGTCGCTCGGTGACGAGGTCATAGCGGTCACTATCTGCTTCGACGATCCGTCCGAGCAGGCAGCCAGCGAGAGCCTGCGCGCGCAATGGGCCCGCTGGGATCCGGGCGTGGCGCTGGTGACACTGCATAGCAGCCGCCGGTCGCTCGGCGAGCCGCTGGTCGGCTACTTGCGCGAGCTGGAGCGCACCCATGGCAACGATGAGCTCGTCGTGCTGATCCCCGAGGTCCAGCCCGCCCGGCCGTGGCAGCGCATCCTGCACAACCAGCGGGGCTTCGCGCTGGAGCAGGCGATCCAGCACAGCGGCGTGAACGTGGTGATCTGCCGCCTCAGGTACCGGCTGTCAGCGGTTGCCGGTCAGCTACCGTCCGGGCCGGGCTGATAGCGGTACCCCATGCCAGGCTCCGTCAGCAGCCACCGCGGCCTGGCCGGATCGGGCTCGAGCTTGCGGCGCAACTGGGCCATGTAGAGGCGCAGGTTGCCAGTGGCGTCGGCGTAGCCAGGTCCCCAGACCTCGGCCAGCAGCTGCTGCTGGCTCAGCAGCTTGCCGGGGTTGCGCAGCAGCACCTCAAGCAGATGCCATTCGGTAGGGGTCAGCCGTATATCCGCGTTCCCGGCATGCTGCTGGTCTTCGCTGGTCGCGCCGCGCATGACGCGCTTGCCGGCCAGGTCGACGATGAGATCACCCAGCCTGACCTGCGGTACATCGTCGTCCGCTGTTGCCCGCCTGGTGACGGCACGCATCCGGGCGAGCAGTTCGTCCATCCCGAACGGCTTGGTGACGTAATCATCGGCGCCGGCGTCCAGCGCCTCGACCTTGTCGGCGCTGTCGGCCCGGCCGGACAGCACGATGATCGGCGCGTCGCTCCAGCCGCGCAGGCCGTGAATGACCTCGACGCCGTCCAGGTCGGGCAGGCCGAGGTCAAGGATGACCAGGTCGGGCCGGTGGCGCGCGGCGAGTTCCAGGGCCTCGCCCGCGGTCCCCGCGGTGTGCACCTCGTACTGGCGGACTCGCAGGTTGATCCGCAGTGCGCGGATGATCTGCGGCTCGTCATCGATCACCAGAACGCTCGTCACAGCGCAACTCTGTCATCTCTCACAGCGGCAGCAGTCAGCGGCGGGACTACGCCGTGCTGGCGTCGCGGTCGCTGCTGATCGCGAGCGCTTGCGACGGAGCCGGAACGGCCGGCAGCGACAGCGTCATGGTCAGCCCGCCGCCCGGCGTCTCCTCGGGCTCCAGGGTGCCGCCCATCGCTTCGGTCAGGCCGCGGGACAGCGCCAGCCCGAGGCCGACCCCGGTGGTGTTGTCGGTATCACCGAGCCGCTGGAAGGGCACGAACATGTGCTCTCTGTACTCCTGCGGGATGCCGGGACCGCGGTCGATGACCCGCAGTTCGACCCGGCCTTGCAGCGCGCTGCCGGACAGCGTCGGCGGGACATCTGACGGCGAGTACCGCAGCGCGTTCGCCGTGAGGTTCGCGATCACCCGCTCCAGGATGCCCGGGTCCACCGCCACCTCCGGCAGATCATCCGGAATGCTGACAGTCACCGTATGCCCGGCCGGCCCGAGATCGTCCAGCGACCGGGCGACGATCTCGGCCAGGTCGGCGGGCCGCGGGAAGACCGCGAGCGCGCCGGCTTGGAGCCTGCTCATGTCGAGCAGGTTGTCGACGAGCCGGGCCAGCCGGTCCAGCGACTCGTCCGCGGTGGCCAGCAACTCGTCCTGGTCCTCGGCGTCCCACTCGATGTCGTGTGATCGCAGGCTGGTGACCGCGGCCTTGGCAGACGCAAGCGGGGTGCGCAGGTCATGGCTGACCGCCGCGAGCAGCGCAGTGCGCACCCGGTCGGCCTCCGCTATCGGCCGGGCAGCCTCGGCCGCGGCGGCGAGGCGGCCCTGCTCAAGAGCTACCGCTGCGTAGGCGGCGAAGGCACCGAGCACCCGCCGGTCGGTTGCTGGCAGCGGCCGGCCGCGCAGCGCCAGCACCAGGCCGTCGCCGACCGGCATCTCGACATCGGCTTCCTCTGGACGGCTGACCGGAGACTCGCCGGAGGAGCCCACCGCGGTCCACCGGCTGACGATCCCCGCCTGCGGCGGCTCGGTGCGCGCACCGGCGAGCTCGAGCAGCGTCACCGAGTCCATCCCGAACGCCTCGCGGACCCGGTCCAGGACCGCCGGGAGCGACCGCTGACCGCGCAGCACGCTGCCGGCGGCGGTCACCAGCAGCTCCGACTCCGCGCCCGACCGGGCAGCTTGCTTGGTGCGCCGGGCCGCGGCGTCGACCACTGAGCTCACCGTGAGGCCCACGGCGACGAAGATGGCGAGCGCCAGGGCGTTGTTGGCCTGCGCGATCGTCCATTTATGGACCGGCGGGGTGAAGAAGTAATTCAGCAGCAGCGATCCGGCGACCGCGGCGAGCACGGCCGGGATGAAGCCGCCGACCAGGGCCACCACGATCACGCCAGCCAGGAAAACGAGCATGTCGCTGGTCAGGTTGATGCTCGTGTGCACGGTGGCCAGCGCCAGCGACAGCAGCGGCATCAGCGCCACCGCCAGCGCATAGCCGGCCAGCTGGCGGCGCAGGGTCAGGCCGCCCGCCGCTCGCGGCAGCCCTCGGCCCCGGCCGGCGTAGGAGTGCGTGACCATATGCACATCAATGTCACCGGACTCGCGTACCGTCCGGTTACTGACGCCCGGTCCGGTCAGCAGCGAGGACAGCCAGCCGCGACGGCTGGCGCCAAGCACCAGCTGAGTCGCGTTCTCCGCCCTGGCGAAGGCCAGCAGCGCATCCGGCACGTTGTCGCCGACCACCTGGTGGTAGCTGCCGCCCAGGTCCTCTACCAGCCGTCGCTGGGTGGCGAGGGTGGCCGGATTCGACCCGCCGGTCCCGTCCGACTGGGTGACATGCACGGCCAGCAGGTCCCGGCCGGGCGACCGCGCGGCGATCCTGGCCGCTCGCCTGATCAGCGTCTCGCCTTCCGGGCCGCCGGTCAGCGCCACGACCACCCGTTCCCTGGCCTCCCAGGTAGCGCGGATGTCATGCGCTTCCCGGTAGCGCTGCAGGCCCTCGTCGACCTTGTCGGCGAGCCAGAGCAGCGCGAGTTCCCGCAGCGCGGACAGGTTGCCGATGCGGAAGTAATTGGTCAGCGCGGCATCGATCTTCCCGGCCTGGTAGATGTTGCCGTGCGCCATCCGGCGGCGCAGCGCCTCGGGGGTCATGTCGACCAGTTCGACCTGGTCGGCTGCCCGCACGATGGCATCGGGAACGGTCTCCCGCTGCGGCACGCCGGTGATCTTCTCGACCACGTCGTTGAGCGACTCCAGGTGCTGGATGTTCACGTTGGAGATCACGTCGATGCCCGCGTCGAGCAATTCCTGGACGTCCTGCCAGCGCTTGGCGTTGCGCGAGCCGGGGACGTTGGTGTGCGCGAACTCGTCGACCAGCGCTACGTCCGGCTGCCGTGCGAGTACGGCATCGAGGTCCATCTCCTCGAAGAAGGTGCCCCGGTAGGGCATGCGCACCCGCGGGATCACCTCGAGGTCGCCGACCTGCTCGGCGGTGTGAGGCCGCCCGTGCGTCTCGACGAACGCGACGACCACGTCGGTGCCGCGTTCCCGGCGGCGGTGGCCCTCGTTGAGCATGGCGAACGTCTTGCCGACGCCGGCGGCTGAGCCGAGATAGATCCTCAGCTGGCCCCGGCTACCCGGTGACCTGGTCGTCCTGACGTCCGCCAGGCGGTCGGTACTCATCGACTGTGCTGCCTCGTAGACCATGTCGCCTCAGGGCTGGTAGCGGTAGCCCATGCCAGGCTCGGTCAGCAGGTGACGCGGCCGCGGCGGGTCATCTTCCAGCTTACGGCGCAGCCTGGCCATGTGAAACCGCAGGTAGTGGGTGCTGTCCTCGGCTGCGGGGCCCCAGAGCTCGGTTAGCAGCCTGGTCGCGGGCACCAGCTGGCCAGCGGATCGCAGCAGGATCTCGAGCACCCGCCACTCGGTCCTGGTCAGGTGCACGGGCTCAGGTTCGCCGCCGGCCTTTCGCACGACCGTGTGCGCGGGCAAGTCGACCAGGCAGTTGCCGATGGTGAACTGCGTCTGCCCGCCGTGGCTGGCGTCCCGGCGCAGTGCCGCTCGGAGCCGGGCGATCAGCTCTTCCATCGAGAACGGCTTGGTGACGTAGTCGTCGGCGCCGGCGTCCAGCGCCCCGATCTTGTCACCAGAACCGGCCCGCCCGGACAGCACGATGATGGGCACCAGCGAGCTGCTGCGCAGCTCGCGGATCACCATCGTGCCGTCCAGGTCAGGTAGCCCCAGGTCGAGTAGCACGGCGTCCGGGGGGCGCCGTGCCGCCTCGGCCAGGGCTTGCTGACCGGCCGTCGAGGTCGTCACCTCGTAGCCGCGCGCGCGGAGGTTGATCTGCAGCGCGCGCAGCAGGGCCGGCTCATCCTCGACGATGAGCACCCGCCCGGTCTCAGACCGGGTACTTCTCATCGAGGGCCCGGTTCAGTAGCAGCACGTTCACCACCGGCTCGCCGAGTATGCCGAGGGCGCGGCCCGTGGTGTACTCCTTGACCAGGGCCTCGACCTGCGCCGGGGTGATGTGCCTGGCGGCGGCCACCCGGTCCACCTGGATCGCGGCATTGGCGGGCGAGATGTCGGGGTCCAGCCCGGAGCCGGAAGCAGTGACCGCGTCCGGCGGGATATTCGAGATCGGCACGTGGTCGAACGCGGAGACCTGCTTCTGCCGTGCCTTGATCTGGGCGATGAGCTTCGGGTTGTTCGGTCCGAGGTTCGACGCGCCGGAGTACAGGGGATCGCAGCCGTAGTCGTTACTGGCGCCGCTCGTCGCCGCGGATGGCCGCGGCTGGAAGTACTGCGGCAGCGGGGCGCCCTTGGCGCTAACGAACTCCTGGCACAGCAGGCTCGATCCGATAATCCTGCCGTGATAGGTGACCAGCGACCCGTTCGCCTTGTCGTGGAACGCGGTCTGCGCCACCGCGAGCATGGCCAGCGGGTAGATGATGCCGGTGAGCACGGTGAAGACCACGATGCCGCGCAGCGCGGCGATGTGCTGGCGGACGTAGCCGGGAAGGCGGTTCATTTGTCTTCTCACCTGAATCCTGGGATGAACTGGATGATCAAGTCGATGAGCTTGATCCCGATGAACGGGATGATCAGGCCGCCGACGCCGTAGATCCACAGGTTCTTGCGCAGCATCGCGGCAGCTGACGAGGGCCGGTACCGGACGCCGCGCAGTGCCAGCGGGATCAGCGCGACGATGATCAGGGCGTTGAAGATGATCGCCGAGGTGATCGCCGACTGCGGGCTGTGCAGGTGCAGGATGTTCAGCTTGCCGAGGGCAGGGATCACGCCTGAGAACATGGCCGGGATGATCGCGAAGTACTTGGCCACGTCGTTGGTGATGGAGAACGTGGTCAGCGCGCCCCTGGTGATCAGCATCTGCTTGCCGATCTCCACGATCTCGATGAGCTTGGTGGGGTTCGAGTCCAGGTCCACCATGTTCCCGGCCTCCTTCGCGGCCGAGGTCCCGGTGTTCATGGCCACCCCGACATCGGCCTGGGCGAGCGCCGGCGCGTCGTTGGTGCCGTCCCCGGTCATCGCGACCAGCCGTCCGCCTTCCTGCTCCTTCTTGATCAGTGCCATCTTGTCCTCGGGGGTCGCCTCGGCGAGGTAGTCGTCAACGCCGGACTCTGCCGCGATTGCCTTGGCGGTCAGCGGGTTGTCGCCGGTGATCATGATGGTGCGGATGCCCATCCTGCGCATCTCGGCGAATCGCTCGGCGATGCCCTCCTTCACGACGTCCTTGAGGTAGATCACCCCGAGCGCGCGGGCGGTCCCGTTGGCCTTCTCGGCCACGACCAGCGGAGTACCACCGACTGCGGAGATTCCGTCGACCATGCCGCCCAGGTCCGCTGGCGGAGTGCCGCCGTTGTCCCTGACCCACTGCGTCACCGAGGAGGCTGCGCCCTTGCGGACCTGCCGGCCGTCGGCTAGGTCGATGCCGCTCATCCTGGTCTGCGCGGTGAACTCGACGAAAGCCGCGCCTTGCAGCTCACCCTCGTGGCGCTCGCGCATGTTGTACTTCTCCTTCGCCAGCACCGCGATGGACCGGCCCTCGGGCGTGTAGTCGGCCATGCTGGACAGCTGGGAAGCGTCCGCGAGGTCGTGCTCGGCGACGCCGGTGACCGGCAGGAACTCGGTGGCCTGCCGGTTGCCGATGGTGATCGTGCCGGTCTTGTCGAGCAGCAGCGTGTTCACGTCACCCGCGGCCTCGACCGCGCGGCCGGACATGGCCAGCACGTTGCGCTGGACCAGCCGGTCCATGCCGGCGATGCCGATCGCCGACAGCAGCGCGCCGATGGTGGTCGGGATCAGCGCGACCAGCAGCGCGACCAGGACCACGAGGGATTGGGGCGCGCCGGAGTAGAACGCCATCGGCTGCAGCGTGATGACCGACATCATGAAGATGATCGTCAGCGAGGCGAGCAGGATGTTCAGCGCGATCTCGTTCGGCGTCTTCTGCCGCTTGGCGCCCTCGACCAGCGCGATCATCCGGTCGATGAAGGTCTCGCCGGGCTTGGAGGTGATCTTCACGATGATCCGGTCGGACAGCACAGTGGTCCCGCCGGTCACCGCGGATCGGTCACCGCCTGACTCGCGGATGACCGGGGCGGACTCGCCGGTGATCGCCGACTCGTCGACCGATGCCACGCCGTCGACCACGTCGCCGTCGCCGGGGATGACCTGGCCCGCTTCCACCACCACGTGGTCGCCCACGGTGAGCGCGGTGCCGGGCACCTGCTCCTCGGCGAGCTGCGGGCGGCCGGGCTGCCAGTTCACCAGCCGCCGTGCCACCGTCTCCCGCTTGGTCTTGCGCAGCGTGTCGGCCTGTGCCTTGCCGCGGCCCTCGGCAACCGCCTCGGCGAGGTTGGCAAACAGCACCGTCAGCCACAGCCAGACCACGATGGTCCAGTTGAACACCGATGGCTTCACGATCGCCGTGACGGTGGTCAGCGTCGCGCCGACCTCCACGACGAACATGACGGGGTTGCGCACCTGAACCCGCGGGTCCAGCTTGCGGACAGCGTCGGGCGTCGACTTCCACAGCATCTTCGGGTCGAGCAGCCCGCCCCCCATCCGGCTCGGCTGGATGCTCCTGCGGGCGGCGGGCGTGCCGCCCGCCTGCGTTGCTGTCACCGACATCTCAGTGCAGTCCTTCTGCGAACGGCCCGAGGGCGAGGGCGGGGAAGTAGGTGAGGCCGATGAGCACGAGGATGACGCCGATGAGCATGCCGACGAACAGCGGCTTGTGCGTCTCCATCGTGCCGGCGCTGGCCGGCACGGGCTGCTGCCTGGCCAGCGATCCGCCCAGGCCGAGCACGAAGATCATCGGAGCGAACCTGGCCACCAGCATGACGATCCCGCCCACCGTGTTGTACCAGTAGGTGTTGGTGGCCAGGCCGGCGAAGGCTGAGCCGTTGTTGTTGGCCATCGAGGTGAACGCGTAGAGAATCTCGGTCAGCCCGTGCGGGCCAGGGTTCAGAATGGATGCCCGCGGGACTCTCAGCCCGATTGACAAGCCCGTCCCGGCCAGCACGGTCGCCGGGGTCGTGAGGAAGTACAACGCCGCGTACTTCATCTCTGCCGGGCGGATCTTCTTGCCGATGTACTCCGGCGTCCGGCCGACCATCAGGCCGCCGACGAATACCGTGACGATGGCAAGCACGAGCATGCCGTACAGGCCGGCGCCGACGCCGCCCGGCACGACCTCGCCGAGCGCCATGTCGGCCAGCGTGATCCCGCCGCCGAACGGTGTCAGCGAATCGTGGGAGCAGTTCACCGCGCCGGTGGAGGTGACCGTGGTCGACGCCGCGAACAGCGAGCAGCCGGCGGTGCCGAACCTCGTCTCCACGCCCTCTGTCGCGCCGTGGGCGACCTGGGCCGCGGTCGCTCCGCCGGCGTTGTAGTGCGACTCGAAGAAGCTGATCCCGCCGACCGCGGCGAGCCAGAGAACCACCATGACGGCGAGCAGCGCAAACCCCTGCCGCGTGTCCTTGACCATCTTGCCGAAGGTCCGGGTCAGGGCGAACGGGGTCACCAGGATAAGGAAGATCTCGAACCAGTTGGTGAACGGGCTGGGGTTCTCGAACGGGTGGGCGGAGTTGGCGTTGAAGAAGCCGCCGCCGTTGTTGCCCGCCTGCTTGATGACCTCCTGAGAGGCCACCGGGCCGCCGGGGATGGTCTGGTGCGCGCCGGACAGGGTAGTCACCGTGTGGTAGCTGGCGATGTTGTCGATGACGCCGCCGGCCATCAGGATGATCCCGCCGATCACCGCGAGCGGGATCAGGTACCTGATGGTGATCCGGGTGGTGTCCACCCAGAAGTTGCCGAGCCGGTCGGTCTTGGACCGCATGAACCCGCGCACCAGCGCGATGGCCACCACGATGCCGACAGCCGCGGACATGAAGTTCTGCACGGCCAGGCCCGACATCTGGGTCAGGTACCCCATGGTCGACTCGCCGGAATAGTTCTGCCAGTTCGTGTTCGTGACGAACGAGGCAGCGGTGTTCCAGGCCAGTGCCGGCGGCACGTTCTTCATGCCCTCCGACAGCAGCAGGTAGCTCTGCAGCCGCTCGATGCCGTACAGGAACAGCACGCTGATCGCCGAGAACGCCAGCATGCTGCGGGCGTAGGCGCCCCATTTCTGATCGTTGTCCGGGTTGATCCCGATGAGCCGGTAGATCCCGCGCTCTAGCCGCCAGTGCCTGTCGGTGGTAAAGACGTGCGCCATGTAGTTGCCGAGGGGCAGGTAGCACGCGGCTAGCGCGGCGACGAGCAGGCCGAGTTGCAGCCAGCCGGCGGCGGCGGAGCTCATCAGAACTTCTCAGGCTTGACGAGAGCGACGAATAGGTACGCCAGCAGCAGCAAGCCGCAGATCAGGCCGACCCAGTTCTCAGCGCTCAAAGGACTCGATTCCCTTCAGGATGAGCCAGAGCACGCCGAAGACGACGATGGTCAGGCCGATGTAGGCCAGGTCCAGCATGGAGCCCTCCTAGGCTTCGCATTCCGAGCCAGTGAACCGCTTTGAGGAGGGCAGATAGCCGCTCCAAACGGCACCTATGCGGGCCGGGCCCGGTTCCTAACGGAATCCATGCACGGCGGTGGGGACTGCGATACCAACGCTGGCAGTCGTCGGATCTCCGGGGGCAGCACAAAGCAGGGCCGCCGGATGGCGGCCCCGCTGGAGGTAAAGCCCTGGTGTCAGGCGGCGAGGTCGTCCAGGCCGCTGAGGTCGGCCAGGATCGCACCGAACCTGTCCAGCGCGGCGGCGATCCACGGCAGCCGCAGCGGATCGGCTGCCGCCAGCGCCTGCTCGCGCTCGGCGTCGGTGTCGCCATACAGCATGCTGGTGGCGAGCCGCAGCCGCAGGCAGGACGGGCTCTCGCCAAATGCGCTGCCTGGCAGCGTTCCGGCCCCGTACTGGTCCAGCAGCAGGGTGGCGAGGTCATCGCCAGTCCGGACGCCGAACCTGGCCAGCAACTTGTCTCGCCACGGTGTGAAGTCCGGGTACAGGTAGAACGCCGCCTGGGGCGGCGCGACGTCAAGCCCGGCGGCGGTGCAGCGCCGGGCCGCCTCGCGGCACACGGCGGCGTGCAGCGCGCGGCTGCGGCGCACGCGATCGGCCAGGTCGGCTGGCTCGTCCAGGGCCACGGCCGCCGCCTCCTGCATCGGGCCCGCGGCAGCCGACCAGATCTCGCTGGCGATGCCCAGCAGCCGGGCGCGCAGCGCCGAGCCGGCCGGGCCGTCGGGCATGCGCGCTACCCCGATCCGCCAGCCGCCGGCGGCCAGGTTCTTGCTGAGTGAGGTCGTCACTATCGTCCGGTCCGGCGCGACCAGAGCGGGGCTGAGGAATGGCAGGTCCGGGTCATGCACCAGATCCCGGTAGATCTCATCGCTGATGATGAGCAGCCCGTGCCGCTCGGCAACCTCGCATACCGCGCGAACGGCGGCCGGGCTGGCGAGCCGGCCGGTCGGGTTGTCCGGCAGTGTCATGAGCACGGCGCCGATTGGCCGGTCGCCGTGACGCCGGCTGCGGACGGCGGCCTCAAGCGCGTCCGGGTCGCAGACCCCGCCCTCGCCGGCGACGGCGGGCACGAACTGCGGGGTGACGTCGGCCAGCGTGGCCTGGGCCGCGTAACTG
Organism: Actinomycetes bacterium; assembly: GCA_021792405.1. Lineage (GTDB taxonomy): Bacteria > Actinomycetota > Actinomycetes > Streptosporangiales > Streptosporangiaceae > JAJYUU01. The sequence goes on from JAJYUU010000056.1 coordinate 25,999, forward strand.
ACCCAGCTGGGCCGGGGCAGCGCGATGCTGGTGCCCAGCGCCAGCATCGTGCCGAACAACAGCGCCTTGCTGCCGGGGCCGGACACGACTGCCTCGGGCTCGGTCGGCAGCGACCGCCGGGACCAGTACCCGGCTGCGGCCGCTCGCAGCCGCGGCGACCCGGCGACCGGGCCGTAGCTGCCGCGCCCGGCGGCGGCGGCCAGTTCTGCGATCAGCCGCGGATGTACCGGGAGTCCCGCTTCGCCGAAGGCCAGCGGCAGTACCTGCTCGCCGCGCTGGCGGCGGCGCTGGAGTGCCTCATTGGCGGCGAGCGTGGCGGACACCGGGACGTTGTCGCGGCGCGTAGCCAGCTTGCCGGCGACGGCCAGCGGTCCGGCGATGCCCGCACCGGGGGGGTGCGGAGTCCGGCTGGAGATCGGTTCGGTCATGGCGGCTGGGCCAGCCCATGGCATAGCAATAGCTCCTAGCTGCGGGGCGAGAGAAGGGTGGGGGGTACTTCTCAGCCGGAGAGGCTACCCGCTATCAGTACGCTGACCAGCCCATGTGGCGGCAAAGCATCAGTTCAACAGGGTATGTCTGACGCAGAGGTTAAGGGCCTCTTATGCTGGTAGCCATGCTCGAGTTGCATCGGCTCAGGCTCTTGCTCGAGTTCGCCGAGCGAGGCACGATCGCCGCCGCGGCTGGCGCACTCGGCTATACGCCGTCGGCCGTGTCGCAGCAGCTCGCCGCGCTGGAGCGGGAGACCGGGGCGACGCTGCTGAACCGGACGGCGAGGACGGCCGAGCTGACCGAGGCGGGCAAGCGGCTGGCAGCGCGAGCGGCCGAGATCCTGGCGATGGTCGAGGCGGCCGAGGCCGACCTCGCGGCGCCGGAGCCGGCCGGACGGGTAGCGATCTCCGCGTTCCCGACCGCTGCGGTCGCGTTCGCGCCAGCGCTGACCAGGACGGTCCGGGCGCATCCGGGCCTTAGCCTGCTGCTGCGCCAGACCGCGGGCGGCGAGGTGCTCCGCCTGGTCAAAGCCGGGCAGGTGGACGTGGCGATCGTGGACGACTGGACCGGCAAGCTGGCAGCCGGCCAGGCGGCGCTGCGGTTCTACCACCTGGTTACCGACCCGCTGGTGCTGGTCGTGCCGCGCGGGCACTGGGCGAGCGACCCGCGCGCTCCGGTGTCGTTGCACAAGCTGCGCGAAGAGCCGTGGCTGGCACCGCCCGCGGGTGAGGCGTCCCGCCGCGCGGTGGACCAGGTGCTGGCCGTAGCAGGCGGGGTAGCCGAGGCGCCATCGGAATTCGAGGGCCTGGCCACGATCCTGAGCTTGGTGGCGCGCGGCATCGGGGTGGCGATCCTGCCACGGCTGACGCTGGCCGGCGGCGACGCCCGGGTTGCAGTCCGGGAGCTGCCTGGCACGCGCCCGGCGCGGGACCTGTACGCGGCGGCCAGGGCGTCCTCGGTGCGGCGGCCGGCCGTCGCAGTGATCGTGCGGGCGCTGACCTCGGCGGCACGTAGCCTGCCCGGCGCCCGGACCGAAACCGAGGTTGGCTGACTCAGCGTTAGGCTGCCCCAATGAAGCCTGAGAACGGAACGCTTGACCTTGCCCTGGCGGCGCCTGAGCTGACCGCACAGCTCGTCGATATCGAGTCGGTGAGTGGTAACGAAGGGCCGCTTGCTGACGCGATAACCGCCGCGCTGGCGGAGCTCGGGCACCTGACGGTGCATCGGGACGGCAACGCGGTCGTGGCGCGCACGAACTTCGGCCGGGCCGAGCGGGTAGTGCTGGCTGGTCATATCGACACGGTTCCGGTGCACTCGAACCTCCCGTCGCGGCTGGCGGACGGTCTGCTCTACGGCTGCGGTAGCTGCGACATGAAGTCGGGGGCGGCGGTGCAACTGCGGCTCGCGGCCCAGTTGACCGACGCGGCCCGCGATGTGACGTACGTGTTCTACGACTGCGAGGAGGTAGAGGCAGAGCGCAACGGGCTGCGGCGGCTCAGCCGGGCACGGCCGGAACTGCTGGCGGCCGACTTCGCGGTGCTACTGGAACCGACCGGTGGCGTGGTCGAGGGCGGGTGCCAGGGCACGCTGCGAGCCGAGATCATCGCGCGCGGCGAGCGGGCGCACAGCGCGCGAGCCTGGCTAGGCAGCAACGCGATCCACGCGGCCGGCGGGATCCTTGATGTGCTGGGCCGTTACGTCGCACGCCAGCCGGTCGTGGACGGGCTGAGTTACCACGAGGGCATGAACGCAGTAGGGATCCGCGGCGGGGTGGCTGGCAACGTCATCCCGGATGAGTGCGTCGTCAGCGTCAACTTCAGGTTCGCCCCCGATCGCTCTGCCGGGCAGGCCGAGCAGCATGTCCGGGATGTGTTCAAAGGCTGGGACGTCGTCATCACCGACGTCGCCGGCGGAGCGCGGCCCGGGCTGGGCGCGCCGGCCGCAGCCTCTTTCGTTACGGCGATGGGCGGCGAGCCGCGGGCGAAGCTGGGGTGGACCGATGTCGCGAGGTTCGACTCACTGGGCATCCCGGCAGTCAACTTCGGGCCTGGTGACCCGCAGCTTGCGCACACCAGGGACGAGCGCGTCGCGGTGGCAGAGATCACGCAGTGTGAGTCGCAGATGCTCGCCTGGCTGAGTGCGGCTGGGCGGGGCTAACCCGCTCGGCGGGCTAACCCGCTCGGCGGGCTAACCCTGCTCGCCAGGGCCAAGTTACTGCGGCGGGGCGGCAGCCAGCGTCACCTTGCGGGTCACGGTCTGGCCCGTGGGAGTCACCCACGTGAGCCTCACCGTTGCGCCACTGTGCACACCCAGCAGGATGTTCATTAGCGAGGCTGGCGACGACACCGGCTGGCTGTTCACCCTGGTGATGACGTCGCCGGCGTTAATGCCTGCCGCGGCGGCCGGCGTCTGACAGAGCGAGCCGAGTATCAGCGTGCCCGAACTGACCGGCGCGATCCTGGTGGGCAGGCCGGCCTGCTGATCGTTCTGCACGCAGCTGCCGGGCGCCGGCGTCACCTGGCCGCCCTGGCCGGTCACGTCCTGCACTTGCTGCTGGAGCTGGACGCGCGGGCTCGTCGACGTGCTCTGGGCGCCGTTTTTCCCGCTCGGCACGAGCACGCCGACGAAACCCGAACTACCGATCCGGATGCCCGCGGCCGGGTGCCCGGCGATGATCCGCCGGGCGAGAGCGAGAGCCCGGTTGATCGGGATCGCGAAACCTACGTCCTGGCCGGAGTTGGCGGTGCTGTTCACGCTCGCCGCGGTGTCCATGCCGATGACCTTGCCATCGGTGCTGACTAGCGGGCCGCCGGAGTCGCCGGGAATGATCTGGGCGTTGGTCTGCAGCATGCCGGTGAGGGTCTCAGCCGCCTCACCACTGCCGTTGTCGCTTGCGGTGATGGTCTGGTTGAGGTTGGTGATGGTGCCGGCCACGTAGCTGATCTTGCCGGTGCCGTTCGCGTTGCCCATGCCGACGACCTGATCGCCGATCTTGACCGACGAGGAGTCGCCGATCGGCACCGTGGGCAGGCCGGACGCTCCCACTAGCTGAATGACGGCGACGTCGGAGCCCTTATCGTAGCCGAGCCACCTGGCCGTGTACTGCCGTCCGGTCATCACTACCGTCGCCGTGAGGCCGGTCGTTCCGTTGATGACGTGATTATTGGTCAGGACCAGGCCAGAGTGGCTGATGATCATGCCAGTGGCAGCGGCGCCCATGCCCTGGCCGTCGTATTGAAGGTTGCTCGTGATGACTACCAGCCCGGGCGTGACGGCGTCGCGGAGCCGCCGCATGGTGCTCTGTGAGATCGTTCCAGGGCTGCCGCTGTTTGAGTTGCCGTTCGTGCTGCCGCCGGGGAAGAGGCTGTTACCCGGCTGGCCGAGATTCCCGGAGCCGGCACTGCCAGAACTGGCCGCCGGCGGCTGGCTGCCGTCGGCGAAGGCAACCACCAGGCTGCCGGCGGCGGCTGCGACGGCGGCAACGGCAATGTAGGTGATCGCCGCGGTGAGCGCGCGGCGGCGCGGTGGGCGGGGCGGCTGTCCGTAACCACCGGGTAGGCCGTAGTGGCCCGGCGGCTGGCCGTAGCCGGGCTGGCCGTAGCCGGGCTGGCCGTAGCCGGGCGGCGGGTAGGCGGCCTGCGGGTAGCCGATGGGCTGGGTGAAGGGCGGCAACTCGCCGGTGCCAGCCGGGCTGAAGGCACCAGGATTACCCGGCTCGAAGGCCGGCTCCGAGTCAGCGGTCTGCCGTGCCTCGCCCGCTTCCGGCTGTATGGACGGATCTGCGGGGGCCGTCCACGACTCCCAGATGCCAGGCTGCTGGCCGTCGCTGCTCTGCTCGTCCATCTCCATCACCCTCTGCCCAGTGTCATGCCAGCCTATGTCCGGCAGCCCGGGCCGACATCCGTCAGCGGACGCAGTCGCTCGCGCCCGTCCGGTCCAAGTAAGCACCACCGACCTGGACGTTAGCTGAACGAGCACTGAGCATCGCCTATCGCGGCGCGGGCTGGAGATGCGTTGCTTGTAGTCGCGCTAGTCGTGGTCCTGCATGAGTGAGTAAGCGGCCGGGGGGCCGCCGAAATTCCGGCTCAGGCAGCGCAGTGCGGCGGGGTAATCTCCGGAAGTCGGGTGCGCCTCGTCCGGGGGACGGGTGCGTCATGCTCGGGCGTGAAGGCGATATATCTTGTCATCCCGGTTGTGGAGATATATCTTGAAGCTGTCACGGACGGCACCACGCAGGAGTTGACAATGTCCGCACCGCCAAGCACCTATCAAACGGACCTGAGCCACCGCGAGGAGATCGCGGTTTCCGGCGCGGCGCTGTCGGAGGCGCCGTGGAAGCTGGCCGGAGCGGCGGGCGTCGCCGTCGCTGGCGCCGACATGCTCGCGCACCTTGCATTCCTCCATCCCGAACTGTTCAGCCCGCTGTCTGACCCGAATCAGCGAGTAGTGCGGCGACACGCCGACTGAGGTTTCTTAGATCAGGGGTGCTGGCTGGGATGATTTAGCGTTGCAGCGCTGGAACTTCCCAGAAGGAGAGTCACCCAGATGGTT
>JAJYUU010000057.1 GCA_021792405.1 Actinomycetes bacterium
TGATCACCGGATCACCCGTCGGAACCCCGGAAGAAGCACTCGACACCGCCTGCACCGTCCACCTCGCCGGCCTCGACCACGAACCCGCCGATTGACCCCCAACGAACTTACGGAGTCACCCACTAAGTACGGCCTCAGCGAATCGGATCTGGCCGACACGGGTTCGCTGCCGGCCGGTTATGTCGCCGACGACCGCCTGGTCAAGACGCTGCTGCTGTCAGCGGTCGCGCCGAGCGTCCCGGCGCTGAAGGAGATGACCGCCAGCCGGCTTGCGTCGCTGAACCACGGCTCGATCCGCTCCCCGCTGCCGGGCCAGGAAGCCTCTACGGTCCTCGGCAAGGTCCGCGAGTGGGCGGTTCAGGTGCCGGAGATCCACGTCGCACCCGAGCAGGTCAACCCCGTCATCCGCGTCCAACTCGCGGACGTCGACTACGAGACGATCGTCGAGCGGGCCCGTGGCGAGGACAACGACGGCCGGCGCCGCGAGCTCATCAGGGAACTGGTTCGCAACGCACTTGGTGTGCAGGCTAAGGATGTCGATCTGGCGGGCGCGATCACCCATCCGGTGATCTGGCGCGGATCGAGACGCGAGGTCGACATCATGTTCGGCAATGTCCGCGATCCCGGCTGGCTGCCCGACGAGCACTTCCGGGCCCGGCCCGGCACCTGGCGGTTCATCATCGACTTCCCGTTCGACCAGCCGGGGCATTCCGGTGCCGAGGACTACGCGCGGCTGGACCGGATGGCCGAGGCGGGCCTGAACAGCCAGACGATCGTGTGGCTGCCCCGGTTCCTGTCGGGTGAGCGGATCGCCGAGGTGCGGCGGCTGGTCATCCTGGACTGGCTGCTCGGCGGGCCGGGGGAGCGGTGGACCGGCTATGCCGATCATCTGTCCGAGACCGACCGGGTGCAGGCCAGGGCGATCCTGGAAAGTCAGCGCACCGGACTGCGCAACAAGCTCAAGAACGCGATCCAGGAATGCTACGGCGCGGCCGCACCGACAGCCGGCAACCTCGCGCCCGCCGGACCCGACGAGCGGGTCCTGGTCAGCCTGCACTCAGGGTTCGCCCCGGCCCGGCCGGTGGGCGCGGACCTCGGCGCGGCGTTCGGCAACCTCGTCGACCAGGCGTTCGCGGCGGTCTACCCAGGTCACCCTCGGTTCGAGCCTGCCGACGTCGAGGTGACGGTTCGTGATCTTGCCGCCGTGTACGCGCACGTGGTGCGGGCTGTCGCTGATCCTGATGGCCGGGTGCGGCTGGAAGGTGATGTCGCGGCGGTCCGGCGGGTCGCCGGACCGCTGGGTGTCGGCGCTGTGGGAGAGACGCATTATCTGTTCGGCGACGACCGGTTCAGTCCCTGGAGCATGGAGTTCGAGAAGGCGGCTGCCAGGGAGGGTGTCCGCCTTCAGGATGCGGTGTCCGCCGAGCGGGTGCGCGGGTGGATCCAGGCCCTGCAGCCGGTCCGCGGGCTTCGCCCTGAGGTCGAAGACCTGGTCATCCTCGCCTGGGCGGCCCTGCAGCAGCGTGCCTGGTTCCAGCACGGCAGCCCGGTGCAGCCGCCACGCCCTGGCCAGGTCCGCACGGACATGGAGTTGCGGCCCGAACCGCTCCCGCAGCCAGCCGAGTGGCAGGCTGCGACGTCCCGGGCCGAGCAGATCTTCGGCGCGCACATCAACCCGTACCTGACAGCCTCCGGTGTCACCGAGCTTGCCGAGACGCTCAATGAGAACGCCGCCGAGCGAGCGGACGTGACGGCGAAACTCTCCGTCGCCGTGGAGAGCGCCTACCACCGGCTCGGCCTGCCGGGCGACAGGCCGGGCCGGCTCACCACTGCGCAGGCATGCGCGGAGCTGGCCGAGTCGCTCCGTCGTGCGCCGGACCGGCTGAGCCGTATCCGGGCACTCGCGGAGGCGCACCTCCCGGCAACCGAAGCGGCCCTGGCCAAATCGCTCAGCCAGGCCCTGCGGGTGTCCGCCGCGCTGACCGCGTTCCACTGGGAACGACTATCACCCCTGCGGGCGGCTGCCGGTCAGGGCGGCGAGCGCGGCCGGGCCGCCCAAACGATACTCGAGCGGCTGGCGAGTGCGGTCGCCGCGGACGAGTTCGCGGTCGCGCTCCCGGCGGTGCTCGACCAGACCGAGCAGGCAGTCTTCGACTGGCTGGCTGCCGGGCAGGCGCCTGCCCCGGCCGGGCAGCCCCGGCCCGAGCCAGTGCCAGAGTTTGGCGGTGCGAGACGGGCAGTGGGCGCTGGGAAAGCTGTCCGTCGGCGTGGCGAGCGGCCGGACGCAGTCCTCGGCGAGCTGCGGTCGTTTCTGGACAGCCACGGCGATGCGGAAGTCGAGGTTCAGTGGCGGGTCATCGAATGACCGCTCCGCTCTCGGTCGCGACTGTCCCGGTTATCCGCGCGATGCTCGATGACGCGAGCCGCAAGAAGTACACCGGCGGTGTGCTCGGCGTGCGCGCCCGGGCGGAGCGGGCCGGGCTCGCCGAGTTCGTCCACGGCGGCAGGACGGTGCGGGTGGTGCCGTGTGAGTCGGCGCTGGCGGTCTGGGAGGCGATAACGGCCCGGGACCCGAGCCAGTGGCTGGTCGTGCTGACCGATCGCGAGGACGACGACCTCGGATCGGGAATCAGGGCGCACCTGATCTGGAACCGTCTGCGCACGCCCGACCCGTGGGATGCGGTGCGGCAGCGGTTCGCGGCCAGCGCTGTCGATGTCCTCCTGACCACGCGCGAGTCTCACCGGGACGTCGCGATGGGTCTCCTCGCCGCCGCTCCGGCGGGCGGCTGGCCGCCGGCACCGGGCGGCGTGCTGACGAGAGAGCACGCCATGGGCTCGGTGCTGCGTGACCGCCTGGTGTTCCCGGAGGCTGTCGTCGACCTGGCGAGCGTTCTGCTGTGGACCACTGATCCGGATCACGCGGTGCTTATCGGCAACCTGCGCGAAGACGCGGGCGGCGCGCTCGCCGATGCGGCACTCGACTGGGCCGCTGACCGTTGCGCGGCGCTCGCGACGGTGATCCGGCACCTGCTCCGGACCGGAGCTGGGCGGGACGCCGTGCCGCTCGGCCTGGTCGCCGGCGTGCTGGCAAGGGCCGCCGCTGCTGATGGAGAACGGGCCAGGATCGGCCGGGAAGGCCTGATCCGGCTAGAGCCCTACCTCGGAGCCAACGCGGTAGCAGGTTCCGTCCTGGAGGTCTGGTCGGCGGAATGCGAGGGCACGATCGCCAGCCTGTACCTCGACCCGGCCCGCCAGCGCCTCGCCGAAAGCCTGCTGAAGCGCGCCGACGAGCTGCTGGCCGCGGCGCACGGCGAGGGTGTCGCCGACGACTCCGACTGGCTGCGCGCCGGGCTGGATCGCCGGTTCGCGGCACTCGCAGACTCGCTTCGCCAGGGTTTCGCTCACCCGGCCATGCAGGCTGCGGATCGCCCGGATGCGCCCAGGATCAGCGGAAACAGTCTGCAGGCCATCGAGGAGACGTGGCACCAGGTCGCCGCTCATCGCCTGGCCACCAGGGACGATTACCGGGTCGGCCCGTTCCACGCCGGTGTGCGCCTGGCACGCTACCTCGCGCTGGACTCCGGCGTCGCAGCGCCCGATTCCGTGGTCACGGACCAGCTAGCGGAGCTGACCGCCCGGCATGTGCGCCACGATGCCTGGGCCGATTCGGCGGTCAACGATGCCTCGGCCGGGGTCAGCGAGCCGGCGCTCAGCGCCGGGCTGTCAGCGGTGCTGGCGGCTGCATCCGCCCGCCGTTCCACGCACGATGCGGCCTTCGCGCGGGCGCTCGCCCGGCACACCGCCCAGCATTCCGGTCCTGCAGCACTCAGCGATGCCTGGCACATCGAGGACGTCCTCCGCGACGTGGTGTTCCCGATCGCCGAGAGCGCCCCTGTTTTGCTGCTCGTCCTGGATGGCATGGCGGTGAGCAACGCGGTGGAGATCGTCGGCAGCGTGCTCGACCGGGTATCCGAAGGCTGGACAGAAGCGCTGCTACCCGGCACGGCCGGACGTGCCGCGGCGCTAGCGGCCCTGCCAACGCTGACGGAAGCCAGCCGCGCCTCGTTGCTCACCGGCCGGCTCTCCTCCGGTGGCCAGGACACAGAACGGTCTGGCTACGACGAGCTGTGCCGCAGCCACAAGATCAGCACCGTGACCCTGGCGCACAAGGCATCACTCGACACCTCAATGGCGGGCGAAACACTGTCCGCCGACCTGGCTGCCGCTATCGGTGACGCCAGCCGTGTCAAGCTGGTCACCTGCGTGCTCAACACGATCGACGACGCGCTCGACCGGTCCGACCCCGGCGGCACCGAGTGGACGGATATCGCCGTCCGGCATCTGCGGCCGCTGCTGGATCATGCGCGGCGCGCGGGCCGGGTCGTGGTCATGACGGCCGATCACGGCCATGTGATCGAACGGCGTCGGGGAACCCAGCGTTCCTATCCCGATGTGACCAGTAACCGGTCACGGTCGGTTCAGCCGGCTGCCGCCGACGGCGAGATGCTCTTCGCAGGCGAGCGGGTGCTACTGCCCGTTCCCGGTGGTCCGGCGATCCTTGCCGTCGACGAGCGGATACGGTTCGGGCCGCTCAAGGCCGGCTACCACGGAGGGGCGAGCCCGGCAGAGGTAATCGTCCCGGTCGTGGTCCTGGTTGACGGCGCGCTGCCTGAGGGCACGGCACTGCGGCTCGCCGCGCCGCAGGAACCGGTGTGGTGGGTCGATCCGGTCAGCCAGCCTGCAGCCCACCGGCCCGGCGGGACTGCGGTCGCTGGGCAGGACATGTCTCTAGCCGCCGACGCCCGGCTGCGAAGCATGCCAGTGCGCCGGCAACCCAGTTCGACGTACCTGCCCGTGACCGGTCAGAGGCGACCGGGCTCTCCGGCATTGTCGCCGGATCCGCGCCGGGGCCGGCCGGTAGCACAGCCCTGGGGGCGGCAGCGCGCGAGCTTGCCCGGAAGGTCACCGGGTCAGCGGCGTATGCGGCGCAGCGCACGATCAGCGGGCGGGTCTCGGTCCCTGACGATAAGGTCGCCGATCTGCTGGCGGCACTGCTCGCCGCACCGGACTCCCGCCTCGGCCCGGCGCAGGCTGCGCTGGCACTCGGGGTGCCGCAGGTCGCATCGCGGGGCGCGATCCTGCATGCGCAGCGGCTGCTGAATATCGAGGGTTATCCAGTCGTCCGGATCGACTCAGACGGCGTCACCGTGATCCTCGACGAGCCGTTGCTTCGCGAGCAGTTCGGGATCCGGTCATGACCGCCGCGCCAGCGCCGCCGTCACCGCGCAGGCGGCGCGAGGTCATCGACGCGCTCCGCCGGGGCACCGTGCCCGTCAGCGGGCTCGACCAGTTTGCCGTCCGGCTGGACCGGTTCCTGCCCGCGCTCGACTCGGACCTGGATCTCGTCGCGGGCGGCGGGTCGGCTTTCAAGGCCATCCGTGGCGAGTACGGCGCTGGCAAGACCTTCTTCACCCGGTTCCTTGCCGAGCGCGCGCTGCGCCGGGGATTCGCGGCCGCCGAGGTGCAGATCTCCGAGACGCAGACGCCGCTGCACCGGCTGGAGACCGTGTACCGGCGGATTACCGAGTCCCTGCGCACCGCGAGCTACCCGCCGAGCGCGTTCCGGCCGGTACTCGATTCCTGGTTGTTCACGCTGGCGTCAGATGCGGCTGCCGCAGATCCGGCGCTCGCCAGCGCCGGCCAGGCCGATCAGGATGCTGCTACGGCGCTGCTGCTGGAACGCCGGCTTGAGGCCGTCACCAGGCGGACGCCGGCGTTCGCGCAGGCACTGCGTGCCTACCACGCGGCGCTGGTCCGCCAGGATCATGCGACGGCCGACGCCCTGGCCGCCTGGCTCGGCGGTCAGCCGAACGCGGCCGCTGCCGCCCGGCGTTCCGCCGGCATCCGCGGCGACCTCGACCATTTCGGCGCCATGGGATTCCTCCAGGGCCTCCTCGTCGTGCTGCGAGACGCCGGACACCCCGGCCTGGTCCTGGTCCTGGACGAGGTGGAGACGCTGCAGCGGGTCCGCGGAGACATGCGGGACAAGGCATTCAACGCCCTGCGCCAGCTCGTCGATGAGATCGATTCCGGCCACTACCCTGGCCTGTTCCTGATCATTACCGGCACGCCGCCGTTCTACGATGGGCCGAGCGGCATCTCCCGGCTGACACCGCTGACGCAGCGGCTTGCAACCGACTTCAGCACCGACCCGCGGTTCGACAACCCGCGCGCCGTGCAGATCCGTCTTCCAGGGTTCGACCGGACCGCACTGCTGGAGCTCGGCGGCAAGGTACGCGACCTGTACGTGGCCGGAGCCGATCACCCGGACCGGGTCGCTGGTTTTGCGGACGACGCGTACATCACCGAGCTGGCCGACGCCATCACAGGCTCGCTCGGCGGCAAGGTGGGCGTGGCTCCGCGAATCTTCCTGAAGAAGCTCGTCGGCGACGTCATGGACCGGGTTGATCAGTTCCCCGACTTCGACCCGCGTCAGCATTACACGCTGACCCTGTCCGGGACCGAGCTGTCGGAGGAGGAACGCAGCGCCGGCTCGCCCAGCTCGCCCGTGCCCGGCCGCGCGGCCGACATCGACCTCGACCTGCCATGAGCGTTCCTCGATGAACCGCGGGCTGGACCGGCTGCACCCGGTGATCACCCATCACCTCGTCAACACGCTCGGCTGGTCGCAGCTACGTCCGCTGCAAGAAGAGTCGGTCGGACCTGTGCTCGACGGACATGACGCGCTGCTGCTCGCGCCGACCGCTGGGGGCAAGACCGAGGCGGCGGTCTTCCCCTTGCTGACGGCGATGGAAGCGGGCCGCTGGGATGGCCCGTCTGTGCTGTATCTGGCGCCGCTCAAGGCGCTGCTGAACAACTTGCTGCCGCGGCTGGAGCAGTACGCGGGATGGCTCGGCCGCCGGGCCGCGATCTGGCATGGCGATGTCACGACAGCTGGCCGGCAGCGGATCCTGCGCAATCCGCCCGACATCCTGCTGACCACACCGGAGTCGCTGGAAGCGATGCTCATCAGCGTCAAGGTCGATCCTGCGCTGATCTTCGGATCCGTGCGCGCTGTCGTGGTGGACGAGGTGCACGCGTTCGGGTCGGACGACCGGGGCTGGCACCTGCTGGCGGTGCTGGAACGCATCAGCCGCCTGGCCGGTCACCCGCTGCAGCGCATCGGGCTATCGGCCACCATCGGCAACCCCGATGAGCTGCTGACCTGGCTGCAGGGATCGGGACGCGGCATTCGGCGTGGCGTCGTAGTCGCGCCGGAGCAGGGCGTTGTTCCCGCTCGCCGGGGAGAGAGCTGCTCCGGTGCCGTCGCCATCGCTCGCTCCGGGTCGGGGGCTGACTCATCGGCCACGCTGGCCGCCGGGGGACGGCCGAATGGCGACGTGGAGCTCGACTATGTGGGCTCGGTGCCCAACGCGGCGCACGTGATCGCCTCGCTGCACCGGGGCGAGAAGCGTCTGGTGTTCTGCGACTCGCGGCAGCTTGTCGAGGAGCTCGGCGCGGCACTGCGAGACGAGGGAGTGTCGGTATTCCTGTCCCATGCATCGCTGTCCGCTGACGAACGCCGCCGTTCTGAGCAGGCGTTTGCCGAAGCACGCGACTGCGTGATCGTCGCGACGTCAACCTTGGAGCTTGGCGTCGATGTCGGCGACCTGGACCGGGTCATCCAGATCAACTCCCCGGCCACGGTGGCGGCGTTCCTGCAGCGAATCGGCCGGACTGGCCGAAGGCCCGGCACCACGCGGAACTGCCTGTTCCTCGCCCTCAGCGGCGGGTCGCTGGTCTGGTCGGCCGGGCTGCTGCACCTGTGGGGTCAGGGCTATGTCGAGCCGGTCAGCCCGCCGCCCGAGCCGCGGCACATCGTCGCCCAGCAACTTCTCGCCGTCTGCCTGCAAAAGCACCGGATCGGAAGGCAGCTATGGGCGGAGGAGTGGAATGGCCTGCCGCCGTTCGACCGCACGGCCGGGCCGATCATGGCTCACCTTGCGGAGAGCGGGTTCGTGGACCAGGACGGCGAGCTTGTGTTCATCGGCCCGGCTGCTGAGCGGGCGTTCGGCCGACGGCATTTCATGGGGATGACGGCCTCGTTCACTGCTCCGCCGCAGTTCACGGTGATCTCCGGCCGGGACGAGATCGGCCGCACCGATCCGATGCTGCTCACCGAGCACGTCGAGGGGCCGCGGCTGATCCTGCTGGCCGGCCGCAGCTGGAAGGTCAACTGGGTCGACTGGAAGCGCCAGCGCTGCTTCGTCGAGCCAGCCGAAGGCGGCGGCAAGGCACTGTGGCTCACCGGCGGCTTCACCGGCGCCAGCTTCGCCCTCACCCGCGTGGTACGAGACGTGCTGCTCGGCGCCGACCCTGACGTGCTGATGACCGACCGGGCACGGCGCGTGCTCGCGGACGAGCGCGACGACGAGCGCGGAACCGTGCACCCCGGCGGCACCATCATCGGCCGCGACCGCGACGACGTTCGCTGGTGGACCTGGGCAGGCTTCAAGGCCAACGCGACGCTCGCCGAGACGCTGTCGGACCTGGTGGACACCGATCAGCGGTTCACCGACACCTACATCCGGATGCGCGCGGACCTCACGCCGCAGATGTGGAAGGCGGCAACGGCCGATGCGATGGACCGGCTCTGCCTGCCAGATGTCGATGAAGAAGCGGTACGGGGCCTGAAGTTCAGCGAAGCCCTGCCTGAGCGCCTTGCCAGAGCGACGCTCGCGGCGCGCCTCGCCGATCAGTCAAGCGCGGAGAGCCTTCTCGGCCAGCCGGTCCGATTCGCTTTTCAGGGCGGCGGCGAGGGCGATGAGCGATAGCTGGCCCCTTGCAGGCAACTTAAGCTCAAGGCGGAGGCCGTTACGCCAGGTGATCATGCGCTGGGCGGTGGCGGGTGGGGGTAGCGGATTCGGCTGTCCCATCCGATCTCCCAGCCAGGGTCTGCGTCGAAGTAGTCGGCATAGGCGATCGGGAGACTGTGATGTTCCTCGACGAGTTGCATCAGCCCGGCGTACCACTCGACATAGGCCGGGCCGTCTCTTGCCGCGGAGAAACGCGGCAAGGCGGAGAGGATCAGGTCCGCGACGATGTCTGGGCTTGTGCTGATGTCAACCAGGCTGCCGGCGAACTCCGTGCCGCCGCCTGTGGAGTAGTTGACTGCGCTGTCCCAGTCGCGAAGCTCGAGGTAGCCGTCCTCGGTCTGGAATCCGGCCGCCGCCGCGATCGACACGCGCCAGGCCCCGCCTGACGCGCTCATGCCGGGGAGTATCCGGGCGGCGTGGTAACCCCGCTGGTGCAGCACCCGGACTCCCTGCAGGATGCGCAGCGGCGTCCAGAGATCGGTGTCGGTTTCTTGGTAGGTCCCCGGGTTGCTGGAGGTTTGCACCGCCCGGAGGGCTACGGTCAGGTCCGTTGCCTCGGCATGGCCCATGATGTCCGGGCGGGCGAACAAGATCTTGCCGTTGACGTGCTGTCGGTAGGAGGCCGACGATTCCACCACGTGGCGCGGCACTTTGGACGCCCGCGCCACGGTGTAGTCGGTGGCCGACAGCAGCACGACGACCGCGGAGTCGAAGCCGAAGGAGCGGAACGGGGACAGCTGCAACTGGCCCGGCTCGGCGGGGTCGGACACAACGCGGGCTTTCACCTGCAGCTTCTCGCCTCCGCCGCCAAGCACGTCCCACGCTTTCTCCGAGTTGGGTGCCAGCTGGCCGCCTAGCGCGGTCGCCACCAGGTACTCGGCATAGTCGCCGACCGGGGCGTTCTCCGTCCGGATCACGCCCCGGCTCTTCAGCTCACGCAGAATCGCCCTGTACAGAGAAAAGAGACCGGGCTCGCTCAGCGCCGACAGGTCGATCGTGTGTCCGGGCGGCATGGCGCCCTGGTGCTCAGGGTCCGTCGCGTGTGCGGAGACGTGCGTCCAGATCTCGCGCGTCTGGGCGGCCACGCCCGACAGTCCGTGAGCGCCGTCGGTGGCGAGATACTCCACGTTCTGCAGTCGCATGCCGATGCTGCCCGGCGTGAGATGTGACAGCGCGGCGAGCAGCTCGGGTGTGGCCTTCATGCCGTGGTCGCGGTACGACAGGCAGACCGCCGCGTCATCGCCCTTAGTCCAAGCGCTCACTCGCTGCTCTCCGTGATCTCTACCCGGTGGGGGATGGATGATCCTAATTCACCAACCAGGGCGAAGTCACCCAGAACGGCTCACAGCTCCCGTGAACCGCAAACCTGCAGGTCAGCACAGCGCGCCGCACACGCACCCGCCAACGTGAGCCAGCTCAGGAAGCGCAGAGAGCCTTCTCGGCCTGTCAGCTCGATTTGCCTGATTTGACCCACGGCCGCAGGCTATCCAAGATCTCCTTCTCCATGCGGTCAGCGGTCAGCGGCTGCCCGAGCCGACTAAGTCCGCGGTCGACGGCGCCGCGCAAAACGGCAGAATCCTGTCAACCCTGGAAATATCCGCGACGTCTAGTAACTGGAACGGGCTGCACTGGGCGGCGCGGACCGTGCCGGAGCCGCGCCGGGAGGCGAGCCGCTCGCGACGACTGGCGAGAACGATTAGCTGATCAACGGCATCCCGGAATGCTTCTGCCGATGGCAAGCTGTCGGTTAGCTCGACGTAACCCGGTCAGCCCAAGCAGCCCAGGACCTGATCCGATCTGGTTGGGGTGAGTGCCCGTTCGGGAAGGATTGCATGTGACCGAGAGCGGCTTTGGGTGGCCTTCGCGGGATACGGGCACGCTCATTCGGCAGGCGATCCGCACCTGGCGAGACAGCCTCATCAATCTGACGCGGTCGAATCGGCTGCTGAATTTCCGGCTGAGCAGGACCAGTGCGATTCCGCTGGTGCGCCCGTCAGCGTCCGAAGTGCTGCTCCGACTTTCTCGCGGCGGCAGCTATCGGATCCGGTCGCTGCGGCCGCGACCGGCGGAAGTCGGCGGAGAGCCTGACACGGAGTACTCAGTCGACGGCCGGGACGTGCCGCTCCCGCCCCCGGCGCCGGGATTCCTGGACACCGACAAGCCGTGGGAAGATCTGATTCCGGCGCTGCGGGCCCTATACCGGAGGTCGAATCAGGACTACCTGGACCGTGGCGTGTGGGTCCTTTACCTCGCCTTCGGATCTCTGATCTGGATTGACGAGGACAAGACGCAATTCACGAGCCCGCTGCTGCTCGTTCCGGTCCAGATCGAAGACGTGGGCCAGGACGGCGCTGAGCTGAAGGCGGCACCAGAGGACCCGGTCATCAATCCGGCACTCGCACTCAAGCTGTCTCGTCAGGGTATTGATCTGCCCGGCGTTGATGAGCTTGAGGACGTAACGCTCGAGTCCGTCCTAGGCGCAGTGCGGGTGTCGGTGCAGGCCCGGCCGGGGTGGCAGGTCACCGACACGATGGTGGTCTCGTACTTCTCTTTCGACAAAGAAGCGATGTACCGGGACCTGCTCGACAATGAGAACCAGATCGCCGATCATCCGGCTGTCGCTGCGCTTGCCCTTGGCGGCAAGGCAGATGTGCCATCAGATTTTATCTTCGACGAGATTGCCGACCAGGACGTTGACCGGCTCGCAGCGCCGGAGAGCGCCCCGGTGATCCTTGATGCCGACTCCTCGCAGCGGGCAAGCATTGCCGCCGCTCTGCAAGGCCAGTCGTTCCTGATGGATGGTCCGCCTGGGACCGGCAAGAGCCAGACCATCGCGAACATGATCGGCGTCTTGCTGCATGCCGGCAAGACCGTGCTGTTCGTCTCGGAGAAGGCAGCGGCTCTGGACGTGGTCCGGGACCGCCTGGACGACGTCGGCCTTCGCCCCTACCTGCTCGAGCTGCACTCGCACAAAGCCACTCGCAAGGAAGTGGCGGTGGCCCTGGGGACGGCACTCGACACGGTGCCGGTGCCGCCAGCGGCGATGCTGCCGATGGACATGGACACGGCGCGAAAGCGCCGTGAGCAGCTGAACGCCTACGCCGAGGCGATGAACCGTGTTCGTAATCCGCTCGGGTACTCGCTGCACCACGTGCTGGGCATGATTGCCCAGCTGCGCGATGTCCCGGCGGCGCCGTCCACTGGGATAGCGCCGGTGGACCTTACCGTCGAAGCGTTCGTGGAGATCCGGGCGACTGCGGCAAGGCTGTCCGGAGTGTGGCGGCCGGCCAGGCAAGGGCGGACTTTCATCTGGCGTGGTGTGACGGAGCAAGGCTCACTGGACGCGCGCCTGTACCAGGCCGCCTCTGCACTGCAGTCGCTGAGAAGTGTAGTGACCGCCAACGCCGCGTTCGCGGAAGCCACCGAGCTGACCCGTCCATCTCAGGCACCAGCGCTGGCATGGCTGCTGCGCCACCTGGCGCTCCGCCCGGCAGGCCTGCCTGACGAGTGGCTGAGCGCTGACACGCTCGACGCCGTGACCGACGGTATCGCCCGGCTTTCCGCCAGGCTCGCCGACATCTCTGCGGGCGATAACACGGGCGTTCAGGCAGCTGGAGCGGCCTGGGCTCGGGTGCCTGCCTCGAGCGCCTTGCGTCCGATCGACGAGACTGACCTGATCGGGCTTCGTCCTCGCGCGGTTAACGTTGACCAGCTCACGGAAGCGCAGGCTGTCTACTTGCGGGACAGGTTTGCGGCCGACGCGAGCATGCTGGAGGACCGCCTTGGATCCCTCACCGGCATAGCGGACGCGCTCGGTCTCCACGCGCCGCAGAACTTTCGCGAAGCGGAGAACCTGCTGTCCATCGCGCGGCTCGCCGCCGAGCACGACCGCCCGCAACGGCAGTGGCTCTCTGGCGCCGGTCTGGACGCAGCCCGCATATCGGCCAGGGTACTGCGTGACGCATGGGACGCTGCCGCGAATGCCCAGGCGCAGGCCGCTGCTTACTACACGCCCGATGCGCTTCACCAGGATGTCGGGGCCCTGGCGGACCGCATGGGGGAGGCCGGCCTTATCAGCAAGCTGTCTGCCGACTACCGGGCCGGCCGCAAAGCCGTCGCATCTTTCACCAAGGACGGAGTCGACAAGGATTCTGCGCTACGAAACCTGCAACTGGCAGTCGCGTGGAAGCATGCGGCAGAGTCCCTGCGTGCAGCAGAAGCGGCCCACGCCAGAATCCTCGGGCCGTACTACGACGGGGCCGCGACCGAATGGCAACGGCTGGACGCTGTCCTTTCGCTGGCGGATACGGCCGTCCGCGCTGCAGGAGGGCAGGACCTCAGCCGGGCGTCGGCATTCGTCGCTGATGACGTTGTTGCGGACGCGGCGCTGATCGAGGTGACCCACGCTGTCACTGCTGATCTGAAGGCTTGGTCTGAGTCGGTAACCGCCGAGCGTCCAGCCACCCTTGTCCCGCCCGAACTGCTCAATGGCACGATCGCTGACGCAGTCAGCTGGCAACGGGCACATCTTCAGCCGCTGGCGTCGGCTATCAGCTTCACCCGCGAGGTCAGCGCTGCCGCCGGGCATTCTGTGAGCGTCGGCCAGGCCCGTCGCCTGGTGGAGCTGCGCGACACAGCAGATCGCGCCTACGCCAGCTTGGCGGAGGACGAGGTCGTGTTCCGCGATCTCTTCGGTGACCTTTACCTTGGCCACCTGACAGACGTGGCGGCGCTGAGATCAGCACTCGAATGGACCCGCCACCTGCGCACCAACGTCACGAGCAGCGACTCGGCGCTGAGTCCACTACAGGTCAAGACGGCTGGCAGCGTGATTCAGACTGGCCACCTGGATGACGCTGCAGAGGCGTGGCGGAGCGCCAGGGACGCGCTGCTCGAGGCATTCAGTGTCGATCGGCAGCCGGAACTGGCCGCCGAGCTCGATGACTACGACGACGCGGCCGACCTGATCGCAGCGCTGCGCGAGGATACGGGCGGCCAGTATGAGTGGCATGTCTACCGGTCCTGCCGTACAGCGCTTGCCACACGCGGCCTCGACGTGGCGGTTGAGTTCGCGATCGCTGAAGGCGTCCTGCCGCAGCAGGTGCCGCAGGTCCTGGAGCGAGCGCTGCTGCAGGAGTGGGCTGACTACCACCTGGCTGGTGACCCTGACCTTTCGACAATCCGGGCAGCTGACCGTGATTCGCTGGTCCGCGAATACCAGGATCTCGACCGTGCGCTGATCGCCTCGGCGGCTGGCTCGATCATGCGCGCCTGCAATGCGAGGCGTCCGCGGGCTGACGTAGGTGAGGCGGCGATTATCCATCGCGAAGCGGAGAAGAAGCGCAAGCACATGCCGGTCCGCACGCTGATCGAGCGATCTCATCATGTGACGCAGGCCATCAAGCCGTGCTTCATGATGTCCCCGCGAGCGGTTAGCCAGTATCTGTCATCGAATATGCGCTTCGATGTCGTCATCTTTGACGAGGCGAGCCAGATCAGCCCAGGCGACGCCATCAACTGCATCTACCGGGGCGCGGCGCTGATCCTGGCCGGAGACCAGAAGCAGCTGCCCCCGAGCAGTTTCTTTGGCGGCGCCACCCTCGACGACGACGAGGAGTGGTCGGAGGACGCTGACGACACCGCGGATTTCGAGTCCATTCTCGATAGCGCCAAGGCGTCGGGTGCCTACCGCAGCCTGACGCTGCGCTGGCACTACCGCTCCCGGCACGAGGCGCTCATCGCGTTCTCCAACGCCTCCTTCTACGGGGGAGACCTCATCACCTTCCCCAGCACGCACGGCGAGGGCCCGGACGTCGGCGTGGAGTTCTTCTTTGTCGAGGGCACCTACCGGAGGGGAAGCACGCGAGACAACCCTGCGGAAGCGGAGGCAGTCGCGCAGCGTGTGCTGCACCACTTCGACACCCGGCCCGGCCTGACCCTCGGCGTGGTGACTTTCAGCGAGGCGCAGGCTGAGGCAGTCGATTCAGCCGTCCGTGTCGCTCGCCGCAGCCGCCCTGATCTCGACCGGTTCTTCGTTAATGACCGGCTGCGCGGTTTCTTCGTCAAGAGCCTTGAGTCGGTGCAAGGTGATGAGCGCGATGTGCTGATCTTCTCCATCGGCTACGGGCCAGACGAGAATCGCAAGATCACCATGAACTTCGGGCCGCTTAACAGGCAAGGCGGCTGGCGGCGGCTCAACGTCGCTGTCACACGGGCGCGGTACCGGAACGAGATCGTGAGCAGCATCCGCGCCGGCGACATTCCCGAGTCCGTCGCTACTGAGGGAGTACGGCACCTGCGCCGCTACCTCGACTACGCGGCCAGGGGCATGGTCGCGCTTGCCCTGGACACGACGGCCGGCGGCGACGCGGAATCCCCGTTCGAAGAGTCAGTCATCGGCGCGATCAGGTCCTGGGGTTACGAGGTCACCCCGCAGGTGGGTACAACGGGCTACCGCATCGATATCGGCGTCCGGCACCCGGACCACCCTGGCGTGTACGCCCTCGGCGTTGAGTGCGACGGCTACCAGTACCACTCATCAAGAGTGGCGCGCGACCGAGACCGGCTGCGCGAGCAGGTCCTGCGCGGCCTCGGCTGGAACCTTCACCGCATCTGGGGGACAGCCTGGTACCGCGATCGCAACGGTGAAGAACATAAGCTCCGCGCAGCTATCGAGCACGCACTCGAGGCGCCTGTCAGAGGTCTCATCAGTGACACGGCGCGGCGCGGCAATGAGCAGGGCAGGCCTGTATTCGAGACCGAGGCCGCCTACTTCGACGAGGATCCATCCTGGGCGGTTCCCTACCAGGTCGCTGATGTTCCGCGGCTGCCCAGCTGGACCGACCCCGGCGAACCCGGCAGCCACATCGAAATGGTTGCGGGGGTGCGCGCGGTGGTCACCGATGAGGCACCAGTGCACATTGCCGTTCTTCATCAGCGCCTGCGTGAAGCATGGAACATCGGGCGGATCGGCGCGCGCATCCGGGAGAACATCGACATCGCCATACTCAGCGCCGGCATCTTGCGCGAAGGAGACTTCCTGAACCTGGCTAACAGCGCGCCTGTAAACGTCCGCACCCCGACGGACCAGTTCCAGCGGAAAGTCGAGCACGTTCACGACGACGAGCTGAAACTCGCGCTGGTCAGCATCGCACGCGATGCGAGCGGGATCAGTCACGACGAACTCACCGCCTACGTAGCCCGCCTGTACGGCTGGAACCGCCGGGGCCCCGATATCGCAGCCCGCCTCGGCGTCCTGATCGAGCGGCTGCGTGCCGACGGCGTCCTGACCGCTCGCGAAACCGCCATTGCTGATCGCGAAGGTGGTGCGACCACGCAGGGCTGGCTTACCTACAGCGGCTAGGTGCCCGGCTCAGTAGGGTACTGATGCGGGTTCCTGGAAGGCTGCAGCGATCGAGGGAGCGCCCGAGCGCTTCGCCAGCGCGACGTTGAAAGCCGGGCTGACGGATCAGTCGGCTTCAGAGATCCTTCTCGCCTAGCGGGAACGCTTCGCATGGGCGCGGTCGCCAGGTAGCACGCTGCTTGCAGTCAGTCCGGCGTCCGGTCGATCAATGGCCTGCGGGCACGAGCGGGCCGAGGAACCGCAGCGCGGCACCTCTCCTGAGTTCGTCGTGGAAAGGCTGGTTGCGGTAGCCGCGCAGGCATCCGTAGCACGAGGTTTCCTCTCCGCAGTCGCACCGCGAGACCCTGGCGAGCGCGGCGTCAAGAACCTCATTGAAGGACCGTGCGATGCGGATCGCACTACCGGCTCCGCCGGGCACGGCATCGAAGATGACCAGGGCCATCCGGCCGCCGGGCGACGGATAGAGGGTGCCGTCGATGTCGTCGCGACTGATTTGCAGCCGTTCTGAGACGCCCTCCAGGAGAGCATAGAGAGTTGAGCGCCAGTGGCCGATTCCTGCCAGGGGTGCCGCAATCCCGTCGAAGGAGATCTCGAGAATGTCAGTCTCGTAGGGATGCGCCAATGCGCGCATCTGGAGGGGGCCGCTGCACTCCTTCTCACGGAGCAGGTGAGGGTGGGTCCGGGGGGCCTTGGTGCCGACAGCGGTGCCCCAGCCGCACCATTCGCAGATGAGGTAGCCGCCCCGGTTCGGGCCTTCGGAGACAGCGATGAGCCGACCTCGGGCTCCGGCCCGGGTGGTGGCTGTTCCGCCGTTGGCGAGGAGCCATGTGTGCTCCTCTACTTCGGCCGCAAGGGACAGGACGTAGGTGGTCCCATTCCAGCTTCTTCGAGGCGGGGACATTCCTGGCCGCCTGGGATCGCGCGCGGCCACGAACCCGAACTCGGGTACGCAGTACTGCCGTTGGGTACCGTGCATCTGGACGTCGCATGACGGGCAGACGGGGTCGAGTGGCTCGTCGTCTTCTCGGTAGGCGCCGCAGGCGTTGCAGACCGCATAGTACTTGCTGATGAGCTCGCGATCCGGAAGCCGGTACAGCCCTCCCGACGTCCACAGCCGCGCACCCGCCACCAGTTCTGCGCCGGGCGCGAATTCGTAGATGGCGGAGGAGAGGTCGCGGGACAGGTCCAGCTTCGCGCCGATACTGCTGTCAGCGTAGGCAGTGCGCAGCTCGACGGTGTCGGTCGGAAAGCCGTACTTCGGCAAGATGTTGCGGTTGGCCAGGAAGCCGATCAGACTCCGCCTGGTGAGCGTGTTGATGGTCTTCTCGAAGCGGTCGACAAGGTAGCCCTTGCGGTCCTTTATGGCCTGCAGCCGCCGGTCTTCGAAGGCTGCGACGTCTTCTGCGAGTTCTTGCTGCACGGTATCTAGCAGGTCCGCGAGGTACTGCACCCATGCGCCCGATGCGAGCCCGATTTCCGACTGGACGCCTTCTGGCAGTACCTGCCGGAGGGAGGCTGTCACCTCGTCGGGCACGGGGGTCAGGTAAGACAGCACACGTTCACTTGGCGGCGATGTGCCTCCCGGTCCGGGCAGGAAGAACTCGCCCGCCGTGTTCCACAGCTCTCCCGTGAGTTTCATGGCGTGCCGGAAGAACGCCGCCAGCGCGACGGAATGTGCGTGCCGCCGGTCAATGCGCTCGTTGCCAAGGGGCACGAAGGGAGCGCGGACCTCGCCGGCAACCATCGAGACCGGTTCCTGGTAGCGGGAGAGGTCGTGCGACCGGCGCTGTGCATAGGTGAGAACCAGGGCTGCCGAGTCCGACCGCCGTCCTGCCCGTCCGGCTCTTTGCACGTAGTTCGCGGTGGTGGGCGGCATGTTCCGCAGCACGACCGACTGGAGCTCTCCGACGTCTACGCCAAGTTCGAACGTGGTGGAGCAGGACAATGCGTTGATGTCGCCACGGATGAACTGCTGCTGTATGTCTGCGGCTTCGACGTTGGTGAGCTGCCCGGTGTGCTCGCTGGCGGTCAGTGGCACAGGGTTGAGGGTTCGGTAGAGGTGCCGGTAATGGTCATTGTCGGCTTCGGCGGTAGGGACCTGGTAGGCCGTCAAAGTCCCGCTGCAGCCCAGGGTCGTGCAGATGCCACGCACCGAGACAGGGGAGAGGCGACGGCACAGATCGCATCGATACATTACTTCACCGGCTGCGACCGGGGAGATCCGCAGCCAGGTATGGTCGACCTGCCGGGCCACGCCGAGCCGGCCCTCGTGTTTCGTCACCAGCCAGCCATCGGGTAGGCCTTCGACAAATCGCCAGCATCCGCTGAGGACATCGCGCGCGTTCGCCGTGCTGTCGGCGGCCTTGAGCAGCCGGGTGACGTAGTCGAGGCGGCGGTTGACACCGCGGGTGGGCAGCCAGCTCAGGACCTTCCGTCTTGGCTCTGCTCCGTCCAGCCGTACGTAGATTGGCCCGCGGCGCGGATCGAATGCCTCGTCCCGTGGGTCGACGCCGTCGGGCATGGTGATTGCCCCCTGCTGCCGCAAGCTGCGCATCAGCTCAGCCAGCAAGTCCCAGGACTCTTCGTTGCTGAGGCCGAGCGCGGTCATGGCTGAGGGGATCTGCCAGCGATTGTCGCGGCCGAGTTCAACGCGGAGAAGACCGCGGCCTTCGAGTGACTGGCGGTCATCTGTGGTGATCAGTTCCTGAGTCAGCCAGAGCGCGGTCTGCCGTTGACGTTCCTGACGAGAAAGGCGGCGCTCGAAGACGTGCGCAATGTCTGCCGCCTTCACGAGGTGGTAAGCGACATCATCTACCTGAGCTGGCTCGTCATCGCCGGCGCGAGTCAAGGCCTCCAGGATCAGGCGCCTGTGCTGGAGAGCGGCGTAACTGGTTTCCAGGTACGGCGCGAAGAAGGCGGCAGCCTGACGGCTGTCGCTGAAGAGAAGGAGCTTGCGGCCCTGCCCCGGCTGGTCGGCCTGCTCCTCGATCACCGACGGGGGAAGCGCCTGGTACAGGGACGTGGTCAGGACAGCTGCGGCCGCGTCGCTGCCAGTCTCGAACTGACGCACCATGGCGTCACCGCGTGCGCCGCATGCCAGGCACCCGGAGACAGTGTCACGGGCCGTTGACAGTCTCCTGACTGGCCAGAGCACGGCATCGCCGCAGGCGGCTCCCGCGCATGTCGTCTGCCCTGCCGTATACAGGCCGCCGCAGGTGGCGCACAGGACGGCGTCATCAGCGTCCAGATTCCGAGCTGATTCCTCCAGCGTCTCATCGTCCTCGTCGACGACAATGGGATCGGTTCCCGCGAGCAGCCAGGTCCGGCGGTCGGTTGGTCGCTGCCGCGGGCCGAAGACGAATCCGGTCTCGCCGGGATGCACAGAGCCTGACAGGTACACCGCGCCGCAGCGTTTGCAGGCGGCGAACTCGAACATGGCGGCTGAGCATGCCGGACAGGTCTCCCGACGCGAGAGGGAGACGTGCGGGCCTGCTTTCGACAGGCAGGTGTAGGCGCCTTCGCTTGCTCGCGTGAAGAGGTGGTACCGCGCTGAGAGCACCGGAGAGCCGGCCGTATCGCGGATCCGCGCGCCCGCGGTGACCAGGGCGGCAAGGGCAGCTTCAGGCTCATCTCCGGGGCTGAAAAGCTCCCTGGCCAGGTCAGTGAACGTCTGCGGCCTGGCAGCCAGCTTTCCTCGCAGCTGGGCCAGGCGCTGCTCGTGCGCGAACGTGGCGGCGGCATCAGTCCCGGCGCCGCCATTCGACTCGGCGAGTCGCAGCAGTTCTGCAGCCGGGTTGTCCGAGTCGGCGATGAGCCGGTAGCTGCCTGGCTCGAGCGGGCCCCAGAAGGGCCCTTCGGGCATAGTCCGTCGAGTGGCCCGTACCAGGTCCTGACGTGAGGGATCAGCCGGGTCCCAGTCGAAATCAGCGTCGAACAGGCGCCGCGCGAAGTCGATAACGGGCTGGGGCTCATCTCCGACGGTGGCGCTGGTGGCGATGCAGCGCAGCTGACGGCCACCTGCTACGCGGTCCCGCAGCCGGCGCAGCAGCATGGCCAGTTCGGCGGCCTTCGCCCCGTCGTAGACATGCGCCTCGTCGACAGCGAGGAACTTCCAGTGCCCGGCGTGGGTGCCTTCAAAGAGGTCGAGGTCGGAGGGGCGGAGCAGAAGATACTCGAGCATCGCGTAATTCGTGAGGAGCACATGCGGGGGCGTCGACCGCATCTCCTCGCGGCTGAGCAGCTCGTTGGGAACTCTCGGCTCGCCGGGATTAAGCGCGGCGAACCGGTCGGCAGCTTCGCGTGCGGTCGACAGGGTGTCGCCCACATAGCGGCCGAAGGTGATATGCGGGACCTGGGCCAGCATCTGCCGGAGTCGCTTGATCTGGTCGTTGGCCAGCGCGTTCATCGGATAGAGCAGGAGCGCGCGGACGCCTGGTCCGAGCGTTCCCGCCATGTGTTCGGCTGTCAGGGCATTCAAGATGGGGAGCAGGAAGCTTTCGGTCTTGCCGGAACCGGTGCCTGAGGCCACGATCACGTTGCGCCCTGCGGTGATCTTGCGGATGGCCTCTTCCTGATGCCGGTACAACGGCCGCTCAAACGGAAGGTGCCGGCTTGCCAGGCTGGTGAATCCCGGATTCAGGACGCCCTCGGCGACTAGCTGCGCGAGCGTCGCGCCATGTGCGTACGGCGGTGAGGCTTCCAGGAGCGGGCCCTTAGTGAGCGGGCTCCTGGATATCTCAGCATCGAGCGCCGCCGCAATGCGCGGGTCACGGACCGGGAGCAGCGAGCGCAGGTACCGGCGGTAGCCGCCGATGATAAGCTCGCTTGTCGCCAGCGGGTCAAATGGCGCAGGCACTGTCGTCCTCCCAGCGTGTGCTTCGTTCTGTCCCGGCAACCAGGGACTCGGCTAGCACGAGGTCCAGCTGGACAATGTCTGGCGCACGCCGCGC
Source organism: Actinomycetes bacterium (assembly GCA_021792405.1). Lineage (GTDB taxonomy): Bacteria > Actinomycetota > Actinomycetes > Streptosporangiales > Streptosporangiaceae > JAJYUU01. Next base: position 21,189 of record JAJYUU010000057.1, read on the forward strand.
GACATCAGCCCAGCAATCGCGCCAGATGCGTTCGAATGCCTGGCACTCCTCGTCACCGCGGGCCGCTATCCGGGCGACCAGCGCCAGGGAGATGGACATGGCAGGCAGGGCAAGCCAGCCGCCTTTGCCGTCGGGATGGCGTCGCGCCGCGATCTGCCCTATGGCGTCGGGGTAGGCAGACAGGGCGACGAGCCGTTCAGCGGAGCGGACTATGGACGTCGCATTCTTGCTGGCTTTGGCGAGTTCACTTGTCCGGCGGGCATCGAACAGACGTCGGGCAGCTATAGCGCGTGTGTCGGCGTCGAGCAGAGCTCGTGGCACGACTGCGGCCGCCTGCCAGACTGCCTCCAGCTGCTCGGGCGTCAGTAGTGCCAGTCGCTCGGCGTCGGCTCCGAACTGTCCGACTTGCGCCCAGGGATCATCATGCCCGTCGAGCAGTTCGCGGATGGTTTCGCCGCATTGTGCAGCTGCCGCATCAATCAGGTCGGCGACTTGCGGGTTGGCTGGCCCAGAAAGGGTCTCGCTGGTGAGTACGGCGGCAGCACCGGGGATAACGCCCCAGAGTTTCTCGGCGACTCGTGTGTCACAAGTAGCCGCAGGGTGCAGCGTGGCGAGGCCGGACCTGACAAGGCAGGCAATGGCCGCGCCAGCATCAAGACCAGAAGCCAGAAGAGCGGCTAGAGCCGGGCCCGGCTGCAGCCGCAGCAGCGCGGAGCACAGTGTATGAGTGCCGACAGGGGCGCCTATTCGGATTAGTTCGTCAGCGAGATTGGCGACCCGCCATAGGCGCCCAAGATGCTGCGCCGAGCTCGGGAAATCACCGATGCCGGCGAGGTAGCGCGACAGCGCGGTTTCTTCATAGTCATCGCCGGCGGGGAGTCCGGAAGCCCTGCACAGATAGGCGTCACGACCGGGCCAGTCGGGCCAGGCAGTGACAGTCCACGGGTCTTCCACCCGCAAGAGCGCCAGGACCGGGCCTGAGTCGGCAAAACTAGGTGGGAGTTGCACCTCTCCGTCGCCAGGCACAGGCAGGACTACGGGTGGCCGCCAGGGCGCGTATGCCTGATAAAGACCTGCGGTCAGGCCATCGACGGGAACGCAATCGTGGATGTACAAACGGCCACCCGCAATGTGCGCGCCGGTCGCCAGTTGCCGAGGGCGAATGAACACCACCGGCATCGGCGTCCTACCCCATGGCAAAAGCAGCTCCGCACGTCCGTGGTGGGTGACGGTCTCGGCCGCCCGTGTCAAGTCGTAACCCACGAGACCAGCGGAGAGCTGGCCGCTCGGAGGTACGGTCTGGACAAGTTGCGGGCCGGCCCACACCTCGAGGTCAGCCGTGATTGATAGTCCCGGAGCGCGAATAAGCAGCCGGCCGATCTCGAGAATCGCCTCAGTCGCGACGTGCGCCGGTGCAGCGGTCCAGGTACGCGCGCCAGTGCCCGCGCAGAGAATCTCTGCATGAGGCGGAGTGACCACAACAGGTTCTGTCTCCGTGCCTGCCCGGAGCTCGGCCACATGCCCGCGCTCAGACGAGCCGAAGCTGAGCCGACGCGGGTTGGCCTGTGCGCCGATGGGCATGCTGAGCTCGGCGGTAGCCGATTCCAGCCCTCCCGGCCGGAGCGCGCGCACTGGCGGCTGATAGGTGACCGTGACACCTTCAGCGATGAAGATCGTTCTGCGCATGCCGCGGCCGAGCGGGCCACGTACCGTAATGTCAAATGCGCCGAGGATAGGCCGCTGCACGCCTGTCCAGATGTCAGCCTCGCCAGAGGTCTCGAAGGCACGCGATAGAAGCGGCTGACCGCCAGCCGCCGGCCGCACTTCGACATGCCATGTGACAGTCGACTCGTCCGAACCGGGGAGCCAGAGCAGCGGGGCCTCGGCGTACACGGGCGAGCCGTAGGGTGTCGCAAGGCCAGGCAACGGCGGCCCAAGCAGCAAGCGCGGACGGGCATAGCCCTGTACCAGATGCGCCGGGCATCCGGGCAGACGCAAGGAACGCACATTCTCCAGGGATGCGAGGCGAAGCTGCCATCCTTCCCAGCCAAACGGCGCTGGCATCTCCATAATCACCCGCAGGTCGCCGGTCACTGTCAGTTCACGATCGGCAGGCTGGAGGATCCAGACGTGATCAGGCGGCAGCGGCAGGATCGCGGGCAGACGCCGGCCGTCGTCGGCGAAGAACAAGATCGGATCGGTCGGTTCGACGACGTGAAGCTCGCTGACGAGATCTTTGCCGAGCAGGGACACGTGAACGGTCCGTACCGGCCGGGCGAGCGGATGAGTCGTCTCAGGTGCTGCTTCGGCGGATCCAACCCACTGAGCGCGGCTTCGCACTGTCACCGGGTCACCGTCGGCGACGACGCGCCACGTCGCGACGCCGTCGGGCGCCTCTCCGACGGCGGGCAGCACAACCTGAACTCCCGCGCCGTAGGGATCTAGTGCGATACGGGGCCTGCGCTGCGCGTTGCTGCTTCGATGGTTCGCATTCCGGGAATGATCCCGATCAAGCCCGTAGCTCCTCGCCTCCCGGCGGCCAGCCTCGACGATTCGAGCCGGCAGGAGAATGCCATCAAGGTCAGGATCGGGATCCTGCAGCCGATCCAGGAGGTCCAGGCACCGGTCGACAACGTCCAGGGCGTAGTCCCCGCCCTGGGTGAGAAAGCGGCTGGCCGGCACATCCAGTTCAGCCAGCCGCAACTCGCGACCTGGAGCGGTCAACCACGCCAGGAAGCTCTCGGCGTCCATGCCGGGGTCAAGTTGCCGACGCCTTAGCAGCAAGCGGAAGTAGTCACCGAGGCAGTACGTAGGTATACCCGCATGCATGAGGATCGGGCCCACGTAGTGCAACGGCAGCTCCGGGAAAGCCGGCATTCCGAGGGACTCAACAGAGTGAAGGAATGCATGGCCCCATGCGCTCTGGTTGCTCGTCGACCCTTGAATTCCAGCGACGTCCCAGAGGGCCGGCCAGTACGTACCGCCCTGGTAGCGCGTGGCTGCAACTCCAGCCATTCCGGCCACTACGCAGGCCGGCCAGCGACGAAGGACCGATGCATCGTGGCGGGTGTAGAAATACCCGAGGACAGCAACCGCCTGCTCGCTATATTGCGGCTTGATATCCGCCTCTGCAGCCAAGGATGCACTGGCCAGCCGCCGCCGCCACGAAGCTTCGCGCAGGTCGAGCAGCTCCCGCCTGGTCATCTGACGCGGTGTTCCCGCGCCGTCGCTCACTCTGTTGCCCTGCTAGAGACGGACAGGGGTCGCAGGCAGACATGCGAACCGCGGGGGGCGTTCACGGTCAACATACGTATCTGGCGCCTAGCTGGAGCGTTTGGTTTACTGCAAAACGGCATAAATATGCCCGCTTGTAGCATCCCACGTTCGCTCTCGACGTGATAGGGGCACCAAGCGAGTCGGCAAGCTCGGGTCGGCTGCCTTACCAAGTGGCCGACGCCAATGACAGTACAAGCCAGCGATAGGGCTTTACGATCACTGCCTCGTCCGGCGTCAACTGGGTCGGGGTGCAGTGCGCCTACTGCGTGGCCGCTTCCGTGGAGCAATTTCAGCGCAAGGTCGCGATGATGCATGTCGCCGGCAGGTAACAGGCTGGACGTGGGGTCGCTGGGCCGGTTACTGCAGCGCCGGTGGTGATGACGGCCATTCCGAGTTGCCCGGCGGCGGCCAGCGCGATTACCTGGTGTGACTGCGGTCCGTAGTGGAAGCACGCACGTAGCCGCCGATATGGCTCGTTCTGCGCGCCCGGGCTAGCTCTCGCGGGATCGTCAGCGCTTCATCGAACGGGTGGATCTGACCCGAATCCGCGAGTAGCGCCCAGGGTTGATCTTCGGGTGTGATGATGATCTTGATCGTGGCTTTTTCCGGCGCGCAGCCATGCTGCTGGCCCGGGTGTCGCGCCGGGGTCGCGGGGTTCCAGGTTTCCGGGTCGGGGCCTTGCGGGCCGGGTGGTCAGGACGTTGCCGGGAGTGCGCGCAGCCGGGCGAGTGTCTCGGCGAGCAGGTAGTGTCCGGGCGGCAGGCGGAGGATGAGCTGCCCGGCGTGGCGGATGAGCCGGCCGGGGACGGCGATCAGCCGCCGCCGCAGGGTGGCGATCATGGCCTTGCCGCCGCGGGTGCCGTGACCGGCCACGATGACCGGGCCGGCGGTTGTCGCGGTGAGCTGGTGCAGCCAGCCGGCCATGCTGGCGGCCAGCAGCGCCCCCCACATCCACGCCGTGTTGACCTGGTGATAACCGGAGGGGAGGTGGCGGAGGGCGGCGCCGTGCTTGCCGTCGCGGAAGACGTTCTCGACCGTGGCCCGGTGCCGGTACCAGTGCTCCACCGCCACGGCCAGCTCCGGTGTCGTGACGTCGAGGCTGGTCAGGATGAAGGAGCAGGCGTAGATCGCCTCAGCCTCGGCGAGCTCGGGGAACGGCAGCGCCCGCTGGGCGGGGTGCAGGGTCCGGCGGCGCCGTGACCGCGGGTCGGCTGACACCTGGCCGGGGTCGAGGCGGACCCGGCGGATCAGCAGCGACGTGCTGGCCGGCCACCAGTCCGGCCGGTAATCAGCCACCGCGACCTGCGCGCCGCGCATATCAATGGCATCGTGCCAGTCGTCTTCGGCGATACCATCCAGCAGCCGCCACAGCGGGGCGATCCGCTTGGCGCCGATCGCGAACGCGATGTGCTCGTCGCGGGCGGCGCGGGCCAGCTGGCCGGCGAAATAGCCCGCGTCCGCGCGCAGCGCGATCTGCCCAGATGCCCGCGCCGCCGCCGGCAGGCCGGCCAGCGCCCGGCGCAGCAGGCCCGGCGCGCCCGCCCGCACGTCATCGGTCCCGCTGCCCAGGTCAGCAGCCAGCACGGTCTCGGTCTCGGCCCAGATCGCCACGTGCGGCCGGCCGACCCGCTGGCCCTGATGGTTATACGCCACCCCTTGCTTCTTGCTGCCGTGCACCTCCACGTCGGTGGCATCCATGTCGATCGTGACCGCGCCTTCGGTCAGCGCCGCCGCCCGCTCCGGGCTCAGCAGTTTCACCATCCGCTCCGTCACCGCGGCCAGCCCGGTCTCCACCGCCAGCCACTGCGCCGGAGTGACCCGGCGGGCCAGGCCCGCCGCCGTTGTCGACGCCAGCCCCGGCACCGGTGCCAGCAGCTGGCCCGCGACATCCTTGCGCTGGCGGTCCAGCCCGGTCCAGAAGTCCTCGCCGGCCAGCTGCGCCGCCGCGATCCCGGTCAGCAGCTCCCCGGCCCCGAACCCGCGGTCGCGCTGCTTGACCGGCCCGGTCGCCGCGTCGATCGCCGAGATCACGCCCAGCCGGTCGCACAGTTCGCTGACCGCGGCCATCCCCGCATTCGCCGTCAGCGTCCGGTCCGGCGCGCCGACCCTCGCCTGCTTACGCTTCTGCTTCCCGCCGGGTATCCTGGCCACCTGATAGGTGTCCTCTCCGCTGAGATGATTTTCACTTCGCAATGATCATCATCCCAGGTCAGAGCGGCACCTATCGGCATTCACCCAGGCGTGTCACCGGCCTAATCGCTGATTCGGGTCTGAGCGAAGATATCCGATCCAGAGCGAAGGGCTCGCATCTATACTGTCAACGCATCACGGGCAGGACTAGTGCTTGGCTTGTCCATTAGGTGAGGGAGATCGGGTGTCTGGGGACGATGGCGAATATGAGGGATACGTCAAATATCTCTACGAACGTAACATAACCCCCTCAGCAAGCGGACGGCGAAGGCATCCGTTTCAATTCGAAGAGGAGTTCGCTTATCCGATCTCCGAGCTCGGGCGAGCTGACACGATATTGAGATTTGTTTCCACTACTTCGGACCCTTTATGAAGTCGTCAAGCCTCTAGTGCTTGTGCAAACACTGGGCCGGGCACGCGACGGGCTCAAGTCTAACCTGCGGGTTCTCAACGATCTGGGCTTCGGGGCAGTGCTTGATTCGGACTATCTCACCTTGGCGAGGGGCATGCGGGTCGAACTTCTGCCTTCTCAGGAGGCAGAGGTGCTGCAAAGGCTTAGCTTCCCGGATGCGGCGGCCGACCTGCCGGCCCTGCTCTACATGGTCAGGCGCAACGCCGAATCAGTGGTCGGCAGGAATACGAACTTCTTGCCCACTGCCGAGATGAGCAGGCTCGTGGAGACCTTTGACCAGGCTAGGCAAGACCATAATCGGCTGCAATCGATCGAGGAAGAAATGATCGTGCTCAGGCGCGATAAGGAGGAGGAACACAAGGACGCGATTAACCGGCTTAACGCCGAGGCGGTATCCAAGAAGAAGCCGCGCAGGTGGTGGAAGGGAATCGGCCAGATCGTCCAAGGAGCTGGGATCTCACTGGGTGACGCAGCCATTGCTGTCGGCCTGGGATCTGGGGGCGTGGCACCAGCCTGGGGTGCCCTGATCTCGGTGACAGTCGGGGTCGGAACTGTCATGGCCGGGATCGGAGATCTCCGAAATGAATAGAGCAGTGACGCATGCTTGCCGCACCTACACTCCTTGACGTTCTCCGGAGGGCGGAGATCTACGGCAGCCCGCATCCGCTGCGGGACCGGCTGGTATCCATCGTTTTCGCCGAGCCTGCCAGCCTGGTGATCAGCGATCTGAAAACCAACCGCGCCTTCTGGGACGAGATGACCGGCGAAAGCTGGGATCTGTTCTTCGCGGGCTACTACCAATTCGGCAGCCACGGCGACCGGCAGCCCGTACACGTAGGGCGCCATCCGCGCCAAGAGAACGCATGGCGATTCAGCCCACGCATGTTCCACCAGTTCCTGACCGAGGTCGAAGATGCCATCCGCCATGCGCACGACCCGCAGGCATCGTGGCGCTTCAGCGGCACGGCCGACTTGATCAGTTTCATGGTCTACGGCGGCGAGCCGGATTGGGCCAGCCTGCGCGGTGTCGATCTCTGCGGCACGACAGCCCCGCAGGAAGGAAGGCATCCGCTCGGCGAGGCGGTCGAAGGACTGCGGCGCTGGCAAGACGAAGACCCCGATCCCGAGTACGCCCCCGGCGAGCCACCAGGACTAGGGCCATTCGTTCCGCGAGCAGCGCTGCGCCAAGCCCTGATGTGGTCGGCGCTCGCCGCAGCCAGCGGGATCATCGGCAAGAGAGCCGACGACATCCTCAGCCATCTGCTTCACTGAACCCGGCTTAGGATCAACGCAAAACGCCCGCCAGCCAAAGTCGGCGGGCGTTTGCGGTAAAGCCAGCGAGGCTAACTCGTGCTATCGCAGGAGCACCCATCCACGCTAGCCGCGCTCGCCCGCCTACAGACCTGGATAAATGAGTCAGAGAATGGGGGCTAATCATTTCCGCCTGGGAACCTCGCACAGGATTGGACGTAACCATTCAGGCCCCTGGCGCCCGCTGACTGGCGTGCCGGCGACTGCTGCCTTGGGGTGGGTGACCGGGAAGCTTTGCCGGCCGGCTGGGCGTGTCGGATTGCTTACGCAGGGCCGGCTCTGATGTAGTTCCGGCGTGCCCGATACGCCTGAGACTCCCGGTGTGCCCGGTGATGTGCCCGCGCTGCACGCGGAGATCACCCGGCTGCGGGAGGCCGGCGAGCGGCTGCGGATGCTGCTGGAGGATAAGGACGCGGTCATCGCGCACCTGCGGGCACGGAACACCGAGCTGGAGGAGCGGGTTGCGCGGCTGGAGCGGCTGATCTCCCGGAACTCGGGGTTCTCTGAACTTCAGGCGATCAGCCGAGCGGGTGGTGCGTCGCCTAGGTCTGCCCGCCGCCGGCGTGCCTTACTGCGTTGATGATCAGGTTGAGGTTGGCCTGGTCGAGTCCGATGATGGCGTGGCGCAGGCTGACGGGTGCAGCGGTGGCGAGGCTGGCGGCTAGGCGGAGGATCGCGGCCTCGCTGGTTGAGCAGGGCAGGCTGCCGGCCTCCAGGGCGGTTATCGCCTCGTCCCAGTCGATCACCGCGGTGATGCCGCGGAGCGGGCCGTCCTGGGTGCGGATGAACTGCCCGGTGAAGTCGTCCCTGCGCAGCCAGGCCCCGTGGCTGATGATCAGCTCGGTGGCTGCTTCTTCGCAGTACATCCCTGTGCTGCAGGCGCGCAGCGCTGTGGTCATCTGCCACGGGCCGGGCGGGCTGGCGGCCGTGCCGGCGGTTCTCGTTATGGCGAGGTCGGCCAGGCGGGCGAGGTCCTGGCTGACCTGGCCGGGGAGGCTGGCAGGTTCGGCCCAGCAGTGGGCGATCTGGGCGTGCTGGCAGATCTGGCCCGGGTCGGTGCAGGTGGCGGTGAAGACGAAGGTGCGGATCGTCTGGCCGGCGTGGATGCGGTCGTGGCTGCCGAGGTAGCCGGGGATGTCCACGGTGTCCAGGTCGTAGCTGCAGGCCAGGACGCGGTCCAGGGCGCTGGTGAGGGTTTCGCCGGGCAGTGCCATCCCGCCGGGCAGGTCCCATTCCTGACCGAAGTCCTCGGTGGCGTGGCCGCAGAACAGGACGCGGTCGCCGTCGGTGATGGCGGCAGCGACCGCGAACTGGCTGGTGCCTTCGGCGCGGGAGGAGGTGACCAGGTCGTGCAGCAGGGCGTCGGTGACCGCGGCGGGTGTCATGGGGCTCCTAGCTGGGGACGGGGAGGCCGGGCATGCCGAGGCTGACGGGGCCGCCGGCCTGGGCGCGCCGGTCGATCTGGGCGAGCTTGTCCTGGGCGCCGTCAAGGCTGACCTTGAGGCCTTCGATCTCGCCGAGCCAGCCTTCGCGCTCGGCCTCGGCGATGCGGGCGGTCAGGTTGTCGCGGATCTCGGCGATGCGGGGCCGCTGCGCCGGGTCGGGCCAGTGCATGCTGCACCGCAAACAGCTGTGCTCATGGATGCACGGGGTGGCGAACGCGCGCCCGCACAAGCCGGTGGCGACCTTGCGGCGTTCGAAGTGGCCGAGGAACTCGGCCCACTCGGCGTCGGTGGGAACCCGGTATTCGTCGGTGGGCCGCAACGCCCGCCGGCGGGCCAGGAACCCCAGGTGAGCCTGGATTGCCTCGTCGGGGTAGACGGCCTTGTAGCCGAGGGTGACGTTGATGTCGCGGTGGCCGGCGATGATCTGGGCGATGTGCGGGGGCAGCCCGCTCATGATCGCATCGGTGATGAAGATCCTGCGGAAGTCGTGCGGAGTGCAGCACAGCGGGCTGCCATCGGCGGCTTTCAGGCCGGTGCCGGCGAGCGCGGCGTTGAGCATGTCGCGGACGGCGCCTGCGCTGATTCTGCGGTTCTCGGAGCCGAAGCGGCGCTGGAACAGCACCGGGGATGGCGGCAGCCAGGTGCGTTCTTGCGAGTCGTAGGCCGGGACCAGGGGGACGGCCCCGGTGCGCCCCTGCCCGCGCAGACGGGAGATGATCGCCGACAAGACGTCGGCCATGTCCGGGCTGAT
>JAJYUU010000058.1:0-8256 GCA_021792405.1 Actinomycetes bacterium
GGATCTGACGACTCGATGAAGCTGACCTGATGACCCTCATCCTTAGCGCAGGCAATGGCCTCCAGGGCAGCTTGGTTGGAATCGACAAATGCGATGTGCATGGTCCAATTATGACCTTATCTGCCCAGGGCAAACCAGGCTCAAGCACGTCCGGCCATCGCGGACTTGGGCTTGGTGGGCGCTGGTGAGAATATCGGCGGTATGGTCAGGCGGACTGCCGGTAATTCCGGGAACGCGGTATCAAGCGGCCAGTCTCAGCCCGCCCGCCGGCCGCCTTCCGGCAAGCACGACGATGATCCTGAATATGGCGGCAAGCTAGCCGCCTACCACGCCAAGCGGGACTTCGCCCGCACCCCCGAGCCCGCCGGGAACGCGCACGCTACCGCCGGCCGCGACGGACAGCTCAGGTTCGTCGTGCAACGCCACCGGGCCCGCCGACTGCACTACGACCTGCGGTTCGAGATGAACGGCGTGCTGGCGAGCTGGGCAGTACCGAACGGCCCGACCCTCGATCCGGCGGTCAAGCGCCTCGCGGTGCACGTCGAGGACCATCCGATCGAGTACATCGACTTCGAGGGCGTCATCCCGGCCGGCGAGTACGGCGGCGGCGACGTCATCGTCTGGGACACCGGCACCTGGGAACCGCACGAGACCGATGACCCGGTCGCCGCCGTTGCGGCCGGCGAACTGCACGCCGACGTCAGCGGCCACAAGCTGAAGGGCCGCCTGATCCTGGTCCAGCGCGGCCGCGGCCGCGAAGACTCCAGTCAATGGCTGCTCATGCACAAGAACGACGAGTACGCCGTCAGCGGCTGGGACGCCGAAGATTACCCGCAATCGGTGCTCACCGGCCGCACCAATGAGCAGGTGAGGGCTGACCCGGACCGGATCTGGCGTTCCGACTTGCCGGCCGCGCGGGCTGCAATCGAGTTGCGGCCACGGCCCGTTCCCGGCGTGAATCCGCAGGATCTGGCCGCACTCGACGATCTCGGCGAGGCGGGGACCTGGGAGGTTTTCGGACGGAAACTCCGGCTGACCAACCTCGGCAAGGAACTCTTCCCGGCACGGCCGGGCGAGACCGCGATCACCAAGCGCGAGTTCATCCGGTACGCGGCCCGGATCGCGCCGGTCATCCTGCCGTATCTGGCGGGCCGCCCGCTGAACATGCACCGCTTCCCCGGCGGGGTCGGCCAGGCCGGCTTCTGGAACAAGCAACTCCCCGATCACGCCCCTGGCTGGCTGCCACGCTGGGACAACCCGGCCGCAGGCCGCGACAGGACCAGCACGTACCTGGTCATCGACGAGCCGGCGGCGCTGATCTGGGCGGCTAACTACGGCGCGCTGGAATGGCACGCCTGGACATCGCGGGCCGCCAGCCCGGCGAACCCCAGCTATGCGCTGATCGACATCGACCCGGGAACGGCCACCTCGTGGGACGACGTCCTGGTCCTGGCCAGGCTGCACCGCACGGCCCTGGATCATCTCGGCGTCACGGCGGCGCCCAAGCTCACCGGCCGGCGGGGCATCCAGATCTGGATCCCGGTCGAGGACGGGCTCAGCTTCCAGGACACCCGGCTGTGGGTGGAACGGCTGTCGAAGACGGTCGGCGCCGTCGTCCCCGAACTGATCAGCTGGAAATGGGACGTGAGCGAGCGGCACGGCCTTGCCCGCCTGGACTACACGCAGAATGTCAGCAACAAGACCCTGGTCGCGCCGTACAGCCCGCGAGCCGAACCGGGGGCGCCGGTGTCCGCGCCAATCGACTGGGCCGAACTCGACGACCCGGCGCTGCGCCCGGACATGTTCACGATCCGGACGGTGGCAGACCGAGTCACCGAGAAGGGCGACCTATTCCGCCCGGTCCTGCGCCCAGGCCAGCATCTCCCGCCGATCGAGTAGCGCGCTGCCAGCGTCGGGCGGGCTGCTGGCCGCGGTCGTGTGCCGTTGCCCCGGCAGCCCCGCCGACCCGGTACGCTACGGTGGCGTCAAGTTCGCTGCGCGGGCGTAGCTCAATGGCAGAGCCCCAGCCTTCCAAGCTGGTCATGAGGGTTCGATTCCCTTCGCCCGCTCCAACCAGAAACCCCAGCTCAGCGTGGCATCTCACGCTCGGTTTGCCCGCATCGGGAAGCCCTGCGACCTGGTCGTGCCCGCTGCGAGCCGCATGCGTGCTTTCCCGATCTTCTGGCCGTCGCGTACCGCAGTCCGAGGGCGATCGTCTGCCTGCTCTCGGCTGCCGCCGTGCACGACTTGACTGACGAGATCCCCCATGCGGTTCAGATCGCCGTTCCTAGGTCCAGCCATCCGCCGCGGATAACGTTCCCGCCCACTGCAGTTTTCCGCTTTGATCCTGCGGCCTGCGGAACCGCTTTGGCGAGCCGACAGCATTGATCGCCCTTAACCGATACCTTCGCCGCCGCGACGCCAGGCCAGCGGAGCTGCTGAAGACAGCCGCGGCTCTGCGTGTTTACGGACCTGTCCTGCATGCTCTCGACATTGCGAGTGCGGGGTGAGCCGGCCGACGCGAGCGTCCGAAGCCGGCCGTGCCTACCTCGATCTGCAGAACCGCGCCAGGGCAGAACGCCGTGGTACGCAGCAGTTCCTCACGCTCTACGTCCTGGAACGCTGGCTGGCACGCCTCAGCGCCTCCGGGTACGCCGAGAAGTTCGTACTCAAGGGCGGCATGCTCCTCGCCGCCTACGATGCCCAACGGCCCACCGCTGACCTCGCGCATCACCCGCGACCAGGCAATCTACGCTGGCGTACGGATCTCAATGGACTCCACGATCGCTACTGCGACGGTCAAGTTCCGCCTCGACGTCAACTTCGGCGATCCCGTTACGCCTGCACCCGGCCTTGTAACGCTCCCCTCGCTTCGACCAGGGATGGAGCCAGTGCGCGTGCTCGGCTATCCAGTCGAAACGGTACTTGCCGAAAAAATCGCCACGGCCATCGCGCTCGGGCCGGCGAACACCCGCGTCCGCGACTATGCCGACATCTACACGCTGACTGGCAGCCACGCCATCGCGCACCGCACAGCCCGTCGTGCTCTTCTGGCAACCACCGCACACAGGGGAACACCCATTCAGCCCTTGTCTCAGGCGATCGGCAACTTTGGCGACCTCCGCCGCCAAACCTTCGATGCGTACCGCAGCAGCCTGGGCGCCAGGGCAAGCTAAGCGACTACGGATGGATCCTCGCGCTGCAAGGACTCAGAGCCGTTCTCGGCGCTGTGGCCGCCTCCCCGATCTCTATCGGCACGGGCCGATCCTTCAGTCGGGGAACGAGGCCGGACAACCGATTTTCAGCAAGCAGCGCTGGCGGGGTCTCGTCATCCGAGCGGAAAGGCCCCCAAGGTTCCCTTGGCTGCCGTGTTTACTGTCCGGGCTGTCTCGCCATGGTGTTCAGAGGCTATTGGTGCGCGCGTGGACAGCGACCACTTCGACGAGTGCCGCCGCACCCTGGAAGTCGTCGGGGTTAGCGGTGTACAGAGGCAAGGCGTTACTGGCCGCAGTTGCCGCAATCATCAGGTCCGAAGCCCGCCTACGCGGCTGACGCCCTGATGCCCGGACGGCCGCACAAATCTGTCCGTAGAGGCGGGCCGCGGCTTGGTCGTAAGGAAGCGGATCAAAGGTCGCTTCCACATGTTGCAGCACCGCGACTCGCCCCGCGCGCTTCGCAGGATCGTCGGTCGCATGCGGACCATACGATAGCTCGCCCAGCGTAACCGCGGTGACCAGCATCGTCTCCGGGAGCTCCGACGGATCGTAGAGCCTAATTGCAGCAATGACACTGGTGTCCAGGACCGCAACCTCGTGCACGGTCACGGGCCGGGGCCTCCGTACGGGTCGCGCACGTCCTGGCTGACAGCATCGTCCAGATCAGCACGTAGTTCATCGACATCTACCGCAGGAGCCGTAGCAAAGATGGAGAGAACTTCCTCCTTTGGAACCGCCCGGCGCCGGCGTATCGGGGTCATCCGCGCCAGCGGCTCTCCGTTCAAGGTCAGCGTGTACGTCCTGCCCTGCCGGAGGCCACGCGTGACTGAACCCGAGTCCGCAACGAACTGGCGGACACTGACATCAGTCGGTTGCTCGAGTGCCATGACATCACCGTGCCCTACTCCGTACCACAGCGTACCACGGGCACTGCTCTCGCCTCAGCGCGCAGCCGTCGCACGCATTCGGCTACGCCGGGACCAGCAAGCGGTAAAGCTGGACGGCTTGCTTCCTGCTGAACAGGTTGATCTGTTCCGCCCGGAGTGCGTTGAATCTGCGCCGTGGTTGCGGGGCCTGCCAGAGCTTCCCGGCGACACTCATGCCGAGGGCATCGCCGGAGTCATAGGCCCGCTGGATGAGCGCCGTCAACGCTGGCACATCGGCGGCGGGAAAGGCGACCACGAATATGTACCAGCCAGGCCCCGGTTGGTTCCGGTGGGTGGTGACCGAGGAGACCGCAGCGGAAGTGATCGTGACCGGCGTGCCAACCGGGAGGAAGCACGCGACGCCCGGCGGCGGCGCCTGAGGCGTGGTCGGCGTGGCCGTGGGGGCGGGGGCGGCCGTGCTCCCGTGGACGGGCTGCGCGGGCAAGGGCGGCGCTGCCGCCGCGCGCGGCACGGTAGGGTCCGACCCGAAGAGCGCGACTGAGCCGGCCGGGCATTTGCCCGTTACCGTGGGCGGCTGGCTGCGCATGACCTGCATGACGATCGGTGACCCCAGTGGGGCAGCCGGTGGCAGGCTCACTGGTGCCGGATCCGGCCCTAGCGGAGCGATCTGACCGCAGCCGGCAGCGGCGAGCACGAGGCCGCTGGCGAGCGCGCTGGCCAGCACGAAAAGCGGGCGGGACGGGCGCTGGTGCGGCATGTCCTGGGTCCTGTCTAGGCAGCCATGGCGCGGGGACGTGGGGCCGGAGCTGTCTGGGCCCGGGCGGCGTCGGGGGCGACGAGCGCGACGGCGGCCAGCACGATGAGCAGTTCGGCCAGGCTCACGGCGATCAGGTGCGGGTCGTTCAGGTAGTCGGTGAGCGTGACCATCCGGTACGCCCCGGCGACAGCAGCAAGCAGGACCAGGCTCAGCGACCACACGCCCGAGCCGGGAGTCTTACCGGACCGGATCCTGGGTGCGTGGGCCACGCAGGCGAGGCTGACGAGTATGCAGCACAGCCCAGGGAAGTCCGGCAGCCATGCGGAGTTGCCGGTGGCCACCAGCGCCAGCAGTGGCCCGTACACCAGGAGGTAGCCGGCGGGCAGTGCCAGCAGCCAGGGCCCGGGCCTGATCGGCGGGGCGCCGGTGTGGAACGCGGTCATGGCCAGGGCCGGGGCAAGGTCGAGCAGGACCCAGAAGATCAACGGCCCGAATGGCGCCGGCATGAAGCCGGTGATCTGGGCTTGCAGCAAGGCGACCAGGCCGGGGACGATGGCCAGTGTGGCGAGGAGCCGGGCCGTGCGGTAGTGACCGAGGGCCAGCGATACGAAGATTGCGATCCAGGCAACGCTCACGAGGTAAAACACCGTGACCCAGACGCCGCCGGGCGAGGCTGCCGCCATGCTCGCGGGCACCGCCGGCAGCCAGCCGACCAGAAGGCGGCGCTGCACCAGGAACACCAGAATGTCGGCGGCCAGCACCGCATGCACCAGCAGCACGGCGAGCGCCGCGCGCCGGATGGCCTGGCCATAGGCGTGCCGACGCGAAGTGCCCGGGCCGCCCAGGTACAGCCGGACGGCCAGGCCGGCCACGCTGGCGACCTCCGCCGGGCTAGGCCCGGCAACCCTACTGATGTACTCATCGGCGGCCGGGTCGCCGGTCAGCCAGCTGTCAAGGAACGCGGCGACCATGTCCTCTTCCCATCGCTGCCGGTACCAGCCCGGCAGCAGCCGCAGCAGCCGCCGGTACCGCCGCTCCAGACCGCCGCTCATCCGGCAGCCTGCCCGTCGGCCAGGCCCAGCCTCGCCCGCACCACACGAGCGGTGGCGGTACGCAACTCGGCTTCGTCAGCCAGCGCGCGCTGCCCATCTTCGGTCAGCCGGTAATAGCGGCGCAGCCTGCCGTCGTGGGCTTCCTCCCGGTCGGCCTCGATCAGCCCCTCGGCGGCGAGCCGCTCCAGCACCCCGTACAGGCTGCCGATCTTCAGCGTCACCCGGCCCTGCGATAGCCCAGCAACCTCGCCCACGATGCCGTATCCGTGCCGCGGGCCATCAGCCAGCGCGGTGAGCACGAAGAATGCCTGTCCGGTCATCGGCTTGGCTGCCATGTCACCAATGTACTGGAAGCCAAGATATTAGTCGATCCAGAAGCCTACGCCTGGTCTGCAGGTCGGCTCCGGAGCGGGCAAGTTCCGGCTGCTGGGGCTACGCAGCCAGTAGCCGCTCGAAGAAGGAGCGGTACCGGCGCAGGCTCCACCGCAGGTCCTCGGTGGACACGTCCTCGCCGCCGGCCCACTGTGACTCGAGCTGCTCGCGTTCGGTTGCGAATGTCTCAGTCAGCCGCTGCGTCAGCTCGGCGACAAGGCCGTCGGCGTCCTGGACTGCCTTTCTTGGCGCATCCACGAACTCAGCCTGGATGTCCTTCCACTGTTCAGGAATGCGCTGCATCTCATCGTTTTCCAGCATTTGGGCATACGGCTGATCGAAGAAGGAGCGGTACCGGCGCAGGCTCCGCCTTAGCTCCTCGGTGGACACGTCGTCGCCGCCGGCCCACTGTGACTCGAGCTGCTCGCGTTCGGTTGCGAACGTCTCGGCCAGGCGCTGCATGATCTCGGCCACAAGGGCGTCGGCGTCCTGGACGGCTTTTCTTGGCGCATCCACGAACTCAGCCTGGATGTCCTTCCACTGCCCGAGGATGCGCTGCATCTCATCGTTTTCCAGCAGTTGCGCATACGGCTGACCGCCGGTGCCGGGGGCGCTGCCATATGCGGCATGCCGGGCTTGATCCGGCTGCTCGTCCTGATCCAGCTGCTCGTCCTGGACGTCTGGCAGCGGCAGCAGGACCGCGCTGCTTGCGCCGTACTGGCTTCCGGTGCCCGCGTCACCGAGGTTCTCGGCGCCCGCTGCCGTGCCTCGCGTGCTTTCGGGGTCGTTCACCTGGTTCCTCGACCTCCTCGCGGTGAAGGCGAAGAAGCCCGCGGCGACAGCGAGGGCAATCAGGAGCCATGTCCAGTTAGCCATAATTCCTCCCGTGGTGGTCAGAACCGTCATGGCCTGACGCCGCATCGTGCCCGGCACCGTCGCCTGGCTACCCGCGTACCAGTCAGATACCCATCCCGAGATCAGCTTCGCCATGGTGGGGTGTCAGTTCGCAGCCGACCTGGCAGTTCCTCACGTGACATGGCGAAGCAGACGGCGGTTTCGCAGCTGAACGTGGCAAGTGCCAGCCCAGCGTTGCGGCCGAAGCGAGCTACAGGCGTGTCCGCCAAAGTCGGGATCGTCGTTAAAATCCTCCTCGTCCCCGATGCCGTAGAACTTCGGCGCAGGCGACCGGCCCCGGCTGGCTAAGGCGAGCGGCGATCGCCGGCGCTGCCTCGCGCAGCCACGCCTCGGCGCGTGGCAACTCGTCCTTGGCACCGTCCTCCCAGAGCTTGCGGAACACCGGGTCCAGCTCGGCCGAGGCGCGGGAATTCTCGTGATAGCGGCGCGCCAGGTCGACGGTGAACGGCGCCAGCTCGGCGCGCTGCACGGCCGTCATTCCGTAGGCGTCAGCGAACACCGCGACCCGATGCGGGATGTCGGCGCCGGTGAACGCGGGCGCCCGGTCCCGCGGGTCGCGCAGTGGCGCCCAGTGCCACAACGCGTTCGCGATGTCGTAGAGCCGGGTGGTCGGCTTCGCCAGGTCGAAGTCGATCAGCGCGACGGGCAGCCCGTCCCGGAAGACCACGTTGCCCGGGTAGTAGTCGCGATGGCTGACCAGCTCCGTCCGTTCAGTGATCTGCCCCTGGTTGGCCGGCGTCCCGCCCCATACCGCGCCGGGCGGCGGCACCCACCCGGCCGACGCCTCGTGCAGGGCACGGATCAGCCGGGCCAGGGCGATGAGCACGTCGTCGCCCGCCATCTGGGGCGGCAGCGGGTTACGCGGCACGTCACCGGGGACGAACGACAGCACCTCGCGCCCCTGCTCGTCGACGCCGAGCGGAAGCGGCGCGCCAGTAAACCCGGCGTCGTGCAGGTGGGCCAGGTAGGCCTGCACGGTCAGGCTGAATGGCCGCAGCGGCCGCCGCACCGTGTCGCCGAGCCGCACGATCCCCGCGGTGACGCCGTCTCCGATCAGC
>JAJYUU010000058.1:8356-30279 GCA_021792405.1 Actinomycetes bacterium
GCGCTGTACACCAACGAGGTCATGACCGAGAACCAGTTGATCTACGCCCGCCTCGGCTACCGCGTGACTGGCCGGCGCGCAGAAGATGGCTACCGGCGCATCTACATGGAGAAGGTTCTGCCAGCGGGAAGTCCGGAAGCGGGGCGTGAGGGCGGCTAGCATCGCGCCGTGGCCGGCCCGTCAGTCTCAGTGCTGGACAGCTTGCGCCCGGGCTGCCCGCGCTCCCAGCCGCGCTCGCACGCCGAGGAAGGCGATCACGACCACGGCCAGGTAGCCCAGGTAGATCATTAGCTGCAGCGGCGTCGGCGCGTCGCTGTAGCCGAAGAAGCTGTGCAGCACGTCCCCGAACGAGCTGCTCTCCGGCAGCAGCCGCGCCGAGTGCCACATCGGCGCATTGAGCACCGGCAGCCAGCCGAGCTTCTGCAGGTTCTCGACCGAGTCGGCCAGCAGGCCAGCGGCGAACACCATCAGCAGCACGCCGATGACCGTGAAGAACTTCGACAGATTGAGCCTGTGGCCAAGCCGGTAGATCACGAAGGCGACCCCTAGCGCTCCGGCCAGGCCGATCGCCGCCCCGGTCAGGGCACCTGCCGTCGTGGTCGAGAAGATGATCGCCAGGGTGAACACGACGGTCTCCAGCCCCTCGCGGCCGACTGCCTGGAAGGCAAGCAGGCCGAGGCCCCACCTGGCGCGGCCGTCCAGCGCTGCCTCCGCGCGCTCGCGTAGCTCTTTAGAGAGGAAACGGGCGTGCTTGCGCATCCAGAATGTCATATAGGTCAGCACAGCAGCGGCGACCAGGAACGTTACGGTCTCGAAGATAGTCTGGACGCGTGATCCGTCGTAGCTGCGGATAGTTTCATAGGCGACCGCGCCGCCAGCGGTCGCGAGCAGCAGCGCGGCCCCGACGCCGAGGAATACATCGCGGAAGTGGTCCCGGCGGCCGATGCGATTGAGGTACGCCAGCAGGATCGCGACGATCATGCTGGCTTCGACTCCCTCGCGCAGGAAGATCACTAGCGTCGCAAGCACCCTGCGCCCTCCGGACGTCCCATTTGTCGCCTGAACTTAGGTAAGGCAAGCCTAACTGATCCGGGTGTCCCGCGCAAAGGTACCCGCCTGAGACGGCTGTCACACTCCGGCGCTTCCCCGTACAGTGCACCGGCGGGGCCGCGATCGCAGTCCCGCGACATCGACCCCGCGACATCGACCCCGCGACATCGACCCGGCCATAGTAGGCTTCGCCGACTTGCCGGCCGGCCGCTGGGCCGTGCTGCTTGGCCTGGCATTACCGCTGGCAGACAGCGATATTGCGATAGCTCAGCAAGGCCCGGCAGGGCTCCAGGACGACCGCGAGTCCGGGGCGGCGCCACCTCGCAGGGCAATCGCATAGCCGCCTGCAGGAGACACAGCGCCAATCGCAGTCTTAACCTGGAAGCGATAGCCGGCAGGCGGCAACCTCAGGTGCGGGCTACCCGAGCGCACCAGAAGGGGGGCGGCAGTGATGGCGGGCGACCAGATTCCTGCTGCCGCGGGCAGCCGTGGCCGGCTGAGGGCCTCCGACAGTGACCGCGAGCGCGTGCTCGACATCCTCAAGACCGCGTACGTGCAGGGCCGCCTGACCAAGGATGAGCTTGAGTTGCGGGCTGGCCAGACCCTGGCCTCGCGGACCTGGGCCGACCTGACTGCGCTCACCGCCGATATCCCGGCCTGGCCACTCCCCCGGCCGGTGCGCAAGCCGGCCAGGCAACCGCCCCGTTCGCCGGCGCAGGCGTTCATCAAGGCAGTTGCCTGCGTGATCATCACGATGGCAGCCGTCGCGCTGGCGGGCATGCCGGGCGCCTGGACGATGCAGGGCCCGCCCGCTCCGAGCATGACTGCCCAGGCCTGCCAGATCTTCTATGGCTGGCAGAACCCGGTCACCCGCAACGTCGCCATGCTCAGCATGGCGGCGGGAATGGCCAGCAGGGGATCCGATCCGGGCCTCGCTGCCGACCTCGCGGCGCTCCAGCAGGCATCCCTGCGAGCTGAGGGCTACGGCGGGCATCCGCAATCGGTGCTCGCCAGGCAACGCGCCGCGAACCAGGTCCAGGCGGATATCAGCCGGGTGAGCAACGACTGCGCGGCCGGCTAACCGCCCCCTTCAGCCCGCGCCTGGCATTTTCCGCGACATTCGCTGAAAATGCCAGGCGGAGACGCACGAACCCGGCGCTAACCGCGCGAGTCCCCGCCGAACCGCTCGTCGACCTGCTCGCCGCTAAGCCCGAAGTCGGCTAGCGAGTACCGGTGCGCGGGCTTGCTGGCGCTGCCCGCTGCCTCGGCGTGCAGTGCGCTGATGGCAGCCGCGGCCGCTTCGCTGTAGTCAAGTCCGAAACGCCGGTACACCGACGCCACGGTGCCGACCGGATCAGCCGTGAAGTCGGCGTAGTCGACGTCCAGGAACTGCGCCGGACTGTACCTCGCCCGCGCGGCCCGGAATTCCTCCAGGCCGCGCGCCCACAGCTCGAGCTGGCCGGCCCCGATGACCTTGCCGCGGAACGTGGCCGACCAGCCTTCGGTGGCCTGCGCGGCGAGCGAGCACATGGACCCGATCACCGCCCGCGGCTCGCGGTGCGTCTGGATGACCAGCGCGTCCGGGTAGACCGCCATGATCGCGTCCAGCGAGAACAGGTGACTAGGGTTTTTCAGCACCCACCGGCGAGTGTCGTTCAGCCCGATCAGCTGCAGGTTCCGCCGGTGCCTGCGGAACGAGCCGGTCCAGTCCTGCCCGGCCAGCCACGCCGAGTACAACGGCACGTGCGCCAGGCACTCATAGGACACCGAGCGCAGCGTCTGGCGCAGCAGTTGCCAGCACTCCTCGACGGTGTCGGCGGCGATGTAATGGACGCCCATGAACTCGGGATGCTCGACGTGATGCTGCCGGTACCTCGCCTGGATGTGCTGGAAGACCGGATCAGCCGCCCAGGTATCCCGCGGCGGACGCGGCTGCGGCCACTCGGCCAGCCACAATTCCAGGCCCTGGTGGCCGGGATCGGCGGTGAGCAGCCGGTGCAGCGCCGTCGTCCCGCTCCGGGGCAGGCCGGTGACGAAGATCGGCCGGTCGATGGCAACCGAGACGTGCTCAGGATGGGCGGCCCAGGCCGCGTTGGCGACCAGCCGTGCGCTCAGCGCGCCGCGAAGCCCGACCCTTGCGGCCTTCTGCCCGAACGGGGTCAGGTCCGCCTCTGCGGCGTAGGACTCCAGCAGGACCGCGAGCCCGTCGGTGTAGTCATCCTCACCGAAGTCGGTCAGCCCGGTCAGCCGGGACGCGGACGCGCGCAGGTCCGCGACGGTGCCGACCCCATCTCGGCTAGCGCCGTCCCGCGGCCTGCTGTCCTGCCCAGTCCCGCTGTCCTGCCCAGTCCCGCTGTCCTGCCCAGTCCCGGCCATCCGCGCGCTCAGTGGTGGTACTCGCCGCAGTTGACGTCAAGGCACTGCCCGGTAATGGCACGGGCCAGCGGCGAGGCGAGGAACAGCACCGCATCGGCGATCTCGTCCGGCTCGGGCAACCGCTGCAGGTCGATGTTCGCCGCCGTTTCCCGGTAGATCTGATCGGCGTCGACGCCGCGCTTGCGGGCCAGGTAGCTGAAGTACCACTTCAGCGACTCGCCCCAGATGTGGCCGGGAGCGACGGAGTTCACCCGGATGCCCCGCGGGCCGAGTTCGGTAGCCAGGCTCTGCGCCATCGCCAGCAGCGCCGCCTTGGCCATCTTGTACGGGCCCATCGTTGGCTGGGAAAACCTGACGACCATCGAGTTGACCATCACGACGGCACCCTGGCTGGCGGCCAGCGCCGGGATGAACAGCCTGGTCAGCCGCAGCGCTGAGATCACGTTGTCGCTGAAACCGGCCTGCACGGCGGCCAGGTCGACCGTGCCCAGGTCGGCTATGGGCGGCATCACCAGCGCGTTGTGCACCAGCGCGTCGACCCGGCCGAACTCCTCCAGGCAGGCCGCGGCGAGCCGCTGCGCATCTTCCTCGACCGTCATGTCAGTCGGCACCACCAGCGCCCGGCGGCCGAGTTCCTTGATCTGTCCGGCGACGTCCTCGAGCCGGGACGCGGTCCGGGCGGCGAGCACGACGTCGGCGCCGGCCGCCGCGCCGCGCACCGCGATCTGGCGGCCGAGGTCAGGGCCGACTCCCGAGACGACGACCACCTTGTCGCGCAGGTACATCACAGCTCCCGAACATGATCACGAAGACTTTTCGTCGCCGCCGAGACTTTTCGTCGCCGCCGACGATTTCTTTACCTGTTGAGCTGACAGCAGCCAACCTCAGCCCACCATCCGGTTCGCCACGGCCGCCTGCCGCGCCGCGATGCGCGCACGATATTCGTGCGTACTGATCTGCGAGCTGTCGTGATACGGCAGCAGCTCCGGCAGCCGGGCGAACTGCACCACCTCGGCCAGCGGCCCGTCCGCCTCCGTGAGGTCCCTGGTCAGCCGCTGCCAGCGAAGCTGCACGTAGCCGCGGTTCCGCCCGGTGAGCTCAAGCCAGTTCGCCACGCCAGGATCGCGCTCGGTGATCACGAACCGCAGCATGCCGTCCGGGTCGGCGCGGGCCTGATCGGCGGTGAGGCTGGTCTGGTGGTTGATGTAGTCAAGCGAGACGTACCACTGGCTGCCGAGCTGGATGCCCTGGTAGGGAGCCACGTCCCGGTCGGCCGCGGGTACCGTCACGATCATCGCCTGGTCCGGGCTGAGGTCGAAGTGGCCGGCCGAAGAGAACTGGGTGGCCAGGCCCCCCGGCGTCCGGCGCGGCGGCGTCAGCGTGTTCACCGGCTCGGTCAGGTAGAACCATTCAGGGAAGGCCAGGAACGTCCGCAGCCGGGAGAGCAGTATCTTGCCCGCGACCCGGTAGCGCTTGGCCAGCAGCGCCTCGTCAGGCGGCGGCGGCGCGGCACCGATCTTGTCCGCCCGCTGTATCCGGAGCGTGCCGCGCCGCTCGTTCGCCCAGTCGCTGTAGACCTCGCGGACCGCCAGCATCGCCGAGCCCGGCCCGAGCGTGACATAACTGGCCGGCGCGCCAGATCCCGGCCGGTCAGCCGGCTTGCGCGGGCCGAGGCGCAGCTCGAACGAGCCGTCCGGGGAGATCTGCAGGCTGCGGTCGTCGAACGCGGTCAGGCTGTCCGGCACTTGCACCGGCGAGTAGTCGCCATTGAGTACCTGGAAGCTGAGGTCGGTCGTCGTCCCGCGCTGCCCGGTGACGACGTACTCGGCGTCGTCGCGCAGGTATGCGTGCAGGTACAGCGTGTCCGGGTTGTCCAGGCCCAGCTTGGTGTACGGCCCGGTGGACTGGACGAAGTACGGGAAGTCGCGCTGGTAGGCCCAGGCCAGGTGCAGCGAGGCCTGGATGCTGCCGGCCAGGTAGTCATAGCCCTCGGCCAGGTCCTGATCGGTGCGGACGTGCGGCGCGGCGGCGATGATCTTCTCGGCCTCGGCGACCGCCTCGGCGAACGACTGGGTCAGCACGCCGACCTCAGCTGACCTGCTCGCGCGCCCACATGGTGGCGGTGAAGCGCAGCGACGGGGTGTCGTCAAGCGAGCTCATGGTCTCGTAGATCCGCTGGTAACCGGTATGCGATATGCGCCACTGGCCATCCGCACCGCGCTCGTAAGTGTCCTCGTAGAACGCGGCCCCCTTGATCAGCACTCGGTGCTCGGTGGCGATGACGGTGTCCTCGAACGACCACGTTCCCGATGCCTTATCGCCGTCGATCGTGATCTCTGGCTGCCCGCACCGGTGCACGGTGATGATCTCCGGCCCGAGGCTCCGCCGCAGGTAGCCGACGATCTCGTCGCGGCCGCGCAGGTTCAGCGGGCGGCCCGCCGCGTGCGTCCCGTAATCGGCGCTGGCGGCCGCGGTGAACACGTCTGCGATCTCGTCCCACAGCTTCAGGTCGACGCACCGCAGGTACCGGTACTTCACCTGGCGGATCTCTTCCAGCGCGGCAAGGTCCATGTCGTCCCGCCTCCGGATCTGATTGACTTTCAACTGCAAACAAGAACACGTTCTACTCCAGCCGGTCAACCCGTGCACGCTCACTTGCGGGCTGGGCAGCCGGCTGACGTCGCCGGAGGTTTGGTGCGCTTCTGCTACGCAGAGTCGATGACGGACCCGTCCTATTACGCGCCGCTGGCGGCCGCGGCGGAGGACGCAGGGTATGACTCGATGGTGATCCCGGACAGCATCTGCTACCCCAAGCGGTCCGACAGCGCGTACCCGTTCAACCCCGACGGCAGCCGTGAGTTCCTGGAGGACAAGCCGTTCCTTGAGCCTTTCTCGCTGATCCCCTTCCTCGCGGCGGTGACGCAGCGCCTGAGGTTCATCACCTTCGTGCTCAAGCTGCCGGTCCGCCATCCCGTGCTGGTTGCCAAGCAGGTCACCTCGACCGCGGTGCTGACAGGTAACCGCCTGGTCCTGGGTGTGGGCTCCAGCCCGTGGCGGGAGGACTACGACGTGCTCGGCGTGCCATGGCAACGGCGCGGGCAGCGGATGGACGAGTCACTGGCCATCCTGCGCGGCCTGTCGGCGGGCGGGTACTTCGAGTTCCACGGCCAGGTGTACGACATCCCGCCCATCAAGCTGGCGCCGGTCCCGACCGCGCCGGTGCCGGTGCTCATCGGCGGTCATGGCGAGGCGGCGCTGCGCCGTGCCGCGGCGTCCGGCGACGGCTGGCTGCACGGCGGGGGCGACCCAGCCGACCTGCCCGGACTGCTGACCCGGCTGGCCGGGCTGCGCGCCGAGTACGGGACCGCCGCCCGTCCGTTCGAGGTGCACGTGATCTCGGCCGGCGCTTACTCACCGGATGGCATCGCCGCGCTGGAGGATCAGGGTGTCACCGATGTGATCGTCGGCTTCCGCTGGCCGTACCAGACCGGCCCGGACACCCAACCGCTGCAGTCCAAGCTGGACAGCCTGCGCAAATACGCCGACGACGTGATTGCCCGTTCCCGGTCATGATCGTTGGGGGTTAGCCAGTTCGGCCACCAGTTCCCGCGGCAGGCCGTGCGTATCGCGCAGGAACTCGTAGTCGTCTTCGGTCAGCCGCCCGGACGGGTACAGCCTTGCCAGCACTGAACGGCCGCGGCGCACCAGCCCGGCGAACTTCCGCTCCTCCGACAGCAGCACGCCGCGCACGACCGCCGGATCGGCCGCCAGGCCGAACCGCTCACCGGTGTCGGCTATCAGGTCTGACGGCAGGTCGCCCAGGGTCAGGGAGTCCTCGCCGCCGCCCCACCCTGCTGGCCCGTCGCATCCGCTCCATAGTGCGGTCAGGGAACGCCGGACGAGCCGCCGCAGCACGTACCCCCGGCCGGTGCTGGACGGCCGGACCCCATCTGCGATCACCACGACTGACGACCGCAGATGATCGGTGAGGATCCGCAAGGATCGCTCACCGGGCTGCCACAAGCCGGGCAGCACGGCAATCCACGGTGCGAACAAGTCGGTCTCGAACACCGAGCCAACCTGCTGGGCGACCATGAGCAGCCGCTCCAGCCCCATGCCAGTGTCGACGACCGGCCGGGGTAGCGGCGACAGGCTGCCGTCCGGCTCCCGCAGGTAGCGCATGGTGACGTGGTTCCACAGTTCCACCCAGCGCGGATCGGTACTTGGCCGGCCGGATGGCGGCCCGTCCCCGGTCCAGGCGAAGATCTCCGAGTCCGGTCCGCACGGCCCCGTCGGCCCGTTGGACCACCAGTTATCCTTCAGCAGCTCGACCGGAAGGCCCAGATCCTCCCAGGTCTGCAGCGCCTCGGCGTCCGGACCGACCGGGCCGTTGCCGTCGAAGACGGTCGCATGCAGTAGCTCCGGGTTCAGCCCGAAGTGGTCGCAGATGAGCTCCATGCCCCACCGCAGGCTCTGCGGACCGTCGTAGTCGCCCAGCGACCAGGAGCCCAGCATCTGGAACACGGTCAGGTGCGACTGATCGCCGACTTCCTCCAGGTCGGTGGTCCGCAGACAGCGCTGCACGCCGGTCAGCCGCCGTCCGAGCGGATGCGGTGCGCCGGCCAGGAACGGCGTCAGCGGGTGCATCCCGGCCGAGGTGAACAGGACGGGATCGCCCGGCTGCGGCAGCAATGTACGGCCGGCCAGCAGCCGGTGCCCACGGCTAACGAAGAAGTCGGTGAAGGTCGAGATGGTTTCGGTGGCGTCCATGGCGCGTGCGCCTCTCGGTGTCGGGGCGCCGGGAAGCAGTTGCCGGCCAGGCCACTGAGCAGGCGGATTGATCACGAGCGCCGGCGAACCGTTCGCGGTCGCCAGCGGATGGGAAGAATCAGTCAGCGGCAACCGGCGAGCTGATAGCTCGCGCGGCCGTGCTGGTGCGCACGCCGGGAGTGCGCTTGCAGCTGATCTCCACGACAGCAACTGTAGCGGGGACATCGATGCCAAGAACACTGCTTTTTCCGGGAACGGGCGTTCTCAGCCCGGCCAGGCCCGCCGACTCACCCGAAGGGACCTGCGCGGAATGAAGCCGTTCCTGTTCGTCATCCTGGCCGCGATCAGCGTCACGATCTGCGCCTGCTCGGGCTCCAGCCCGGCCGCCCGGCCAGCGAGCACCGTCACCATCACCGCTCACCCAGCCGCCAGCCGGCCAGCGGCCGCCACGGCCACCCCCGCGCCGCGGACGTCCGCGCCGCCGACCTCTGCGGCCGCCGCATCCTGCCAGACCGGGAAACTGGCTGCAACGGCGGTATCGCCGCAGGGCTACACCCACGGACTGCAGCTCACGATCGTTTTCACGAACACCGGCACCGCGCCGTGCACGCTGGCCGGTTACCCCAAGGTCACGCAGGCCACCGGGCCGGGTACCAGCATCGGCCAGCCGGCCGCCGAGAACCCGGCGGCGCCGCACACGGCAGTGACACTGCCGCCGAATGGTGTCGCCAGCGCCCGGCTGCAGATCGCCAGTTCGGCGAACTACCCGGCCAGTACCTGCAGGCCGGTCAAAGCAACCTCGCTGGCTGTGGTACCGCCGAGCCAGAAAACAGCGCTGCATATCGCGTTCGGCACGACCGCCTGCAACGGCAGCGCCAAGATCATGACAGTGACGCCCGTGCAGCAGGGCAGCTGATCACGGCTGATCACGACAGCGCGGGCAGCCGCCGGCGGTCGGCCAGCCGGGAACGCTCCGCAGCGGTCAGGCCGAGCGCGCGGATGCCCGATCCGGCTCGTTACGGTCGGCTTGGACGAAGCGCTTGCCCACTACCTGGCGTGGCGGGCCACGGCTGGTCAACCTCGACCGGCTGGCTATAGTCGATCCCGTTAACTCCGAAACCGTACAACTGCCACATCTGCATCTTGAACCAGTCGGTGTCGGCTAGCCCGCCGAGCAGTTCCTCATCGGTTGCGGCCCACCGCTCCTCCAGTGCCGCCTGGATGTGCGGTGCCATTTCCCAGTCGTCCAGCCGTAGCCGGCCGTCGCTGTCGACGTCCGCGCAGTCCCTGCCGGTCAGGTGATCCCAGAGGCGGACCGATTGCCGCATCGGGGACTCAGCGGCATCGCCCGCCACCGCCCGCAGCAGGCTCAGGTAGAGCGAGATGCCAGGGATCGCCAGTGAGGACATCGTCACAGCTGCGCAATTGGCCGAGGTCAGCGCGCTGCCCCCGGACCGGGTCAGCACCCCGGCGGTGAGCAGGCCAGCGGTGGCTTCGAGGTGATCCTTTGCCCGGCCGATCGTTCCCTGGCGGTAGACCGGCGCGGTCAGCTTAGAGCCGACATAGGTCAGCGCGGCCGTGGTAAAGCCCGGGGCCAGCAGATCACGCGACGCTAGGTCGGCCACCCAGTCCGCCCAGTCCTCGCCGCCCATGACCTTGATCGTGCCGTCGATCTCCGCATCGGTCGCCGGCTCGAGGGTCGCCTCGCGCAGCACGACGTCGCGGTCGACTGCGACGTTCCTGGCGCTGTAGGCGGCTCCGATCGGTTTCACCGCGGCGTGGTAGACGGTGCCGGTCCGCGGATCGGTGCGCCGGGGTGCCGCGACGCTGTAGATCAGCACGTCGATCGGCCCAAGCGCGGCCGCCACGCGGTCCAGGACGGCGGCCCGGAGCGCCGGGTCGAAGCAATCCCCGTTCACCGGGTCAAACCACAGCCCTGCCGCTGCCGCCTGCCGGGCCAGCGCAACGGTCCGGTACCAGCCGGCCGACGCCGAGCGGCGCGCGGTCGCCGGCCGTTCATAGCAGACGCCGATTGTCCGGGCACCGTGGCCGAAGAGCCCGGCAGCGGCGGCGGCCAGCCCGTAGCCGCCGCTGCAGCCGATAACCAGCGCGGCCGGGGCGCGCCCGGCGGCGGCCACCGGCGCAGTGACTTCCGCGACCATCTCCTCGACGATCCGGGCGCAGCCTGCAGGATGCGAGTCAAGGAAGAGGAAGCCCTTGCCCTCGGGGCGGAGCACTCGCGTGACCATGCAGCCATCCATTCCTTGGCGCGGCGACCAGGCCGGCCTGCGGTTGCCAGCACGACGGTGGCGGCAGCCTAGCCGCGCACGATCCTGCTTGGCCGACTGACGTGCCGTTCACTAGCCGGATTTTGCCGCCTGCGCGGCAGGCCTGCACACGTTCTACCGCGGCTGAGGCAAGCCGGACGAAGCCAGAATCGGCGAGCTATTCCGCCACACAGTTGGTCTTGTGATGACTCCCTAGTCGTTGCATGGCTCTCTGCGTCCGCTATGCGGGTTTTGCCCCCAGCAAATAACTAGGGAGTGGCGTTTGCGCACTGACGCCTGACGAAGCAAGCCCCCGCAGACCTCGCTACTGCTGCGACGTTGGCAATTCGGCGGGCGCCCCATCCTGCTCCGGGTCAAACAGGCTGACCTCGTTGCCGGCCGGGCCGGACAAGCCCTTCTTGACCGACTCCAGGATCGTCAGCCCCTGAGCCACCAGGCCCGCCGCGATCTCTCCGAGCCCGTCGGCTCCGTTGAGCACGCTGACATTCGCGCCGGCCAGCCCGCCGGCGGCCTCCTTGACGATCATCGGCAGTTGCTCGATCAGCATCCGGTCCAGCGCGACGCGGTTGTTTGACGCCGCCGCCGCCGCCTGCAGCCGGATCCGAGCCGCGTCGGCCTCGGCCAGCACCTTGACCTTCTCCGCCTCGGCCTCGGCGGGCTTGATCACCTCGGCAACCAGCTGGCGCTGGCGAAGCTCAGCCTGGCGGTGAGCCAGCTCGGTCTGCGCCTGCAGCACGCTCATCTGGGCCTGGGCCTGCGCCAGCGGGCCAGCCTGCGCAGCCTCGGCCTGTGCCTTGTCCACTTCGGCCTTGTACTGCGCCTGCACGACCATGGTCTGCCGCTGATACTCGGCCTGCTTGCGCTGCGACTCCTGCTGCGCCTCGGCAGCCGCCTGGTTGGCCTGCGCCTGGGCGATCTGGGCCTGGCGCTGGATGGCGGCGTTGTGCGGGGCTGCCATCGCGTCGATATAACCGCTGTTCATGTCATCGATGGACTGGATCTGGAGCGAGTCGACGGTGAGGCCGATCTTGGCCATCTCCGCCTTCGAGCCGTCGAGTACCTCGGTAGCCAGTTTCTGCCGCTCGGTGACAATCTCCTCGACGGTCATCGAGCCGATGATCGATCGCAGGTGACCGGCAAAGATCCGGCCCGTCAGAGTCGACATCTGGTCCTGATCGGACAGGAACCGCTGCCCAGCATTGATGATGCTCTCGTCGTCGTTGCCTACCTTGAATGCGATCACGGCCCGGACGTTGAGTGAGATGCCTTGCTTAGTGACGCAGGTCTCGGAGACCTCGGACTCGCACATGGACAGGGTCAGGTAGCGGGCCTTCCGGAACAACGGCGTCACGAATGTTCCGTGCCCGACCACGACTTTGAACGGCGCACCGCCCCTTCGAGAGCGGCCACCCGAGATCAGCATCGCCTCGTCCGGCGCAGGCACCCGGTAACCGAACATCTCTCATCTCCAGTTTTCACCCCGTGTCCGGCAGCTCTGCCGGCTTATTCCAGTATGTCCCCGGCCTGACTAGTGGGCACTGTCTTCACTGCCGAATGTCTCCAGCGGGTCGGTCCACGGGCTGACATCGACTGTGCGATGGCCCCGGGACTCGATGACCAGCACCGTGGCACCCCTCGGCAGCGGCTCCGGCGACCAGGCGATCAGCGCTTCTGAGCCACCCCGGACGCTGACCAGCACCTCGCCTGGTCCCGCTTGGCCGCGGGTGGCGATGGTGAGTTTTCCGATGCACCCGATGAGCGCCTCGTCATGTGCCATTCAGACCTGCCTGCCGGGCCGTGTGTCTCGCGGTCTCGCGCGTTGGCAGTCATTATCCTCGCGAGCGTGGCCGGCGCAGGCGTGCCGCGTTCCCGGAAGTACACCGCCTGCAACGGGAACCGGCGGGAATAGCGCTGCCCGGGGACGGGTTGTAGCTGTCGCCGGTGCGCTGTGTCCCCCGGGCCGCAAAAACCGCCGTCGCGGAATACCGTCAGGCTGGAGCCGCGACGCGCTACTCGCCGAGAGGCGACCTCGCACCGGTAGGCACGCCCTCGTGAGCACTTGCTCCGGGGGCGTTGTCAGTTCTCAGCACGGCGATCCGGACCGGACCCTGGCCGCGGCGAGCTGGCGGCGCAGCACGGCCGGAGCTTCGGTGAGTGAAGGCCCGTACCAGGTCAGGTGCCGGCCGCTGACGAGCGCGGTACGACTGCCGGGGAAGGCCTCGGGGCCGTCCGACGCGGAGAACCGGTACGGCTCGTCCGGCAGCACCACCAGGTCGGCCCCGGCACCGCGGAGCTCCGCGATGTCGATCCTCGGGTACCGGTCCCGGTGACCGGCATACACGTTTAGTGATGCCAAGCCTGGCCAGCAGATCGCCGGCGAAGGTATCCCGGCCGAGCACCATCCACGGCCGTCGCCAGATGGGCACGACCGCGGCCACGCGTCCGGCTGCCCCCGCGCCTTCGAGCCCGTGCCCTCCGCCGGCGGTGAGCGGATCCCGCCATGCCTGCCCGGCGGCATCTAGCCAGGCCGGCTCGGGCTGGCGGCAGGCTAGCGTGATCATCCGGCGCAGCGATGCGAGCGCCTCCGGCAGGTCGCGGATCCTGGTGACCCAGACGGACTGGCCAGCCGAGCGAAGCGCGTCGAGGTCTGGCAGCCTGTTCTCCTCCTCGTTGGCCAGCACGACATCGGCCCGGAGCGCCATGATCGCGGCGATGTCCGGGTTCTTGGTGCCGCCGATCCTGGTCACGGTCAGGTCGGCCGGATGCACGCACCAGTTGGTGGCGCCGACGAGCAGGCCCGGCGCGCAGGCCGCCACCGTCTCGGTGAGCGACGGAACAAGCGACACCACCCGCCTGATCAACGGCCGTATCGGCACCGGCAGTCCCAGATCATCGGGCACGTAAACCAGCGCACCTGCCGGCTCGCCCATACCGCCCCCAGCCGCACGGTCCCCGTCGATCGCCATCGATCGCCCCCCATTGTGGCGGCAACCGCCGGACTGCACCAGCCTCCGGTGAGGTCAGCTTGCTCGCATACGCTAAGTCTCCGGCTGCCAAGGAAGAAATGCTGACCGCCAAGGAAGGTCCCCTGTCGATGACCGACGCCGTGCCCCAGACCGTCGTAGCCAGCCTCGATGACCCGTTCGCCCAGCTGACCGGCCCGCTCGCGGAAACTATGAACTTGCACTTTGAGGTGGCATCCTCGACCAGGCTCACGCCGCACATGCAGCGGCTGGAACTGACCGCCGAGGAACTCGGCGGATTCAGGTACGCCCCCGGCCAGGACGTCATGCTGCTGGTGGCCGTTGACGGCCGCAAGCCGCTACGGCGCCGTTACACCATCCGCTTCCACGACCCGGCCCGGCGGCTGCTGACCATCGACGTGGTCTTGCACGGGGACGGTCCCGGCGAGCGCTGGGTGCGGTCGGCCAGGCCCGGCGATCGTATCGAGGGCATCGGGCCGCGCGGCAAGATCTCCACGAGCCCGGAGGCGGACTGGCATCTGTTCATGGGGGACGAGGCCGCGCTGCCGGCCATCCTGGCGATGGCCGAATCGCTTCCCGGTGCCAGCGAGGCGACCCTGGTGGTCGAGGTGCCGGAAGTCGCCGACGAGCAGGAGTTCTCGCCGCTAGCCCGGACCAGGGTCAGCTGGCTGCACCGGCTAGGCCGCCCGGCCGGCGATCCGGCTACCTCGCCGCTGGTTGCCGAGGCCGCCGACGTCGAGCTTCTGCCTGGCCGCGGGCATGCGTACCTGCTCGGCGAGGCGTCGGTGGTGCTCGCGCTTCGCGAGCGCCTGGCGGCTCGCGGGCTGCCGCCGGACCAGATGTCGCCCAAGGCCTACTGGGGCCGTGGGCGCGCCAACGCGGGGCACGGCGAGCCGGCCAAGGACGCCTGACCGCCATTATCGGGCCAGCTAACAGCCGTTCCTTCGCAATAGGCACGAAGCTGCTCCATAATGAGAAGCTGCTCCATAATGAGGGCACCAGCCGTGGTCTGCTCTGCCGGAAAGGAGCGCTTCGGTGGCATCGGCAGCTGCGGCAGAGGTCTCAGCGGTACTGGCCAACACCTCAACCCGAACGCTCATGCTCGGAATCGACAAGGCCGGCCGCATCCGTCAGCATGATCGCGGGGCCGGCGACGTGCTGTCGGCCGAGCCCGGTGCACTGATCGGCACCGAGCTCGGCACGCTGCTGGCACTGCCGGACGGGCCTGCCGCGGCCACCCTGCAAGCGCTCATCGACGGGGCGTGCTCCAATCGCGAGAGCACCACCGTGCTGTCCTTCCGGACGGCCAACGGCGCGACCGCCGACGCCGTGGTCACCGTCCAGCCCATCAGGGCGACCGATCCCGAACTGGCCGCCCAGGTCATCATGCGGATAGCGCCGCCCATGCAAGAGCGCTTCCTGGATCCGGCGGTGATGCGGCATCTCATGGTCGACGGGGCGGTGCGGCGGATTGGCGGCGCGCTGGACATTGATCAGATGGCGCCCGAGCTGATCAACATCATCGTGCCTCATTTCTGCAACGTAGCTGGCCTGGTGGTCATGGAGAGCCTGGTCGCTGAGGACGAATTCCCGTCCGAGTCGCTGGATGGCACGCAACTGGTCCGGCGGCTTGCCGTCGCGCATGACGACAGTGAGGCGGCCTGGGACGCGGCATTCCCCACCGGCGAGATCCTGCGCTACCCGCCCGGCACGCCCTACACCAGGTGCATGGACTCCGGGCATCCGGTCTGCGAGGTCGTCAGCCGTGATAGCGCTGATGCGATGGCCGCCTCCTGGATTCGCCGGCCGGTTGCCGACTTGCTGTCCGGCGTCTCCATGCTGCTGCTGCCGCTGATCGCCAGAGATGTCATGCTCGGCTTCTTCGTCTGCGTGCGCCGCGTCGGGTTCCGCCGGTTCGATGCCTACGACGTCGAAATCGGGATGGAGTTCGCGGCCAGGGCGGCGATCTTCATGGACAACGCCCAGCGATACAGCCGGGAGCGAGCTACCGCGCTGACGCTGCAGCGCAGCATGCTGCCGACCGGTCTATCCGCGCCATCATCGGTCGAGGTCAGGCACCGTTACCTGCCGGGAAGCAAGCTCATCGAGGTGGGCGGCGACTGGTATGAGTCGATCGCCCTGCCCGGCGCGCGGGTAGCGCTCGTGGTCGGTGATGTCGCCGGCCACGGCGTGCGGGCCGCGGTCACCATGGGACGGCTGCGGACCGCCATTCACACCCTGGCGATGCTGGAACTGCCGCCGGCTGAGACCCTGCAGCAGCTGAACGAGCTGATGCAGGAACTCGGCGTCCGCGAACCGCACTTCGCGACGTGCGTCTACGCGATCTTCGACGCTGTCTCGGGGACGTGCGAAGTCGCCTCGGCTGGCCACCTGCCGCCGCTGCTGGTGCGGCCGGACGGCAGCAACGAGCTACTCGACGTCCTGCCAGCGCCGCCGCTCGGAGTCGGCACCGGCCTGATCCAGAGCCGCATGCTCGACATCGCGGACGGCAGTCTTCTCGTGCTGTACACCGATGGGCTGGTGGAGAAGCGCAGCCGGGATATCGACGAGGGCCTCCGCCGGTTGCGGGACATCTTCGGCCCTGGCTCGGCGGAACAGCCGCTCGAGGACTTGTGCCGGGCCACCCTGGCCGGGGTATACGCCGACGAACACCGCGACGACATCGCGCTGCTGGTGGCGCGGTTGCGCCGGATCCCATCCGATCACGTCGTCACCTGGACGCTGCCCTCCGAGCTGACCTCGGCCAGCCGGGCCCGGTCGCTGATCCGGCGGCCGCTGCGGCGCTGGGGCTTGACCGACCTGGTACCCACTGCCGAGTTGCTGGTCTCGGAACTGGTCACGAACGCCGTCCGGTACGCCCAGGGGAAGATCGGCCTGCGCCTGATACTCGAGGACGGGCTGGTCTGTGAGGTGCTTGATGACTCGGCGGCACTACCGCGATTGCGCCATCCGGACGACTCCGATGAACGCGGCCGTGGCCTGCAGGTGGTGAGCCAGCTAGCCCAGCGGTGGGGTGCCCGGCGGGCCGGCGCAGGCAAAATCGTGTGGTGCGAGCTGCCGATCCCGTACTCCTGAGGCGTCGCGTTCCCGTTTCTGTGAGGTCGCAGGATCCAGCCGGCCCGCTTGCGTGAGGTCCTGATCGGCCAGCGCGGCGCCGGCGACAAGGCCTGCGGCCGCCAGCCCGCCTGCATCCCTGATCCATACGGCACCAACTGCCAGGTGATAGGCGTCAGGCGGGTCACCTGCGAGCCGGAGCGCCAGGTAGGCAGGAACGGAGGCGGTAAGGTCACCAGGCCGGCCCGGTTCGGCCCCGCCGATCCAGCTGCCGTCGGGCTGTTGCATGGACCTGATCTGCTGTGCGCCAGCCCTGGTGAGCTCGGGCCTGGACACCCCGAGGAACTCGCGGACCAGCGCGGATTCGGCGTCCAGGGTCACGTCGCCCGCACAGCGGCCGGTCCACCGGCCGGCGCTGTCTTGCCGGGCCAGCAGAATCCGGCTGGCCCGCCGCGTCACGGCGCTGGCGGCGATCCGCTGAGCGGAGCTCAGGTCCGGTCATCAGGCCGGTGTCAGGTCGACCGGGCTGACCGGGCCGCCAGGCTGCGGGGCGGCAGCCGGGAAGTGACCAGTAAGGCCTGCGAAATCCGGCCCGCGCCAACCGGGTTGGCCAGTACCCGGGTCGCGAACGTCGGGGCCGCTCACCGCCAGGTCACGCAGCACCTGCCAGGCCGCGCCGAGGCCGCTGCGGACCGCCCCTTCCATCGTGTCCGGCCACCCAGTGTCGGTCCAGGCACCGGCCAGTGCCAGCCCCCGCAGGCCGGCCTGACTCGCCCGCAACCGCGGTGAGCCGGGCACCTGCCGGATCAAAGCGCGCCGTTCCCTCGTCGTAAAGAAGTCTTCGACCTCGACGTCAGCCGCGGCCGGGAACAGCCGACACAACTCGGGCAGGAACTCAGCCCGCAGCCGGGATGACGGCCAGTCGACGAAGCTGCCGGCGGCCGGCACCGACACGGCGAGGTATTGCCCGCTATGCAGCCCAGCCGCGTCGGTCTTGTCGATGACCCAGCGCACCGGCGAGTCAACGACCGCGGCAAAGGCAAGCGAAGTAACCCTGCTGGCATACACAACATGCAGGCTGACCATCGGTGACGGCTCAAGCCTTGCCCAGCGCGCCGCGTCGGCCGCCAGCTCTGCCGGGGCGAGCTCGGCAGCCTCGAAGGCCGGCACGGCTAGCACCAGCGCGCGAGCGTGGATGACAGTTGGCCGGGCGCTGTCAGCGGATGCTGCGCTACCGCCCGGCGGCACTGTGGCAATCGCCACGTCGAAGCCGCCGCAGTAGCTCGGTCGGCAAGCCGTGGCCTTAACGCCGAGCAGAATGCGGGCCCCGAGGCGGCCGAGCAACGCCACCGCCGGAGCAGCATGCAGCCTGCTGAGCGGGACGAGGGGAATGCCAATGTCGGCGTTCCCCCGAGCGCGCAGTACCGTCCTGATCGCGGCGGCGGCGGAGCCGGAATCAGCGGCCGCGGATGGCAGGCCGAGCGTGGCGAACGACAGCAGGTCCCAGAGCATGCGCCGGGCGTTCTCGTCCTGCCCGCGCAAGGTCAGCCACTCCCCGAAAGTCAGGTCCCGCTGGCCGATCCGGCGGCGGGCGGCCAGCGGCAATGCCATCGCCGCCACGGCTGCGCTCACCCGTTCGGTCCGCGTCAGCAGCCGGTAGCCGGCCAGTGCTCTCGCGAGGTGCAGCGGCGCGGGCAGCCCTGACCTGCGCAGCGCTACCTGC
Organism: Actinomycetes bacterium; assembly: GCA_021792405.1. Classification (GTDB taxonomy): domain Bacteria; phylum Actinomycetota; class Actinomycetes; order Streptosporangiales; family Streptosporangiaceae; genus JAJYUU01. The sequence continues at coordinate 26,623 of JAJYUU010000058.1, forward strand.
GACGGCATGGTCGGCCCCGGGGCCCCGGCGAGCACGGTCAGATCGAGCCGGTCCTCGATCGCGACCGAGCTGAGGACACCCAGCTTGGCCAGCAGATCCCGGTAGGCCTCACAGCTGCGGAGGAACGCGTGCTGCCCGTTGTCAATCGTCAGGCCCCGACGGGCAAACGAGCATGTCGCCCCGCCCAGCCACGGCCTTGCCTCGAGCAATGTGACGTCCAGGCCGTGCTCAGCCAGTTCGATCGCGGCACTGATGCCCGCTAATCCCCCGCCGACCACGACGACATCTGCCCGGTCATCAGAAAACATCATGTCCGATCCCCCGTCATGCCCGATCCGCCCCGGCCTTCGGCTCGCGCCTGCCTGCCAGCGCCTCGCTCGCCCCCGAGCGTGGCCGCTGGCACGCGGATTCTAGCGAACCACGGCACCCGGCTCACCGGTCGCGCAATTACTGCCGCCGGACGCAGCGGCAGTCAGCTTCACGATGCCATGACAGATGCCGGTCCGGCACGGAAAGGCGCGCCCATCACCTTGGCGCGGCAGTGCGGCGAATTCGAGCCGCTCATACCGTTTCATAGCTGGGCAGTGCAATCGGATGTTACGCTCCGATATCGTCTGCCAGCAGTTTTGCGAACAGGCCAGATCGCCAATACGTCTCACACTAGGGCCTCAGCCATGGGATTGCGTCACCGGTCCATCCGACTGAGGGTCGGCGTTCTCATTACCGTCCCTGTGCTGTGCCTTCTCGCGCTTTACGGATTCGCCGCCAGCATCACCCTCGGCAACGCGCTGCGCGAGGAGCGCGCCAAGACACTCCGAACCGAACTGGCCGACCCGGTCAGTAGCTTCCAGCAGCAAGTCGCTCAGGAACGCGCGCTGGCGCTGCTCTGCCTGGCGAATCCGACCAACACTCAGGTGGCGTCCGCCCTCGGTGTGCAGGAGAGCGCGACGCAGCGCGCGCTGACCGCGCTGACCGCCGCTGTGCAATCCCCCCGGGTCACCAGCCTCGCCGCCGGACCGGAGCAGGCCGCGATAACGAACCTGCTCAAGGTGAGTAAGACCCTGGACTTCATCCGCGGGGATATTTCTGACGACGCGATCAGCATGCGCGCGGCTCTCGCCGACTACGACGCCATCATCAACGCTGGATACCCGGTCATCAACGAGGCCGTGCATCAGCTCGCCAGCGTCTCGGTGGTCACGCAGGCCCTGGCCGTCGTCAACCTGGAGCGGGCTTCGCAGGCTACCCAGGAGGAGTGGGATCTGCTGTCCGCCGACATGGCGCAGCGCAAGTTCCCGAATACCGACCGGCTTGCGTTCGCCGCCCTGGCGAGTCAGCGGCAGACCCTGATCAACATCGCGGTGCCGGAACTGGATTCGCAGTACCGCGTGATGCTGGCCAGGAACGTCCCGGCGGCCAGCAGCAATGCGATGGCCGCCGTCGAGAGCGCGGTCAGCTACACGCCGTGGCACCGAGGCGCGCCACCGGCGCGGCTGGCCGACTCCAAGATGATCTTCATTGGTTACTCCGTCGGGCTCGGGAAGGCGCTGTCGCAGGCCGCTGTCGCGCTGGAGAGCCAGATCCAGCAAGACGCGAACACCGTCATCCTGGAACTCGTCCTCGCTGCCGGGCTCGGACTCCTCGGCACCGTCGCGTCCATCGCGCTGTCCCTGATCATCGGGCGCGGGCTGATCCGGCAACTGCGCGAACTGCGTGAATCCGCGCTCACGCTGGCGCACGAGAAGCTTCCGGACGTCATTGCCCGGCTCCGGGCTGGCGAGCCGGTGGATCTGGCCGACTACGAGCCCGCCGAAGTCCCGACGAGCAGCGAGATCCAGCAGGTGCAGGACGCCTTCAGCGTCGTCCAGCAGACGGCGGTCCAGGCTGCCGTGGATGAGGCTCGTCTTCGGCGCGGCATCAGCGACGTGTTCAGGAATCTCGCAGGGCGCAGCCAGTCCTTGCTGCACCGCCAGCTGACATTGCTGGACGGCATGGAACGACGCGCCACCGAGCCTGAGGAACTCGAGGACCTGTTCCGCATCGACCACCTCACGACCCGCATGCGCCGCCACGCCGAAGGACTGATAATCCTGTCCGGCGACGTACCCGCGCGAGGCTGGCGGCAGCCGGTTCCGCTCGTTGACGTCCTGCGCGCGGCAGTAGCCGAGGTCGAGGATTACACCCGGATCCGGGTACTCTGCCGGACCAGCGCCGCAGTCGCCGGACACGCGGTGGCCGACGTGATCCACCTGATTGCCGAACTGGCAGAGAACGCCACCGTGTTCTCGCCACCGAATACTCCCGTCCGCATCCAGGGAGACGTCGTCGGCCGCGGCTTTGCCGTCGAAGTCGAGGACCGCGGCCTGGGCATCTCCGCTGCTCGCCTGGAGGAGATCAACGCCAACCTCGCCAACCCGCCGCAGTTTGACTTGTCTGGCAGCGACCGGCTGGGCCTGTTCATCGCCGGCCAGCTAGCCCAGCGGCACGACATCAAGATCACTTTGCGCCCGTCGGTCTTTGGCGGCACAACGGCGATCGTGCTGATCCCGACCGCGCTCGTGGTGGACGAATCCGGTCCGCGCGATCCGGTACTCCCCCCCGTCCATGACGACGTTGCGCTCGCCGCGGGATTCTCCGGCCGGCACGCGGCACTTGCGCAATCTGCTGCCGGACCGGGCAACGGCTCCGCGCTCAGCAGCGGCCCGAACGGTAACGGCTTGCACGGTAACGGCTTGCACGGTAACGGCTTGCACGGTAACGGCCTAGCGGGCACTGCCGTCACCGGCGACGCGCCGGACCCGGCCACCGCGGGCACCTCCACGGCCGGCGGTTACGCCGCCGCTAGTTCCCCCTCAGGCAGGCTCGCAGGCGAGACCGATAGCCGGGACCGCGTCGCCGACGCCGACGCTCGCATCGGCGAGGCCGCGGTCTGGGCCGATCCCTTCCAGCGCAACGGCCGTGCGCGCGCGGAAGCCGATACCGGACCCCAGTTTCTCGTTCGCCGCCGGCGGCCAGCGCCCGCGGCCGGTACCGCGGCCGCGAACGGCGGCGAGTCCGCCGTTCTCACCCCGGTCAGCGACGATTCCCAGTCCAGGCTCAGCAGGGCTGAGGTTGCTGAACTCGGGCTGCCGGTCCGGGTCCGGCAGGCTAGCCTCGCTCCGCAACTGCGCAAGTCATCGCCGGGGCCGGCTCCGGTACCGGGCAGCGACCCCGGCTCCGGCAGCCGGGTCAGCATGCCCGGAGGGCGCGCGGAAGCGCCAGGGCTGGACGAGCCAGGCACACCTGAACCCGGCGGAGCCGGCACCGGTATCCCGGTGGCCGGCCCGAGGCCGGCCACCCCGGAGGCGGCGAGGAACACCGTACGCGCACTGCAGCGGGGCTGGCAGCTCGGCAGGTCCATAGCATCGACAGCGGCCGTGCCGCCCGACTCAGTATTCACGCCACACAGGCCACCATCGGGGCAGACGATTGACCCATACACCGCGGAAACCGGACCGAACGACACAGATTCAGCCGGCCACTCCACCGACCACAGCAGCGAATAGGCACCATAAGTACAACCACGGCATGGGGAGGCCGCTATGAGTCGTACCGGGGCGCTGGACTGGCTGCTCGATGATCTGGTGGCACGCGTTGCGCAGATCGACAAAGCCGTCA
>JAJYUU010000215.1 GCA_021792405.1 Actinomycetes bacterium
CCAGCGACCTGAAGGACCTGCTGCACCGCATCAGCGAACACGACAAGCACGACGACGCACAGCAGCAGACCGGGCAGCTTCCGGAGGCAGCCTGACCCTCCACGAACTTACGAAGTCACCCACTTAGTCAGGCCGCAACCGCGTCCTTACGCGGACGTCCCCGTGGCCGCTTGCGCGGGACAATCTCGCCCCGCAGGAACAACTCGCCGCCCCAGACGCCCCACGGCTCGGCGCGGTCGATAGCTCCAGCAAGGCAGGCCATCCTTGCCTCGCAGCGCCCGCATAGTGACTTCGCCAATTCGACATCCTCCGGCGATTCCGCGAAGAACAGCTCTGGGTCATCCCTGCACGGCAGCTCAGCGCTGGCGAACACCTGGCCGCCAGGTGCTTGCGCGCTCGGCTGAGCGCTGCCGCAAACGTCGGTTAGTCCCTCCAGCACGGCCGTTGTGCCGGGCCACTGCATCGGTGCCATCCCCTCTTCCACTCCTCGTCGAGCTTCTCTCACACCTCTGACAATCCGAGGCCTTGCATAACGAAGGCCGCGGACCCTTTGTCGGGTCCGCGGCCTGGAGGGGATCTGGCCGGTCTTTGCTAGACCGGATCCGGTTCCCTCGCCGGATGCGGACCCACTCCACCCTGGGCAACTGGGTAAATGCGGGTCATCAGGTTGAGCTGGCTGCCGCCGACATTGCCGGCGCTAGCGGCGCCCGCAATGCCCGTACCAGCGGCCGGGCCGGCATAAACCGGCGCGACGACAGCCCGGATGCGCGGCACCGGGTGCCCAGCGGTCAGCTGGCTGGGGGACGAGCCGGCCCAGGCGCCGTCACACCGGAAGGCGCCCGCGCCGAAGCCGGCGAGCGGTCGCCTGACGGCCTTCGCGGCCAAAGTCTTGTTCAGCATCTCGGGCACCTCCTCTCGGGCACAGTGGGCTGACCTGCGGACAAACTGAAGCCTATGCAGGGGCCCTTAGCCCCGGCAACTCTTTTTCTACCTGCGACTTCTTTTGTAGCCATGCCGCAGCCGGGCCGTTATCAGTGAAGCTCGCGCGGGCGCAGCATGCCCTCCTGGACCACCGACACGACGAGCTGGCCCTCGCGGGTGTAGACCTCGCCCCTGGCCAGTCCCCTGCCACCACTGGCGATCGGTGAATCCTGAACGTACAGGAGCCACTGGTCGGCCCGGAACGGGCGATGAAACCACATCGCGTGATCCAGGCTGGCACCTGCGATCACCCCGTCGGTCCAGGAGATCCCGTGCGCCAGCAGCACGGTGTCCAGCAGCGTCATGTCGGACGCGTAGGTCATGAGGCAGACATGCAGTAGCGGGTCGTCCGGAAGCTCACCGTCGGCCCGCAGCGAGACCACGTTGCGGGACGAGATCAGCGACCGGTCGCGCGCGGCCTCGGCAGTAAGCGGCCCGACGTACCGGATGTCGATCGGGCTTCGCCAGGAGTACTCCTCGGCGGCCGGCCCGCTCAGCCGGCGCAGCCGGTCGGCGGTTGGCTCGACATCCTCCGGGCCGGGGACTGCCGGCATCGTATCGGCATGTTCAAGCCCGCGCTCGCCGCGATGGAATGACGCGGACAGCGTAAAGATCGTCTTGCCATGCTGGACCGTGGTGACCCGGCGGGTGGTGAAGGACCGGCCATCGCGGACCCGGTCCACGATGTAGACCAGCGGAACCGTAGGGTCGCCGGGCCGGATGAAATACGCATGCAGCGAGTGCACGGGCCGGTCCGCCGGGACCGTGCGTCCAGCGGCAACGAGAGCCTGGCCAGCCACCTGACCGCCGAAGACCCGCTGCCGACGCTCCCCCGCCGGGCTGTCGCCGCGGAAGATGTCCTGCTCGATCTGCTCTAGATCCAGCAGATCGATGACCTCGTCGAGCTCCTTGGTCACGTCGCCGCCCGCTCGTCAGGGCTGGTCCCGGCTGCGGCGCATAGTTCGAGCACGGCGGCACCGTACCGGTCGAGCTTGACGGCTCCGACACCGGGGATGCTCGCAAGCTCGCCACGGCTGGCCGGCCGCGCAGCCGCGATCGCCTGCAGGGTGGCGTCGGAGAAGACGACGTAAGCCGGCACTCCCTGCTCTTTGCTGGCCACTAGCCGCCACTCCCTGAGCCTGCTGAACAGCGGATCGCCGGCTCCCGGGCTGACGCCGGCCGGCCGCAGGCCGCCAGCCGACGCGCCACCTCGCCGGCCCGCCGGGCGCGCACCCGTCTGCTCGGCGCGCCGGCCGGTCAAGCCCTCGAGAAATCTCGATGGCTTACGCACCCGGCGCCCGCCTGGCGTCCTTGCTAGCGACCAGGAGAGGTAAAGCCGCTCACGCGCCCTGGTAATGCCGACGTACAGCAGCCGCCGCTCCTCCTCGACGGCATCGTCGGTCTGCGCGTAGATGATCGGCACCGTCCCGTCGGTAAGGCCGGGCAGGAACACGGCTTTCCACTCCAGGCCCTTGGCCGAGTGCAGCGAGGCGAGCGTGACTCCGGCCATAGCGGGCGCATGCCCGATAGCGCTGCGAACGGCGAGTTCGGCAGCCAGGCCGGCCAGGCCCGCCGCCGGATTCGCGGCGAAGAAGGTCGCGGCGAGCTGCGCCAGCGCTTCCAGCGACTCCCAGCGCTCGCGCGCCGTGCCGCGACCGCCTGGCGGCTGGGCGGTCAGGCCGATGCTGGCCAGGATCGCGCTGACCTCGGCAGCCGGATCATCGGGAGCGGAACCGGACTTGGCGGCGGCCCGGACCAGCCCGACCGCCTGGCGTACCTCGTCCCGGTCGAAGAAGCGCTCGGCACCGCGCAGCTGAAACGGCACGCCGGCCTCCGCGAGCGCCTGCTCGTACGCTGCCGTCTGCGCGTTCGTGCGGAGGAGCACGGCGATCTCGGCAGCCGGGGTGCGGGCCTTGAGCAGCGTCTGCGCCTGCCTGGCTACGGCAGCTGCTTCGGCCGGCTCATCCGGGTACTCGGTCAGCAGCGGCGCCGGGCCGGGCGGCCGCTGGGCGACCAGCGCTTCGGGGCCCGGCGGCCCGGCGGCCGCCACCAGCTTGTTGGCAAGCGCCACGACCTGAGGGCTCGACCGGTAGTTGCGTACCAGCCGGATCACCTGAGCTGCCGGGAACTCGGCCGGGAAGCCGGTCAGGTAGGCCGGAGTGGCACCGGTGAATGAGTAGATCGTCTGGCGGGGGTCGCCGACGACGCAGATCTCGTCACGATCGCCCAGCCACATGTCCAGCAGCAGCTTCTGCAGCGGGTTGACGTCCTGGTATTCGTCCACGACAAAACACCTGTACCGATCCCGAAGGGAACGGGCGGCTACCGGGTACTCAGCCAGGATGGCCGCGGTCAGCTCGAGTACTGACTCGAAGTCCGCTAGGTGGCGTTCGGTCCGCAACTCCTCGTAACCCGCGTAGATCCTGGCCATCACTCCCGCATCCAACGGCAGAGTGCGCCCGGCCTTAGCACTGGCGGCGGCGTAGTCATCGGGCCGGATCTGGGTAACTTTGGCCCACTCGATCTCGCCCGCCACGTCCCGCAACTCCGGCAGTCCGGCCGAGACCCGCAGGCGGCGCGCCACCTCGGCGACCACACTGATCTTGGACTCCAGCACGCGTGGCGCCGCGCCGCCGACCGTCGCGGGCCAGAAGTGGGTGAGCTGCCGCAGCGCTGCCGAGTGGAACGTCCTGGCCTGCACCTTGTCCAGGCCAGCATCGGGGACATGCTGGCCGAGCTGACGCAGCCGCCCGCGCAGCTCGCCGGCCGCCCGAGTGGTGAACGTCACGGCGAGTATCCGTGCCGGATCCGTCTGGCCGGTCGCGGCGAGATAGGCGATCCGGTGCGCGACCGCGCGCGTCTTGCCTGTCCCGGCGCCGGCTAGCACGCAGACCGGGCCGCGTGCGGCCAGCGCGACCTCGCGCTGCTCGGGATCGAGGCTGGCCAGGAGCGCCTCCGGGCCGCTCAGGGATGCGTCAGCCGGCTGCCGGACCGCCGGGTCCTGCCGCTCCAGCATCTGCTGTCCTCTCCTAGGTCAGTTCAGTCACGGTGGCAGCCAGGGTGCCCGAGCGCTCCGGACGCGTCAGCTTTGCATTTCCTATGCTCTCGACCAACCGGGAAGCGCGCGACCAACGCCAGCGTTAGCTTAAATTTAGTTGGGAAGCATGGCGGAGAGGGAGAACCAAGGTGCCGCAGTCGCTGACGATGTACACCACGACGTGGTGCGCTTTCTGCCGTCGGCTCAAGAGCCAGCTGGCAGCGGAGGGTATCGAGATGGCTGAGGTCAACATCGAGGAAGACCCCGCCGCGGCCGACTTCGTGATGTCAGTTAACGGCGGATGCCAGACGGTTCCCACCGTCGTGTTCCCGGATGGCAGTGCGCTCACCAACCCGTCGATGGCCGACGTGAAGCAGCGCCTGGGTGAGCTAGCTGGTACGCGATGACCCGCAAGCGCGGCCGGCACGCAAGCCCGGCCAAGTCGCCAGGCCAGATGACGCTGGGCCGCAGTGCGGCCGGGCCAGTCGAGGCGCACGCAGTCCCCGGTACTTCGGCGGCCGGTACCGTCAGCGATGGGGCGAAGCCGAGCCTCATGCGCAGCGCGATGGTCGATGCCACCTTGCCGGATATCGCGGCGGTTACCTCTTTCGTGCAGGACGAAGCCATCGTACGGCGCACGAAGTATGGCTGGCGCGTCGGCGGTGAAGACCTGCCCGACCTGACCTGCGCGATGGTCCTTGCCGACCTGCTGGCAGCCGAGAACGGCACGGCCCCGGCGCCTTTGGCCAAGCCGGCCGGTGAGCCTGCGGCCGCAGGCGAGGCGGGACGACTTCGCGCCACGGTCAGTCAACTGGAGCATGCGCTGGCTAGCCGGATCCGGGTCGAGCAGGCGATCGGCGTGCTCGCCGAGCGGCACCGGATCAAGCCCCGGCAAGCGTTCGAGCAGCTCAGGGAGGCAGCTCGAAGCCGTGGCCGCAAGGTCATTGACATCGCCGGCGATGTCGTCGCGAGCGCGACGAACCCGCTGCTGCAATTGCCCGATGAGCTGTCGAGACCGCGGTCCGCGCCGCGCCGCGCTGCCCTCCCGCCATCGGGACCCCAGCCGTCGGGCGCCCGGTAACAGCCCATTGGCCGAAGTCACGCGCTGAGTTGCGTCGCACCGCTTGGTTGACGCTCCGTAGCCCTGGGTAACACTGCGTCGTGGATCGCTCGGCTCCAGGTCGGCGGCGACAGCGCAGCCGGAATTCTCCGCAGCGCTACCAGCGTCACCTTCAGCGGCGCAAACCTAGGCCAGGCTGCGCCCGACTAGTGCAGCGCCTCGTAGAGGGCGAAGCGCCAGTCCTCCTCGTCGCCGAGGTAGTCGATGCGGCAGAGTGAGATCTGCTCGTCGTTGTCGTCGCCTTCGCCGGCCCAGGCGATCAGGTAGCCGAAGGAGCCGCGCCATCTGATGGTGACTTCCTGCAGGTCAGAGTGGGTCAGGGAGGCGTGGTGGTCCACGGTTCCCTCGATCAGGTCTTTCAGGCGCTGAGGTGGTGCTGGCATGTCCTCAGTGTTGCCTGCTCGGGCCAGTGCCGCATGCTGGCCTGGCGACACGCCGGCGGGGCGTGCATCAGCGGTTTCATCTGGGTGCAGGCGCATTCTTCCGTGATCATCATGACGCGGAAGGGACCTCGGTATGAGCGGGAGTGCCTGGGCGGCGGCCATCAGGCTGACCGGCTAACGCCGCCGCAAGCTGGAGCAGATCGTCGCCGCCGGGACCAGCCCGCAGCGGCTGGTGCTGCGCGCGAAGATCGTGCTGGCCGCGGCGGCCGGGAAGCCGAACGCGCAGATCGCCCGCGAGCTGGGCTGCAGCATCGTGACCGCGCGGACCTGGCGGAGCCGGTTCGCGGTGCGCGGCATCCCCGGCCGAGGGTACCCGCAGGGACGTCGCGTCGGCTGTCGTCGACAGCATGTTCCCGCCGGGCGTGGCCGCGGCCTCGGCTGAGGTGGACCTTCGCCCTGGCGGCCGATGGCGGTATGTGATGACCGCGAACGGCGGGTTCGAGGTCGCGTTCCACGGCGAGTACCGGGAGATCGCGCCGGGCGAGCGCATCGTCTCGACCGAGGTCTTCGAGGGCATGCCCGGCGCCGAAGCGGTGAGCACGGCGATATTCTCCGAGCACGAAGGCCGCACCACCCTGTCGATTCTCGTGCGGCATCAGAGCAAGGAAAACCGCGATGCGCATGTCAACTCGGGCATGGAGGGCGGCATGCAGGAGTCGATGAACCATCTCGAGCAGGTCGCGCGCTCGCTGGCGTGAGGCATCGAAGCTCGCCAGGCCCGCAGAGTCACGGTACGGACGGCCGCGAGCGGCCGGGCCGAAGACTGCTGACGCCAGGCAAGCGAATGCACTTGCCTGGCATTGCCGGATCGGCAGACTTACACGCACGGTTA
>JAJYUU010000059.1 GCA_021792405.1 Actinomycetes bacterium
GGTGCCCGGTCACCTCGCCGGCGTCCCACAGCTCACGATCGGTCTTCGAGATGCCCTGCATGCCACAATTATCCCAGGCATGCGAACACCTGGCCGGCAGAAACGCCGAGCCAGCAATCACGCGTTACTCAGAGGCGTCCTAGGCGCCGTGGACAAGCTGCGCTTCGGTCGGCGCATCTTCCGCAGGCGGCTCGATCCGGCCGCGCAACGGGATCTCCTTGACCAGCAGAGCCAGCACGAACACTGCCGCCGTGGCGGGTATCGTCCACCAGAAAACCCCGGTGATGGCACTGCTGATGGCGTGGAAGGCGACGTTCTTCACCTCGGCTGGCAGGTTGTCGATGGTCGCCGGGTCGAGGTTCGCGCCTCCGCCGACCTGCTGATGCGTGTGCAGCAGGGTCGCCATCGTGGCGGCGAAGCGCCGGAAGAAGATGACGCCGAACAACGACACCCCCAGCGAACCGCCGATCTGCTGGAAGAAGCTCCGCGAGCTGCTCGCTACGCCCATGTCCTGCTGCGGCACACTGTTCTGCGCGATCAGCGAGGTGATCTGCATCAGGAAGCCCATGCCGATGCCCAGCACGACGAAGTACAGCGAAGACTCCAGGCGACTGGTATCGGCCCCGAGGTGCGTGAGCAGGTACAGGCCGACCGTCATGATCACCGCGCCGATGATCGGCAAGACCTTGTAACGACCGGTCTTGCTTGTCACCAGGCCGGCGATCAGCGAGGTCACGGTCGAGCCGAGCATCATCGGGATCAGCAGCAGGCCGCTTCCGGTGGGTGATGCGTGCTGCACGGTCTGCTGGTAGAGCGGCAGGAACGTCAGTGCTCCCAGCATGGCCATGCCCAGCAGCAGGCTCATCGCCGAGGCAAGGGAGAAGTTGCCGTTCCTGAAAACGTGCAGCGGCAGCATCGGTTCGGCGGCCCTGGCCTCGACCGGGAAGAACGCGATCAGGGCCAGCACCGCGATGACTCCGAGCATGATGATCTGCCAGGATCCCCACGCGTACTGGCTGCCGCCCCAGCTGGTCAGCAGCACCACGGCGGTGGAGAAGATGGCAATCACCGTCGCGCCCAGGTAGTCGATCTTGTGCTCGACCCGCCTGCGCGGCAGGTGCAGCGTCGCCCACAGGTAGACCAGCGCCGCACCGCCGATCGGCATGTTGATGTAAAAGATCCACCGCCACGACCAGTGCTGCGTGATGTAGCCGCCGACCAGCGGTCCGGCGATCATGGCCAGCATCATCGCCGCCATCATGTAGCCCATGTACTGACCGCGCTCCCGCGGCGAAACCAGGTCGCCGATGGTGGCGATGGCGCCCACCATCAACCCGCCCGCGCCGAGGCCCTGCAGCGCCCGGAACGCGATGAGCTGGTCCATCGAGTGCGCCAGCCCGGAGAGCGCTGAGCCGATCAGGAACAGCACGATCGCGATCATGAGGAACCGCTTGCGGCCGTACATGTCGCCGAGCTTGCCGTAGAACAGCGTGGTAATAGTCGACGCCAGGATGTAGGCAGTCACCACCCAGGCCAGGTGGTTCAGGCCACCGAGGTCACCGACGATTCGCGGCAGCGCCGTCGAGACGACCAGTTGGTCGAGCATCGCGATGATGAGCGTCAGCAGCAGGCCTGGCAGGACGATGAGAATCTCCCGCTTCGGCCCGGTTGGCACATCGCCCGCTGCCCGGGCAGCCTGGTCGTCTGTCACGGAACGGCTCCTTGCTCTGCTCTGCCGGACTCGCGCACCCCGACCGGCCGCGCGCACCCTGGAGTCAGCGATGCCTCAAAATTTACTTGCCGACCGGTTAGTAATCGGTCAGTTGCAGGCTAAGCTGGCTACTAACCGGCCGTCAAGTAGGTTACCCGGGGCGGCGGAAGGGCTAACGCGCGAGGCTATGTCAGGCAACATTAACGGCGCCAACGTCGACAGCGACCGCCACGACCGCGGCCGCGACACCAGGTCGCGACTGCGTGAGCTTGCCCTCCAGTTGTTCGCCGAGCAGGGCTACGAGCAGACGTCGCTCAGGGAGATCGCCGAGCGGCTGGGCGTCACCAAAGCGGCACTGTATTACTACTTCAAGTCGAAGGAAGACATCGTCCGAAGCCTGGTCGAGGACTACATGGCCGAGATCGATGAGCTGATCGCCTGGGGCAAGGCACAGCCCCGTTCGGTCGAGAGCCGGGATGGGATCGTCCGTCGCTACCTGGACATCATTGCCAACGGGACGGAAGTGTTCCGGCTGCTGCACCAGAATCAGGCCGCGGTCAGCTCACTAGCGGCGGCTAAGGAGCGGGGCGAGCTCTTCCGGGAGCGGCTCGATGCCCTCGTCGATCTGCTGACTGTGCCGGGCGCTCCGGTGCACGACCAGGTCAGGGCCGCGTCGTGCCTGATGAGCATCAGCTTCTGCTGCATGCATTACCAAGACCGGGTGGCCGACCCGGCCGAATTGAAGAACGCCGTGCTGGACGTGGCCCTCGAACTCGCCGACGCAGGCTCTCGCTAAGCGAGCTTAGACCTGGCCCGAGTCGGCGGCCGCGGCGCTGACCAGCGGCAGCACGCGATGCGGCAGCGGGCTGTCCAGCACGATGACGGTAGACGTCCGGACCACGCCGTCGAGCCCGACGATCGAGTCGATCACCCGCTGGAGGTCGGCGTTGCTGCGGGCGACTACCCGGCACAGCATGTCGCCTGCCCCGGTGATCGTGTGGGCCTCGAGCACCTCGGCGATGGCGGCCAGCCGGTCGGCCAGCGGGTCGTGCCCGCCCGCTTGCCTGATCTCCAGGGTGATGAACGCCATCACCCCGTAGCCGAGAGCGGCCGGCGCTATGTCCGGGCCGTAGCCGGTGATGACGCCCCGGGCCTGCATCCTGTCGAGCCGCGCCTGGACAGTGCCGCGCGCGACGCCGAGCCGTCTCGAAGCCTCAAGCACGCCAACCCGCGGCTCGGCCATCAAGAGCCCGATCAGCCGCCCGTCCAGCGTATCGATCATGACAGATAACCTCACTACAACCTGTACAAGCACGCTAGCGTGATCGTTACGTGATTGAGCATATTGCCTACCGCAGTATGGCTCAGTTGCACATCCTGACCTGCAAGCAGATGCTGCTGACCTGGCCTGTTCTGCCGACGACCACCCAGGAGCGAACTGATGACCGCCGAGGCAGGGTACGCGCAATCGCTAGCAACCGATGAGTTCCCGGTCAACGGGATGGACGCGGCGGTCTTCGCCGTCGGCAATGCCCGTCAGGCGGCGCATTTCTACTCGACCGCGTTCGGCATGCGGTGCGTCGGTTACCGCGGGCCGGAGACTGGCTGCCGGGATGAGGCGGCATACGTGCTGGAGTCCGGCAACGCAAGGTTCGTCCTCCGCGGACCGGTGCGCGCGGGCACGGAGTTGGGCGCGCACGTAGCCGCGCATGGTGACGGCGTCATCGACCTGGCTATCAGCGTGCCATCCGCGGCGGCTGCCTGGCAGTACGCCATCGCACATGGCGCGCGCAGCGTCCGGGAGCCCGAAGTCATCGAGGACGCGCACGGCAAGGTCGTCCTCGCCGCGATCGCCAGCTATGGCGACACCCTGCACACGCTCGTGGAGCGGAACGACTACGGCGGTCCGTACCTGCCTGGCTACGTTGCCGCCAGGCCGCTGACAGCCGCGCCGACCGGGCCGTTCTTCACCGAGATCGATCACTGCGTCGGCAACGTCGAGCTTGGCCGGATGAACGACTGGGTGGAGTTCTACCACCGGGCGATGGGCTTCACGAACATGAAGGAGTTCGTCGGCGACGACATCGCCACCGAGTACTCGGCGCTGATGAGCAAGGTCGTCGCCGATGGCAGCCGCAAGGTCAAGTTCCCGATCAACGAGCCGGCCGTCGGGAAGAAGAAGTCGCAGATCGACGAGTACCTCGAGTTCTACGGCGGGCCAGGCGTCCAGCACCTCGCGTTGGCGACCGACGACATCGTCGGCGCGGTCCGCGGCATGAAGGCCGCCGGCGTGCAATTCCTCGACACCCCGGACAGTTACTACGAGACGCTCGGCGACTGGGTAGGCGACACCAGGGTGCCGCTCGGCGAACTGCGCGACCTGAAGATCCTGGCCGACCGGGACGAGGATGGCTACTTGCTGCAGATCTTTACCAAGCCCGTGCAGGACCGGCCGACCGTCTTCTTCGAGCTGATCGAGCGGCATGGTTCCCAGGGATTCGGCAAGGGCAACTTCAAGGCCTTGTTCGAGGCGATCGAGCGTGAGCAGGCACGGCGCGGCAACTTGTGACGCTGCCCGGCGCGGTGAGGTCCGGGCGGTGATGTGCTGTGCAATCCGGCTGGACCGACCGGTACTGCCGTGCCATCTCCCAGCAGCCCATGCCGGCGCTGACCGTGCGGCTATGCACGGGCTACGCAGATAGGGCATCATGACCAGGTGAATCAGCCACATGATTCCGCCGCGGCGCCCGGTCCGCAGCCCGATCCGGCCGTCGGCGAGAGCGGCGCGAGCTCCGGAGCTGGCGCGCAGGCCCAGCCCCATTTCGGCGACCCCGGCCAGGCATACCCTGGCTACCCCCAGCCCGGCTACGGCACCCCGCCCGGCTACGGGCAGCCCTATCAGGCGTACGGTCAGCGGGCGGCGGGCAAGGATCCGGCGCTGGCCGAATGGTGGCGGCGGCTGTTCGCGCGTCATCGACGGGCTGATCCTCGTGCTCATCTTCTCGCCGCTGTGGATACCGCCCTGGCGCACCTTCCTCCGCACGCTCACCGCGCTCGCGAACCAGTACCCGGGGACCGGTCTCAGCACTGTCCCCGCTGCCAGGAGCGCCGTCGCTACCGCCGAGAGCCATCTCATCGGCAAGCTCTTCGCCGTCGGCCTGGCCTTCTACCTGGTGGCTTTCCTCTACGACTGGGTCCAGCACTGGCGGTGGGGCCAGACCATTGGCAAGCGGGTGCTCCGCACCAAAGTGGTGAAGGCCGACGGCAACCCCGCGGTAGGCGCAGGGCCGGCCTGCGGCCGGGCCGCTATCTATGCGCTGTCGCCACTCGTGCCCTTGGTTGGGTGGCTGTTCGACCTGGTCAACGAGCTGTGGCTGACCTGGGATCCGCGTCGGCAGTGCCTGCACGATAGAGCCGCGCATACAGTTGTCATCAAGAAGGACTACCAGCTATCCCGGCAGCAAGGCGGCGCCTGGTAGTGGGACAGGCCGCAGGAACGGCAGCCGCCGCTACACCAGGCGTTACTTCGCTAAAGCCGGCTGCATGACGGATCAGCGCCAGGATGGCAACGCCAGGATGACACCGCAGGACGAGACCAGCGCCGCGACCGAGACCAGCGCCGCGACCGGCGAGTCAGGGCTGCCGCCAGGCCAGCAGGATCAGTTCTCAGGTCAGCAGGGCGCGGCTCAGTCGCTGCCGCCGTCACCCTACCTTGACGGCGGGTCGATGCCGCAGGCCTATCTGGCCCCGCCACAGCCAGGTCAGCCGAAGTACGGGGTGCCGCCAGGGTTCGGGCCGGGCCGGCGGCAGTTCGGCTCAGCGGCCTGGGGACCCGGTCGCCAGGCAGCCGGCCCCGGCTACCAGCAGCCGGGGTACGGGCACCCCGGCGGCACACGCGGCGCGTTCGGACCGCAGGCGCGTCGTGATCCGGTCATCGCGGCGCCCTGGGAGCGGCTGGCCGCGTCTGTCCTGGACTGGATCGTCATCTTCGGCATAGCTACCGTGACGTTCATCTCGCCGCTCTTGCGGATCTGGCGCCAGCTGCAGGCCGTCGCGACTCAGTACACGAACCTGAATTCGCCCGGTGCACAGGCGGCCGTCAACGGCATCGCCCGTGATCCGTCGAACCAGCGTGCGCTGCTCTTCTGGTTCCTCGCCATGTTCGGTATCGCGCTGGGTTACTACTGGATCCAGCACGCGGCCTGGGGCGCCACCCTCGGCAAGCGAGCGCTGGGCACCCGGGTCGTCACGGCCGCTGACCGTTCCGCGATCGGGATCCGCGCGGCCGGGATCCGGACTGTGTCCTTCCTCGTCGGCCCCGTCGCCTTCCTGTTGCTGGTGAGCCCGTTGAACATACCCGGCGGGCTGCTCTGGGCCGCCGATACCGCCATGACGCTGTTCGACCCGCGTGCCCAGTGCCTGCACGACAAGCTGGCCGGGACCATCGTGATCCGGCAGCGCTGGCTCGATCAGCAGGCGGGCCGTGCCAGCCGTCGGTAGCAGCGGAGCCGGCTAGCCGAACAGCAGCGTGTAGCCGGCCTTGCGCAGCTGGCTAATTACCGAGTCGGTGTGCTCGGGTCCCCTGGTCTCCAGGTGCAGGCTGACCTCCGCCTCGTCGACCCGCAAGTCCGCGGTGACCCGCTCGTGCACGACGTCGAGCACGTTGGCGCCGAGCGCGGCAAGTTCCATCAGCAAGGTTGCCAGCGCGCCGGGCCGGTCCGGCAGCTTGCAGCGGAACGCCAGGAACCGCCCGGCCGCTGACAGTCCGTGCCGCAGCACCTTCGACAGCAGAAGCGGATCGATGTTGCCGCCGGAGAGCACGACGACGACCGGCGGCTCGAACAATGCGGCGTGCTCCAGGATCGCGGCGACCCCGGCCGCGCCGGCCGGCTCGACGACCTGCTTGGCCCGTTCCAGGCAGAGCAGCAGCCCGCGAGACAGGTTCTCCTCGGTCACGGTCACGATCTGCACCTGCGTGGCGGCCAGGATCGGCACGGTCAGCTCGCCGGGCCGGGCAACCGCGATGCCGTCTGCCATCGTCGCAGCCGACGTGACAGTCACCGGATGCCCGGCCGCGATGGAACTGCGCATCGGGGCTATCGCCTCGGCCTGGACGCCGATCAGCCGGGCGCCGGGCAGCCTATCGCTGGCGGCGACTGCGACGCCCGCGGCGAGCCCGCCGCCGCCGACCGGCAGCACTATCGTGCGTACCTGCGGGCACTGCTCGGCGATCTCGAGCCCGACAGTGCCCTGGCCCGCTATCACGTCAGGGTGATCGAAGGGATGAATGAAGATCGAGCCGGTTTCCTCGGCCAGCTGCCGGGCCCTTGCCAGCGCGTCCTCGACGCTCGCGCCATGCAGCACGACGTCAGCGCCGTAGGAACGAGTCGCCGCGACCTTCGGCAGCGGCGCGGCAGCCGGCATGACCACGGTCGCTCTGGCGCCGAGGGCGGTGGCTGCCAGCGCGACGCCCTGCGCGTGATTGCCGGCGCTGGCAGCGACGACGCCGCGCGCTCTGTCAGCTTCGCTCAGCCGCGCGATTCGCAGGTAAGCGCCGCGCACCTTGAATGACCCGCCGCGCTGCAGGTTCTCGCACTTGACGTAGACCGGGCCGCCGATCATCGCGGTCAGCGCGCTCGACTCAAGCAGCGGCGTCCGCCTGACGATCGGCTGAAGCAGGGCGCGCGCCGCTACGACGTCGGCCGGCCTGACCGGCAGGTCGTCTCGCCGAGCGGCCGGCACCGAGGAACTCATGCCTGGATTGTCGCACCAGGAGCGTCCGGCCTCGCGCACCGGTTGCGGCCCGGTCGTTGCTAGCTCAGTCGCCAGACCAGTAACGGTCGGCCGCGAAGATCAGCGCGGCAGCGCCGACCAGGCCCGCGCTCTGGCCGAGCAGGGCCGGGACCACGCTGACCCGGCGAGCGAAGCCAAGCCTGGCGTGCGCACGCAGCGCTTCCTCGAGCGGGCCGAACAGCAGCGGGCCGGCCTGCGAAAGCCCGCCGCCGACCGACACGACTTCGAGGTCGCACAGGCAGGTGGCGGACGCGATCGCGATGCCGAGCGCGCGGCCGGCCCGGCGCATCGCTGCCACCCCGACCGGATGGCCGAGTGCCCCGTCGGCAGCCAGGTCCCTGGCCGTCGCGTCACTCTGGTCAGGGCGCCAGCCCTCCGATTGCGCCCATGCGACGAGCGCCGGCCCGCGCGCGATAGCCTCGGCGCAGCCGCGGCCGCCGCAACCGCACGGCGGCCCGGTGTCCGGATCCACCACCACGTGGCCGATGTGACCGGCGTTACCGGACGCGCCCGCGACGAGCCTGCCGTCCAGCACCAAGCCTCCGCCGACGCCGGTCGACACCACCATGCCGAGCACGTTGCCCCGGCCGCGCCCGGCACCTCGCCAGTGCTCGCCGGCCACCAGGCAGATGGCGTCGTTGTGCACCCGCACCGGGATGCCGAGCCGTTCGGCCAGCCTGCCGCGGAGCGGGAAGTCGCGCCACGCCGGGATGTTCAGCGGCGACACCACTCCCGACGGCCATTCCATCGGGCCGCCGCAACCACATCCGCAGCCGGCCAGTTCGGCCGGGTCCACGCCGGCCAGGACGTCAGAGATGAGCGCGTCCAGGGTCCGCCACAACTGCTCGGCGTCCAGGCCGGACGGGGTGGGCACGACAGACCAGGCAAGAACCCGGCCGGCCGGCTCCACCAGGCCGGCCGCCAGCTTGGTCCCGCCGATGTCCACCGCAAGCGCCGGACGGGATTCGGCCATTCACGCCTCCCAGGATGCGAGCACCGAGTGCCTCAACATAGTGTCGAATGGTGCAGCCTATGACTCGCAACCAGCCAGTAGCCGCCCAGCCGCCAGGCACAGTTCCGCCGGAGATCAGCACGCTTCGCCAGCTACGCGCCAGCGGGCATCAGCTTCGCACCGTCAAGCAGGAACTGCGGCACAATCTGCTTGAGCGCATGCGCGCGGGCGAGGACGCGTTCCCCGGCATCATCGGCTTCGGCCAGACAGTGCTGCCGCACCTGGAGCGGGCCATCATCGCCGGGCACGACGTCATCCTCCTCGGTGAGCGAGGGCAGGGCAAGACGAGGCTGATCAGGACCCTGACCGGCCTGCTCGACGACTGGACCCCGGTCGTCGCCGGCTGCGAGATCAACGACCACCCGTATGCTCCGGTCTGTGCGCGCTGCCGGCGGCTGGCGGCCGACCAGGGCGACGACCTGGCCGTGAGCTGGCGGCCGCGCGCCGACCGGTACGGGGAGAAGCTCGCGACGCCGGACACCAGCGTCGGCGACCTCATCGGTGACATCGACCCGGTCAAGGTGGCCGAGGGCAGGACGCTCGGGGACCCGGAGACCATCCACTTCGGCTTGCTGCCGCGGACCAACCGCGGCATCTTCTGCCTCAACGAGTTGCCCGATCTCGCTGAGCGGATCCAGGTGTCGCTGCTGAACGTGCTGGAGGAACGCGACATCGCGGTGCGCGGGTACGCGCTGCGGCTGCCGCTGGATCTGGTGCTGGTCGCCAGCGCGAACCCGGAGGACTACACTAACCGCGGCCGGATCATCACGCCGCTGAAAGACCGGTTCGGGGCGGAGATCCGCACCCATTACCCGGTCTCGCTCGAGTCCGAACTGGCCCTGATCGACCAGGAAGCGCGAATCGCGTGGGACGCGGCTGACCCCGGAGCCCGCGTTCCCGCTCACCTGATCCAGGTGATCGCGCGGTTCACCCGGCTGGTCCGGGCCTCCCCTGCCGTTGATTCCCGGTCCGGCGTGTCGGCGCGGTTCGCGATCGCGGCCGCCGAGTCGGTGGCGGCCTCCGCGGTGCGCCGGGCCGCGATCACCGGCGAGGACCAGCCGGTGGCGCGGGCATCCGACCTGCCGTCGGTGATCAGCACGCTGCGCGGGAAGGTCGAGTTCGAGGTCAGCGAGGAGGGGCGCGAGCAGGAAGTCCTCGACCACCTGCTGCGGCGCGCCACCGGTGATACCTTCCGTGCGCTGCTCGGCAACGCCGACCTTTCCGGCCTGCTGGCACGGTTCGCCGATGGCGGCGTGGTCGAGACCGGTGACCTGGTTCCGGCTGCCGACCTGCTGCGCCGGATTGGCGAGGTGCCCGGCCTGGCGAAGATCATGGACCGGCTGAAGATGGACGGCAGCGAGTCGCCCGGCCAGGCCGCGGCGGCGCTGGAGTTCGCGCTCGAGGGCCTGTACCTGATGCGCCGGCTGTCGAAGGACGCGATCGACGGCGGGGCGGTGTACCGAACCTGAGGCCGGCCGGCGTTCGGTGGCCGTCCGCATGCGGGCCGGCCAGGCGGACGGTGGCGAACGTACCGGAGCGTGGAGGTGAGCGAGGGTGAGAGGTTACCGTTACGGTCCCTACGCCGGCGGCCCGGATCCGCTCGAGCCTCCCTATGACGTGCGCGGCGCCGTCGACGCGCTGGGCGAGTCGGTGCTGGAGGGCACCGATCCGGCCGGCGCGCTCGCGGACCTGCTGCGGCGCGGGCTGTCCGGCCACCGCGGGCTCGACGACCTGCTCCGGCGGGTGCGGGAACGACAGCGCGAGATCCGCGGCCGCGGCCGCCTGGACGGCATTCTCGAGCAGGTCCGGTCGCTGCTGGACACCGCCATCGGCCAGGAACGCGCTGAGCTGTTCCCGGACCCGGCCGACTCCGCGCGGTTGCGCGAGGCCGAACTGGACGCGCTGCCATCGGATACCGCCCAGGCCATCAGGCAGCTTGCGGACTACGAGTGGCAATCGGCAGCGGCCCGCGCGACATTCGAGAAGCTGAAATCACTGCTGCGCAGTGAGGTGCTGGACAGCCAGTTCCGCGGCATGCGGCAGGCGCTGACCGACCCCGACCCGCAGGCGCTGCAGCGGGTCAAGGACATGATGGCCGCGCTGAACGCCATGCTGGAGGCCGACGCGCGCGGCGAGCACACGCAGCAGGACTTCGACGACTTCTCCAGCCGCTTTGGCGATATGTTCCCCGGCCGACCGGCCAACCTGGAAGAACTGGTGGATGCGCTGGTCCGGCAGATGTCGGCGGCGGGTCGGCTGCTTGACTCGCTGACCGACGCGCAGCGCGACGAGCTGTCCGGGCTGATGGCGCAGGCGCTCGAGGACGCTGGCCTGGCGGTTGAGATGGCCCGGCTGGCCGACTCGCTGCGGGCCAGGCGCCCGGACATGGACCAGGGCGGACCGCAGCCGGGGATGACCGGCAGCGAACCGCTTGGCCTCAGTGACGCGACCGCGGCGCTGGCTGAGCTTGCCGACCTGGCCGACCTCGAGGACGCGCTGCGCCAGGACTACCCGGGTGCGCGGCTTGACGACGTCGACGAGGAAGCGATCAGGCGCGCCCTGGGGCGGCAGGCGGTCGACGACATAACGGCACTGCGGCAGATCGAGCGCGAGCTCGAGCAGCAGGGCTACCTGCAGCGCACCGGCGGCAAGCTCGAGCTGACGCCGAAGGCCGTGCGCAGGCTCGGCCAGACGGCCCTGCGGAAGGTATTCGCCCGGCTGCCGGACGGCGGGACGGGCGACCACGATCAGCGTGACGCCGGGCAGGCCGGGGAGTACACCGGCAGCACCCGGCCCTGGCGCTTCGGCGACGAGCAGGCAATCGACGCCGCCACCACCGTGCGGAACGCGCTGCTTCGACTCCCCGGACCCCCCGAGGGCAGCCGGGTCCGGCTCTCGGTCGATGATTTCGAGGTGGCGGAGACCGACCGGCGCGCGTCGGCGGCCGTCTGCCTGCTGGTCGACCTGTCGTACTCGATGGCGCTGCGCGGCACCTGGGGAGCCGCGAAGCAGACCGCGCTGGCCTTGCACGCACTCGTCCGCAGCCAGTACCCGCAAGACGCGATACAGGTCATCGGCTTCTCCAACTACGCCCGCGAGCTGCGCGAGACCGAGCTCGCCGGGCTGAACTGGGACATGGTGCAGGGCACCAACCTGCACCATGCGCTAGTCCTGGCCGGCCGGTTCCTGGACCGCCGGCCCGAGCACAATCCTGTCGTGATGATCATTACCGACGGTGAGCCGACCGCGCACCTGCGGCGAGACGGCCGGTTCTGGTTCGACTGGCCGCCCTCCCCGGAGACGCTGGAGCTCACTCTGGCGGAAGTCGACAAGATGACCAGGCGGCGCGCCACGATGAACGTGTTCATGCTCGCCGACGACGAGCGGCTGTCCGCGTTCGTGGACGAGGTAGCCCGGCGCAATGGCGGCCGCGTGCTGCGGGCACTGCCGGACAGCCTCGGCGAGTACGTGGTCACCGACTTCCTCCGGACGCGGCGCCAGTACGCCAGGTAACCGCTGCCGTCGCTGACGACACATGGCAACGGTCGAAGGTGCGACAATCGGGACAGTGTCAGCGCCAGTGGGCGCGCCCCGGGCCGGTAGGCCTACCATCAACTCCATGTCGTTCTCCGACCGGCTTGTGCTCTGGCTGCACATCGGATTCGCCATCTTCACGATCGGCCCGGTCGCGCTGGCGATCTCCTCGACGCCGCGGTACATCCGCCAGCGCGATGTGGCGGTCGTGCGCTACCTGAGCCGGATTACCGTGATCTTCACTGCCGCCGCGCTGCTGGTGCTGGTCTTCGGCATCGTGCTTGGCGAGCTGAGGCACGACTTCGCGCGCCCGTGGCTGACGGTCTCCATGACGCTGTTCGTCGTCGCGATCGTGCTGCTCGTGCTCGTCATCCGCGACCAGCGCCGCGCCATCAAGGCCCTGGCGCCCGCGGGGCCGCCGCTCCAGGCAGCCGTTCCGGACGAGGCGGACGCCCGAGGTGATGCCGACGGCACAGGACCAGCCGAGCTCGAACCGCCAGGTGCAGGCCAGCCAGGTCCCGCTCAGCTAGGTCCGGGCCAGCCAGGCGGCGAGACCGCTGTGGCTGCGCACGTCGCCTCGGTCGAGCGGGGCCGGATCGCCGCGATGGGCGGCGTGGTGAACCTGATCTGGCTGGTCATCCTCGTCCTGATGGTCTGGCAGCCGTAATCGGCGCGACGCATTTCGGTCGCCAAAATTTTGCACTCTTTGTAGTTATTTAGCCCCGTGGGGATGGCATCCGGTAGTACCGTGCCGGTCGTAAATCATCGCTGGTAACGCCGAGCCCTTCTCTTGTCATAGGCGGCCAGCTGCCAAGGAGGAACTGTGAGCTCACAAAGCGTGTCCAGCGGCGGCTCCAAGCGCTCGCTGGTGATCATTCTCGCGGTCATCGCCGTCATCTCGCTCATCCTGGGAATCTTGTGGTTCGCCGGCGCGGCACCGTCGTTCCTTAACTCCGGCAGCCACGTGAAGAGCGGCAGCCACCTCTACCGCGGCATCGTCGGGGTCGTCGTCGCCGTCGTCTGCGGCGTCGGCGCCTGGTGGACCAGCAAGAAGCAGTAACCAGCCGCCGCTGCGGTCTCGCCGCTGCGACGTGCTCGGGCTGGGTTGCGAATCGGCCCGAGTGCGTCGCGGCGGTAGCCCCGGCGGCGGTGACCCGGGCGACGTTGACACCCGGCTGCCGGCGCACCTAGATTTGCCACTGTTCGGGCACGTAACTGTTGTTCGTGGAGCGCACGGAGTTCTCACTCCCCTGGCGTTACCGCCGCGCGTCAGTTAGACGGACTTCACAAAGGGGTGTGCTGGTGACATTGCTGGACCGATCCATCTGGATGGGCAAGGCCTTTTCCGGCGGCTGGAAGGAAGCGGGCGGGGGCCAGGCGGCCGTCATCGAGCCGGCCACCGGCAGCGAACTGGCCCGCGTCGGCATCGCGTCAGCCTCTGACATCACGGCGGCGACGGCCGTGGCGGCCGCCGCACAGCCTGCCTGGGCGGCGACGCCTCACCCGCAGCGCGCCGCAATCCTGCGCAGGGCCGCCGAGATCTGGCTGGCTAACGCGGCCGAGATCGAAGACTGGAGCATCCGGGAGGGCGGCAAGATCCCGCCTGCCGCTCAGTTCGAGACGCACGTCGCGACCGAGGAGATCTTCGAAGCGGCCACCCTGCCGTCCCGGCCGTATGGCGAACTGCTGCCGAGCGAGCAGCAGCACCTGAGCTTCGCCGAGCGGGTGCCGGTCGGCGTCGTCGGCGTCATCTCGCCCTTCAACTTCCCGCAGATCCTGGCCATCCGCTCGGTCGCGCCCGCGCTCGCGCTGGGCAACGCCGTGGTGCTGAAGCCCGACCCGCGCACGGCGGTGTGCGGCGGAGTGGTGCTGGCGCGAGTGTTCGAAGAGGCCGGCCTGCCCGACGGCCTGCTGCACGTGCTTCCCGGCGGCCCGGACGTCGGAGAGGCGCTCGTCACCGACGCACGGACCAGCGTCATCTCGTTCACCGGATCCACCGCGGCCGGCCGCCGCGTCGGCGCCCTGGCCGGCCAGCACCTCAAGCGCGTGCACCTGGAACTCGGCGGCAACTCCGCACTGATCGTGCTGGAAGACGCCGACCTGGACAAGGCCGCGTCGGCCGGCGCCTGGGGCTCGTTCCTGCACCAGGGCCAGATCTGCATGACGACGGGGCGGCACCTGGTGCACGAGTCGGTCTACGACGACTACGTCGCCCGGCTCGCGGCCAAGGCCAGTCACCTGCCGGTCGGCGACCCGGCGTCGGGTCAGGCGGCCATCGGCCCGATCATCGACGAGCGGCAGCGGGATAAGATCCATACCCTGGTAACGGGCAGTATCCAGGCAGGCGCCACGCTCGCGGCAGGCGGTACCTACGAGGGCCTGTTCTATCAGCCCACGGTGCTGAGCGATGTCGCGCCATCGATGCCCGCCTATGCCAGCGAAGTATTCGGCCCGGTCGCCCCGGTGATCCGCTTCGGCACTGCTGACGAAGTGGCCAAGCTTGCCGCCGATTCTGAGTACGGCTTGTCCCTCGGCATCCTGACCAGGGACGTGATGCGCGGCCTTGACCTGGCGCGGCAGATTCCGACCGGGATCGTGCACATCAACGACCAGACTGTCGACGACGCGCCGAACACGCCATTCGGCGGCATTCGCGCATCTGGCACCGGGGCGCGCTTCGGCGGCTCGGCCAACCTGGATGCCTTCACCGACACTCGCTGGGTGACGATCCGCGGCGATATCGCGCCATACCCGTTCTGACCCGGCCGCGGCCGCAACTCCGTTAAGACCATGCGAACTCGCACGCAGGTAGGCATCGTCGGGGCCGGTCCGGCCGGGCTGCTGCTCTCGCACCTGCTCGCGCTCCGCGGCATCGACTCGGTGCTGGTCGAGATCCGCAGCCGGGAGTACTGCGAGGCGCGGCAGCGCGCCGGCGTGCTGGAGGACGGCAGCGTGACGCTGCTGCGCGAGGCCGGCCTGGCCGGCCGGCTCGACCGCGAGGGCCTCGAGCACGGCGGCATCTACCTGCAGTTTGACGGAGAGCGGCGGCACATCGACTTCCGCGAGCTGACCGGCGGCCGGACCGTGACCGTCTATGCGCAGACTGAGGTGGTCAAGGACCTCATCGCCCGCAGGCTCGCCGACAACGGCGCGGTCGAGTTCGGCGTCACCGGTACCGAGGTATCCCGCCTCGACACCGGCCAGCCCCGGCTCAGCTATACCGATGCCAGCGGAACACGTCACGACGTCGACTGCGATGTCATCGCGGGCTGCGACGGATTCCACGGGATCTGCCGCCCCGCGATCCCGGCCGGCGCGCTGACCACCTGGGAGCGCGAGTATCCCTACGCCTGGCTGGGCATCCTGGCTGACGTGCCGCCGTCTACCGACGAGCTGATCTACGCCCACCACCAGAGCGGGTTCGCGCTGCACAGCCTGCGCAGCCTGTCGGTCAGCCGGCTCTACCTGCAGGTCGCCCCGGACGCCGACATCGCGCAGTGGCCCGATGATCGCATCTGGGCCGAGCTGAGCCGCCGGTTCGAGCTGCCGGGCTGGACCCTCCAGCAGGGGCCGGTGCTGGACAAGAGCATCACGCCCATGCGCAGCTTCGTCAGCGCGCCGATGCGGTACGGCCGGCTGTTCCTGGCCGGCGACGCGGCCCACATCGTGCCGCCGACCGGAGCCAAGGGCCTCAACCTGGCGCTGGCCGACGTCGCCGTGCTGGCGCCTGCCCTGGTAGCCCTGCTGCGCGGCGACGACACGCTCGCTGCCGACTACTCGGCCACCTGCCTGAGCCGGGTCTGGCGGTCCACGCACTTCTCCTGGTGGATGACGACCATGCTGCACCGCTCGCCGGGCGCCGACGAGATGGAAGCGCAGTTGCAGCTCTCCCAGCTGCGCTATGTGGCCAGCTCCACCGCAGCGGCCACCTCGCTGGCCGAGAACTACACCGGCTTCGCGATTGCCAGCCGGCCGTCCGGATCCGCCTGACCCGATCAGAAAGGGATACTGACTTCCATGCGCACCTCGCCGCCGTTCCGTGCCGACCACGTCGGCAGCCTGCTCCGCCCGCCTGAGCTGCTGGCCGCCCGCGACGATTTCGCGGCCGGCCGGATCGGAGCCGAGCACCTGCGGGCCGTCGAGGATGCCTCGATCGCGGACGTGGTCATGATGCAGTCCGACGTTGGGCTGCAGTCGGCCACAGACGGCGAGTTCCGCCGCGCGTCGTGGCACATGGACTTCATCTACCAGCTCGGCGGGATCACCAAGGCACCCGGCAACCTGGCGGTTCACTTCCGCAACGCCAGCGGCGAGATCGAGTTCACCCCGGCTGCGCTGCACGTCGGCAGCAAGATCCGCCTGGACCACACGATCTTCGAGGACGATTTCCGCTACCTGAAGTCCGTGGTCAGCGCCGTCACGCCGAAGCTCACCATCCCGTCGCCGAACATGGTGCACTACCGCGGCGGCCCGGCCTCGATCGACGCGAGCGTCTACCCCGACATGGAACAGTTCTGGGCGGACCTGGCCGCTGCCTACCACGAGGAGGTGCAGCGCCTGGGCCGCCTCGGCTGCACCTATCTGCAGCTGGACGACACCAGCCTGGCCTACCTGAACGACCCGGCCCAGCGAGCCGAGATCGCGGAGCGCGGCGAGGACGCCGAGCACCTGCACCTGCGCTACATCCGGCAGGTCAACCAGGCGATAGCCGACCGGCCTGCGGACATGAAGGTGACCACGCACATGTGCCGCGGCAACTTCCGGTCGTCCTGGGCCGCCGAAGGCGGCTACGATTTCGTCGCCGAGGCCCTGTTCAGCCAGCTTGACGTCGACGGGTTCTTCCTGGAGTACGACGACGAGCGGTCCGGCGGCTTCGAGCCACTGCGGTTCGTGCCGAAGGGCAAGATGGTCGTGCTGGGGCTGGTCACGACCAAGCGCGGCGAGCTGGAGAGCGTTGACGCGCTCAAGCGCCGGATCGACGAAGCAGCCCGTTTCGTCCCGCTGGATCAGCTGTGCTTGTCGCCGCAGTGCGGCTTCTCCTCCACCGTCGAGGGCAACGTGCTCACCCAGGAACAGCAGCGCGCGAAGCTCCGTCTCGTGGTGCAAGTCGCGCACGAGGTCTGGGGTGAGGGTTAATTACCGAGGAAACGGGCTAGTCCGGCGCCAGTCGCGCCCGGCCCCGTACGGAACCGTACTCTTCAGTACGGTGTGGTGCTATAGTTGAGGCATGACCACGATCAGGGCCGAGGAGGTCCGAATTCCCCGCCGCGCCCGCGAGGCCGTCGCCCGGCATGAACGTGTGGTTGTCGTGAACCGCGAACGGCCGACATTCGTGATCATCCATCCCGACGACACGGCAGCAGGCCCGGCTCCGGCACGGCGCGGCCGCCCGCTGAGGGAAGCTCTTGGGCTGCTCGCCGTGGCCGCGCTGCCCGATCCGGGTTTCGTGGACGACATGGAGGCCGTGCTCGCCGATACCGGGCCGGTTCCAGGTGACCCGTGGGCACGCTCCTAGACACGACCGTCTTTATTGATCTCGAACGGGCAGTCCGGCGCCTGCCGCCCGCCACGGCCATGGCCGCAGTAAGCGAGCGGCTAGAAGAACAGCTCGGCCCAGATGAAGAGGTCGCGATAGCCGCTATCACTGCCTCGGAGCTGCTGCATGGCGTGCACCGCGCGTCCCCGGAACACCGAGCCCGCCGCGAAGCGTTCGTCGAGGCAGTGCTCGCCGCATTTCCCCCGGTGCCCTTCGGGCTCCTCGCCGCCCGCGCGCACGCCCGAATCTGGGCCGAGCTCGCCGCCACGGGCCAGGATGTCGGCGCGCACGACCGGCTCGTCGCAGCGACCGCCGTCATGGCCGGGTGGCGCGTCGGAACAGCCAACATCCGGCACTTCGACCGTATCGACGGCCTTGACATCCTGGCCATCACCTTCGCCGACTAGCGCGCTGAACGCGGCAGATCGGAAGCTAGCGGTGACCGGCCATGAACCTACGGGCGGGCCGAGCGCGCCAGCAGGCGGCGCGGCTGCTCGCCAGCCGGCCACACGTAGTAGCCGACCGGGAACAGCCTGATCCCGAACTTCTCCGACACCAGTCCCCAGATGCCGCGCGGGGCCCAGATCGCGACCGCGATGGCCACCAGGCCGAGGACGATCCAGTACCAGGTGCCGTCTGCGGACAACGTCTGCTGCAGGATGAAGAACACGATGGTGCCGATGATCGGCCCCTCGATGGTGCCGATCCCGCCGATGATGGTAATGAAGATCATCTCGGCGGTAAACGACACGTCGAACGCGGCCGTCGGGACGATGAACTGCTGGCTGATCGCGTACAGCGCGCCGGCCGCGCCGCAGCCGAGCGCGGTCACGAGGAAGACCAGGCGCTGCACCGAGCCGACCCGGCCGCCGATGCTCTTCGCGCCGGCCTCGTCGTCCCTGATCGCGGTCAGCGCCAGGCCTAGCCGGCTGCGCAGCAGCGCGTAGATGCCGGCAATGGCCAGCACGGCAACCGCGAGCGTGGCCCAGTAGGTGTCGGCGGCAAGCAGGGTCGGGCTCTGCGTCAGGCCGCTCAGCGCGATCCCGGTTCCGCTGCCGAGCGAGGAGATCTGGATGATGATCAGCATGCAGACCGACGCGATGACCCACATGGTGATCGCGAAGTACCCGCTGCGCAACCTCGAGACCAGCCACCAGACCGGCAGGCCGACCACGCCGGCCGCCGCGGTGGCGATCGGGATGGCAGTGAACGGGCTGAGGCCGTGCATGGCCAGCAGCACCACGAAGTAGGCACCGAGCCCGATGAACGCCTGGTGGCCGACCGAGACCAGGCCCGCGTAGCCGGCCAGCAGGTTCCACATGCTGGCCATGATCAGCAACTGGAAGAACTGGACCATCAGTCCTGTGGTGTCGGAGAAGACAAGGTACGGCAGGTAGCCGAGGATGGCGATCGCGACGACCGCGGCCAGCCCGGCCCACAGGGCTGACCGCCGTGAGCGCGTCACCACCCGGCCGGCGGCCGGCCCGCGGGCGGCGACCCGCGGGTGCTGGCCGCCGGCGGCCTGGGTGTCCTGTCCGACTGCGCTCATGCGAGTTCCCTGCGGCTGGTGATGCCCTGCGGCCGGAGCACCAGGATGATGAGGAAGAGCAACTGCCCGGCAAGTACCTGATCGGCCGCGTGGTACTGGGCGCCAACCTGCTGCGCCACGCCCAGCAGGATGCCGCCTGCCAGCGTGCCCCACAGTGACCCGAGGCCGCCGATGACGACCGCCTCGAACGCGTACAGCAGCAGGGCCGTGGTCCCGGTTGTCGGATCGAACTGGGTGTACATGCCGTAGGCGAGGCCAGCCAGTGCCACCGTGCCGAAGGCGATCGCGGTCGCGATGCCGAAGACGTGCCGGTAGTCGATGCCAGCCAGTTGCGCCGCCTCGCGGTCGTCGGCCACCGCGCGGATCATCCGGCCGCTGCGGGAGGACGACAGGAAGTACTGCAGGCCCAGCAGGACGGCCACCGCAACCACCAGGATGATCAGGTCGAGGTAGGCGATCGTGATCTGGGAGCCGATGCTGAACGAGTCGGAGACCAGCGAGCCGATGTTCAGTTCCCTGCTGTTCGCGGACAGAAACTGCTGCAGCGCGTTCTCGATGACGACCGAGAGCCCGAACGTGACCAGCAGCGTGGTGATCACGCCACGGTTCAGCGACGCCTGCAGCAGCGTTCGCTGCAGCACGTAGCCGAGGGCCGCGAAGATCGGCACGACCAGCACGAAGGACCAGATGGCCGGGACGTGGGTGATCGTGACCACGCCCAGCGCGATATAGGCGGCCACCATGGCCAGGTCACCATGCGCGAGGTTGATCACCTTCATGACGCCGAACATCAGCGAGAGCCCGCACGCGAACAGTGCGTACAAGCCGCCGAGCATGACGCCCTGTATCACCGCGTTGACCCAGGTCATAGATGCACTCCTGGCGGTTGATCGGCCTGCCGGGCTGGCCCTGAAATGGCAGGCCCTGAAATGGCGGGCGATGCGCTCGCGGGCCCCGCGCTGGCGGGCCCCGCGCTGGCGGGCGTGCCGGGCGGCGAGCCGTTGCCATAGCCGTTGCCGTTGCTGGCGGCGGAGACCCCGAAGTAGGCCGCCTCGATCTGCGCGCCGGTCAGCCTGGCCGGCGGTCCGGCCAGCGTGACCCGTCCCTCGAGCAGGCAATGCACGTGCGAAGCGACCGCGAGCGCCTGGCTGACGTCCTGCTCGACCAGCAGGATTGTCATGCCGGATGCGGCCAGCTGGGGCAGCGTCGCGTAGATCCTGCGTACGACGACTGGCGCCAGGCCAAGGGACAGCTCGTCCAGCAACAGCACGCGCGGGTTAGCTGCCAGCGCCCGGCCGATGGCCACCGCTTGCTGCTCGCCGCCAGACAACTGCGCGGCGCGTTGCCGGCGCCGGTCCCGCATCCAGCCGAACAGGTCGTAGATGGCATCGATGCTCCATTCGCCCGTGCGCCGGCTGCTGGCACCGATCAGCAGGTTCTCTTCGACCGACAGCGACGGGAAGAGCCTGCGGCCCTCGGGCACCAGCGCGATGCCGGCCGCCACCCGTCGCTCCGGCCGGAGGCCGGTGATGTCACGACCGTCTAGCCGGATCGAGCCGGCGGTTGGGGCGTGCAGGCCGGCGATGGTGCGCAGCAACGTGGACTTGCCAGCCCCGTTCGCCCCGATCATCGCGTGCACCTGGCCGGCCGGCACCGCGATGCTGACGTCATGCAGCGCTTGCAGCTGACCGTGGTGCACGCTCAGCCCTGCCACTTCGAGCAGCGGGCTTGCGCCGGTAGTCCCGGCCGCGGTCACTAGGGCACCATCCTTGTTGTCATGCCTGCTCCCGGTCGGCCGCGCTAGCCGGCGCGGGCCCGGTAACAGGATCCGCGGCCCGCAGTTCCGCGGTCACCTCGGTGCCGAGGAAGACCTCGCGGACTGCGGGCATGGCCAGCACCGTCTCGGGCTCGCCGTCGCCGATGATCAGCCCGCCGGACAGGCAGAGCAGGCGGCTGACCGTCGCCGTCAGGGCGTGCACGACATGCTCGATCCAGATGATCGCGATGCCCTCGGCGGAAATCGCTCGCACGATATCGGCCAGCTGCGCAACTTCCGGATCGGTCAGCCCGCCGGCTACCTCGTCGAGCAGCAGCAGCCTCGGCCGGGTGGCGAGGGCCCTGGCGACCTCCAGCCGCTTCCGGGAGAGCAGCCCGAGCCGCTCTGCCGGGAGGTTCACGTCGGCGGCCAGCCCGGTACGCTCCAGCACCTCGACCGCCGCCGCGTAGCTCGCCCGGCCCCGCAGGCCGCCGCCTTGCTGCACAGCGACGAGCACGTTCTCGAACACCGTCATCGCCCCGAACGGCTTGGGCACCTGGAAGGTGCGGCCGATGCCAAGCCGGCAGCGGGCCGCCGCATCCGCCTTGGTGACACCTTTCCCGGCGAAAAAGATGTGGCCCGATGACGGTGCCAGGTCGCCGGCAATCAGCCCGAACAGGCTGCTCTTGCCGGCGCCGTTCGGGCCGACGATTCCGACCAGTTCAGCCTCGCCGACCGCGAGCGACAAGTTGTCGGCGACAACGACCTTGCCGAAGCTCTTGCAGACCGCATCGAGTTCCAGCAGAGCCGGCGACACGCCAGTGCCGGCCACGCCGGTAGCCGGGGCTACGACACCCGTAACCCCGGTCCCGGCCTGGCCGGCCGTTACCGAATCAGGCATTCGTCGCCACGAGGTTCGCGCCGATCGGCACGCTGGGGTTGAGCGAGTTGTCCACGACCTTCATCTCGACCGGGTACTTGCTGCCGGCGGGCTGAGCCTTCCACTGAACACCGACCGGACGGATGATGCCCACGCCCGGCGCCGGGCCGGCCGCGAAGTTGATCGGCCCGCAGATGCCGCTGTAGTTCACGTTGTGCAGGGCGTCCGCGACCTCAGCCTTGTCATGCGGGTCGCTGACCTTGCTGAGCGCCTCCTTGGCCACCTCGAACAGCGAGTAGGTGGAGCCGAGTGACTGCAGCCACTGCTGTCCGGACTTGGCCTCGTAGGCGGCGGCGAGCGCACTGGCGGTCATGCCATCCAGCGAGGAACTGTAGGGCATGTACGGGCCCCACCACGAGTCGGTGGCGATGTTGTTCACCAGCGTGGGACCGAGCGCGTCGCAGTCGGCCGGGAACAGCAGCACCTTCGCCACCGTGGCGATCTTCGGCTTGAAGCCCTGCTGGGACGCCTGGTGCCAGAACGTGTTGAAGTCCGGCGGGATCGGGCAGTTGCTGAAAACCTCGCAGTTCTTGTTCTTGAACAGCGAGATCATCGAGGTGAAGTCGGCCGTGCCGTCGGTGTACGCGCCGCCGTCCACGACCGTGTAGCCGTCCGCCTTGATCAGCGGCTCGAAGCCGAAGCGGAACGCGTTGCCGTCGGCGTCGTTCGGGTACTGGCAGGCCACGATCTTGTTGGTGTGGATGCGGTTCCAGATCGGCTCGAACGTGCCATTGAACTCCTTCAGCCCGAAGAAGAACATCGACGCGTACTTGAAGTCCGTGGTCGGCTTCAGCGGGTCGCCGCCGAGGCCGGCATACCAGGACTCCCACGGTACGACAGTGGCCAGGGACGGGGTGCCGGCCTTCTGGCAGGCTGCCGCTACCGGGTTCGTGACTTCCGGCGTCGACGTGGTCAGGATCAGGTCGGCGTGGTTCGCGATGAGTTGCTGCGCCACCTGCGCCGCGCGGGTCGGACTCGACTGGCTGTCCTGGACATTGATATTGATCTTGTAGGTCTTGCCGCCGATCTTGATGCCGCTCTTGTAGATCGACGCACCCTTCACCAGGCTGAGCACGAACTGGTCACCGGACGCGAAGCCAGCAAAGGCTCCGGTGAGCGGGGTGATCAAGCCGATGTTGATGGTGCCGGCCGCGCCCGAGCCGGCACCCTTGATGGCTGAGCCGCAAGCGGCAAGAAGCCCGCCCGCGCCTGCCGCGGCAGCGCCGAACCCTATCCCCCGCAGCACCGAGCGTCTGCTGAGCTGGAGATCCTGGCCAGCCAGCCGGCCGGATTCCTGATCTTCCATACCGTCTCCTCAAGGCCAGCGCCCGCGCCAGCCGGCCTGTCTGGCATTGCCCCGGACAGTAAGGCGATGGCCGGGCACTCCAGGCTGGTTCCGAGCCGAATGTTCGCGTGGCGCACGACTATGCGCAATGTAGAAACCTAATCAGCCTTGCGTATCGGTGTCAACGGGTCACGTTGACCGGCCGGCGGAACCGTATCGCCGAGAAAGCCGCGCGGCATCGGGAACGCCGCGGATCAGTCAGCTCGCGCCCTGCGACCTGAGGTCTGCCTCGATGCGGCTGGCCGTCTCCAGCAATGCGGGCAGCAGGTGAGACCGCATCGCGGCCATGCTGACCCGGCTGGCGTGCGCGGACAAGTTGATCGCCGCGATCACTGCGTCCCCGGCGCCGTGAATGGGCGCGGCGATAGCGCGCAGCCCTTCCTCGAGTTCCTGATCGACGATCGCGTAGCCCTGCCGGCCGACCTCGCGGACAATTTCCCGTAGCCGGGCCGGATCGGTGACCGTTCGCGCGGTGAGCGCCTCGAGGTTCGCTTCGCTCAGGTATTTTTCCAGGTCCGCTGGGCTCATCCCGGCTAGCAGCACCCGGCCCATCGAGGTCGCGTGCGCCGGGAACCGGGTGCCCACCGATATCGCGACCGTCATGATCCGCTTGGTCGGCACCCGCGCGACATAGACGATGTGGTGGCCGTCCAGCACCGAGATCGACGACGACTCCCGCACCTGGGCAACGAGTTCTTCCAGGTGCGGCGAGGCTATCTCGGGCATCGCCAGGCCGGACAGGAAAGCGTAGCCGAGCTCGAGCACCCGCGGGCGGAGCGAGAACTCCCGGCCGTCGCTGCGCACGTAGCCGAGCTTGACCAGGGTGAGCAGGAAGCGGCGGGCCGCAGCCCTGGTGAGGCCGGTCTCCCTGGCCACATCGCTGAGGCTCAGCCGCTCCCGGCCGGGACCGAAGGCCCTGATCACGGCGAGCCCGCGGTCGAGCGACTGAACGAAGTCGCTGTCGCGGCCCGCGCCGGCTGACTCGTCGGCATCGCGCTCGCCCGCGCCGTCGGCGGCCACGCGGCTGCCGGCGCCCGGCTGGCTTCCCGCCCGCTGCTCGCGCATGCCCAAGGTGTTCGCTCTGCGCCCGGAAGTTGTCATCTCCAGCGCATGCTAGCGCTCGTGTCCCCAGCCAGCATCGCTGGCTGCCGCTGCGCTCAGGTGCCGGCGCAAGGCGGTGGTGACCAGATCGGGCGCCGAGATGGCCGCCAGGTGCGCTGCGCCGGGGATCACCTCAAGGCGCGCGCCGGGGATCCGGCTGGCGATGACGGCGCCGCATTCGGGCGGCGTCGCCGGATCGTCGGCTCCGGAAATCACCAGCGTGGGCGCGGTGATGGCGGGCAGGCCGCCCCGCAGGTCCATGTCCGCGATGGCCTCACAGCAGCCTGCGTACCCGTCCGGATCGGTCCGCTCGAGCCCGGCCAGGAACCGGGCCACGACGGCCGGCTCCGTCGCGGCATAGGCCGGGGTGAACCAGCGGCTGACGACAGCGGCCGAGATCGAGGCCAGGCCTGCCGTCCGGACCCGGCGGGCGCGGTCCAGCCAGTCACCGGCCGGCGGCAGGTGCGCGGCGGTGCAGACCAGGCCGAGCGCGGCGATCCGGCCGGGCGCATTGGCCGCCAGCCACATCCCGATCATGCCGCCAAGCGAGATCCCGCAGTAGCCGGCTCGTGCCACGCCGAGCGAGTCCAGCAGGTCGAGCACGCCAGCGCCAAGCGCGGCGATCGTATACCGGCCGGGCCAGGCGGCGCAGCCGCCGTGGCCGGGCAGCTCATAGCGCACCAGCCTGAAGCTCTCGGCGAAGGCGGGCAGCTGCCGGTCCCAGACCTCGGCGCTGGTGCCAAGAGAGTTGCCGAGGACGAGCACCGGCGCACCGGGCGGGCCGGTGACCTGCGCCGCGAGCGCGAGCGGCGCCGCCGGCCGGGCTGGCTCAGGCATCGAAGAAGACAGTCTCCAGCTCGCCTTGCAGCCGGATGTCGAACCTGAAGCGGCCGCAAGCGCCATCGCCGGCCGTCCCGCCGCCATCACCGGCCCGAGCCGCGATCAGGGTCGCCCGGCGGGCCGGGTCGGCGACCGATGCCAGCACCGGGTCGGCGGCATTGGCCTCGGCCTCGTCAGCGAAGTAGATCCTGGTCACGACCCGGTCCAGCAAACCGCGAGCGAACACCGAGACGTCCAGGTGCGGTGCCTCGGTCCCGCCGCCGGGGCAGGGCAGAGCGCCGGGCCGGAGTGTGACGATCTGGTAGTTCCCGCTCGGGTCGGTCGCGGAGCGGCCGAATCCGCGGAAGCCGCCGTGGGCAGCGGCCCGCCCGCGCGGGTCGTCGGGGTGGTCGAACCGGCCATCCGGGTCGGCCTGCCAGGTCTCCACCAGCGCGTCCGGGACCGGCTGGCCGTCACCGTCCAGCACCCGGCCCTCGATCACGATCGAGTCAGGCGTCCCCGGCGGCACTACGAATGGCCCGTCAGGCCAGGGCAGGCCGATACCGAGGAACGGCCCTACGGTCTGGGACGGGGTGATGCCTTCGCTCACTTTCCCTCCGTATCGAACACGGTGGCGGTCCGGCCCCTCAGAACGATGTCCCAGCGGTAGCCGAGCGCCCAGTCCGGCTGCGTCAGTTCCATGTCGAGCGCGGAGATGAGCCGCGCGCGGGCCGCCGGATCCGGGATCGAGTTGAAGATCGGGTCCAGCGGGAACAGCGGGTCGGCCGGGAAGTACATCTGGGTGACCAGGCGCTGGGTGAACGCCCGGCCGAACAGCGAGAAATGGATGTGGGCTGGCCGCCAGGCGTTGAAGTGGTTCCGCCACGGATAGGCGCCTGGCTTGATGGTGAGGAAGCGGTACCGGCCCAGCGAATCGGTGACGCAGCGGCCGGCGCCGGTGAAGTTCGGGTCGAGTGGCGCCGGGTGGTCGTCGACCTGGTGCGCGTACCGGCCGGAGGCATTGGCCTGCCAGATCTCGATGAGCGTGTCCGGCACCGGGCGTCCGTCGGAGTCCAGCACCCGGCCGCTGACGATGATCCGCTCGCCCAGCGGCTCGCCGCCGCGGCCGGTCGTCAGGTCAGCGTCACCGGCGGTGACCCGCTCCGCGCCGAGCAGCGGCCCGGTTATCTCGGTCAGCCGCTGCGGCATCGGCACCAGCGGCTGGCTCGGCGCGCGCAGCCGGGACGATTTGTAGCCCGGGCTGTCCAGCGGCGGATGAACGCCGGCCGCAGATGAGTACCGCGGCAACGCGAGCCGGCCCGCAGCCCGCTCATCACTGGCAGTCATGGATTCTTTCCCTTCTCGCTCACCGGGTCCGGCAGCCTGGTGTCAGTCGCCGACTCCGGCAGCCGCAACCGGCGCTGGCGCAACCGGCGCTGGCCCGGCCGACGCTGGCCCGGCCGACGCTGGCCCGGCCGGAGACCTGCTGGCAAGCAGGTCGCGCAGCGCGGCCAGCTCGGCCTCCGTCGGCGGCAGGATCTCGGCCAGCTCGGCCGACACCTTCAGGTCCCAGCCCGTGTTGTCCTGCACCCGCGAGACCGGGACTCCAGCGTAGATGCCTGTCAGCACGAGCTCGCAGGTGTCCGGATCGGGACGCAGCACGCCGAGATCGGTGATCACCAGGCGCGGGCCGCCGCCAGAGAGGCCGAGCCGCTGCCGGGACCCTGGCCCGTCGCCGAACCCGACCGAGGTGACGAAGTCGAGTTGCCGGGCGAAAGTCCGCCGCGACTGGCGCAGCACCACCGTCACTTCCTTGCACGCCCCGGCGATCTCCGGCGCGCCGCCCGCGCCAGGCAGGCGCACACCCGGGCTGTCGTAAGCCGGCCCGATCACCGTGGTGTTGATGTTGCCGTACCGGTCGAGCTGGGCGGCGCCGAGGAAGCCGACATCGATGCGCCCTGGCTGCAGCCAGTAGTTGAAGATCTCCGGCACGCTCACGACCGAGTCAGCCGTCTCGGCGAGGATGCCGTCGCCGATGGACAGCGGCACCTGACCGGGCTTGGAGCCGATGGTTCCCGACTCGTAGATCAGCACGAGGTCCGGCGCATGCGTCGCGCGGGCCAGGTTCGCCGCCTCGCTCGGCAGGCCGATGCCGACAAAGCAGGTCATCCCGTTGCGCAGCGATCGCGCCGCGGTAACGGTCATCATCTCGTCAGCTGTGTAGGTCAGCACGCGGTCACGCTCCGGCTCCCATGCCCGGCCGGCGCGCGGCCGTAGACGTGCTCGTCCAGCCAGCCGGCGAACCGCTGGCGGTCTCTCGAAATCGCGTCCCAGGCCTGATAGAAGTCGTTGTCGCGGGCGGAGTAACCGAGCGCATAGGACGGGTGCGCGCCGCCGGGGACGACCGCGATGTAACCGATGGCCCACCATGGCAGCACCACCGCTCCGGGGCGCGGGTCAAGGCGGTCCACGATCTCCTCGACCGTGACGACCGAGCGGCTCGATGCCAGCACAGCCTCCTTCTGCACGCCACCGATTCCCCAGTACTGCACGTTCCCCTGCGTGTCGGCCCGCTGGGCGTGGATCACCGCGACATCCGGCCGCAGGGCGCTCACCGCAGTGAGGGTCTCGCCGGTGAACGGGCAGACGATGTCGGCGACGCCGGCGGTATGGGCCGGAAGGGTGGTACCCCGGTAACCACGCAGTACCGCGAACGGCAGGCCCGCCGCGCCGGCGGCGAACCGGTTGGCCATCCCGGCGTGGCTGTGCTCCTCCAGTTCGAGCGGGCGCGGCCAGGAGTTCTCCACCGCGTCCCTGAACCGGTGCAGCGACCCGACACCGGGATTTCCCGCCCAGGAGAAGACCAGCTTGCGCGCGCAGCCAGCGCCGATGAGCTGGTCGTAGATGATGTCCGGGGTCATCCTGACCAGCGTCAGGTCTCGCCGCTGCTGCCGGATGACTTCGTGCCCGGCGGCGTGCGGGATCAGGTGGGTGAAGCCCTCCATCGCCACGGTGTCGCCATCACGGATGGCCGCCGAGATCGCTTCGGCTAGCGTCACGATCTGCGCCACTTCCGACCTGTCCTCCCGTCTGCTTTACCGTAACGATATCTAAAGATCACCGCTATCTGAACAGTTGTGCGTACTACGAATAATTGTCAATCGTGGCGGCGGCGATCGCGAACGCCCGGTTGGCGGCCGGGACTCCGGCGTAGACGGCTACCTGGAGCAGGACTTCGCGGATATCGTCCGGGCGCAGGCCGTTCCGCAGACCGGCCCGGATGTGCAGTGCGAGTTCCTCGTCACGGCCGAGCGCCGCCAGCATCGCGATCGTGATCATGCTGCGCTCCGGCCGGGACAGGCCGGGCCTGGTCCATATCTCGCCCCAGGCGTACCGGGTAATGAAGTCCTGGAACGGCGCGGTGAAGTCGGTGGTGCTCGCCGCGGCCCGGTCGACGTGCTCATCGCCGAGTACCTCGCGGCGCGTTCGCATGCCCGTGGCCGTGCGATCCTCATCGTTCAACTGGCGAACTCCTTTCCTGCTCGTGCGCGGCGAGCGCGCGGCCGATGAAGTCCGCGGCCGCCCCGAGATAGCGGGCGGGATCGAGCGCACTGGCAAGCTCGCGCTCGCCGAGGCCCGCCGCGCGCAGCGCACCTGCGGCAGCCGCGTCGGCAAGCAACGCCTCGGCAAGTCCGGTGCCCTGCCGGGCCGCGCGCGCCGCCGCAGCGGCCACCATGTCGTGCGCGGCAAGCCTGCCCACCGCCGGCGCTAGCTGCGCCGCCACGTGCTCGGCGAGCATCAGGCCGCCAGACGCGTCCAGGTTGGCGCGCATCCTGACGGTGTCCACTCGCAGGCCAGTCAGCAGGGTAGCCGACCACGAGGCCGCCGATCCGGTCAGCCGCAGCAGATCCGACAGCGTTTCCCATTCCGCGTGCCAGGCGCCGGCTGCCCGCTGAAGCTCTTGCTCGGCCGCTTGCGCCAGCGTCGCCAGCAGGCCTGGCGCGCGCCGTGTGCAGCCGAGCACCAGCACGGACGCGACCGGATTCCGCTTGTGCGGCATGGCCGATGAGCCGCCCTGCCGCGGATCATCGCTGCCCTCGGCAAGCTCGGCGATCTCCGTCTGCGCGAGCAGCGTCACGTCCCTGGCGATCTTGCCGAGCGCGGCGCAGACGCCGGCCAGCGCTGCGGCGAGCTGCACGATCCGCTGCCGGTTCGTGTGCCAGGGCAGCACTGGCGCGGCGAGCCCGAGTTCGGCGGCGAGCAGCGCCGCGACGGCGGGCCCGTCCGCGCGCAGCGATGCCAGCGTGCCGGCCGCGCCGCCGTACTGAACCGCCAGCCTGGTGGCGGCCAGCCGGCGCAGTTCGCTGCCGGACTCGTCGATGCCGGCCAGCCAGCCCGCCGCGACCAGGCCGAACGTGACGGGTACCGCTTGCTGCAGCAGCGTCCGGCCGGCCATCACGGTGCCCGCATGGCCGCGGGCAAGTGCGGCCGCCAGGTCCGCCGCGACGGCCAGGTCGGCGCCGATGACGGCGATCGCGCGCCTGGCCAGCAGCATGGCAGCGGTGTCGATGATGTCCTGGCTGGTGGCGCCGACATGGACAGCCGACTTCGCCTCGGCGGGCACCAGCGCGGTCAGCGCGCGCACCATGGCGGGCACCGGGTTCCCGGTGAGTGCCGCCTGGCGGCCGAGTTCGGCTACGTCGAATCGCTCAGCCCTGGCCGCGGCGGTGACCGCCGCGCCAGCGCCCGCTTCCGCCAGACCAGCCCGCTCCGCTGCCCTGGCCAGCCCGGCCTCAGCATCCAGGAGCGCCTGCAGCCAGTCCAGGTCACCGACGCCGACGGCGCCGCGGGCGAAAAGCCCGTCGAACAAGCCGCTGCGGCCAGATCCGCTCACCCGACCCATGATCGCGTGCCGCCGAGGCTGGCGTCAGCCGTACCCGCCGGCGTGCGTGCGCTATCGCGTAACCAATTGGCCGGCGGATTGTCTACGCGATCACGCCTCAAGGGCCGCGCGCAGGTCCTCGATCAAGTCGTCGGCCGACTCGATCCCGACTGACAGCCGGATCAGGTCCGCTGGCACCTCCAGCGCGGAGCCGGACACCGAGGCGTGCGTCATCCTGGCCGGCAGCTCAATCAGCGATTCGACCCCGCCGAGC
>JAJYUU010000060.1 GCA_021792405.1 Actinomycetes bacterium
TGGTCGGACGCGGGCCTGCCGGGCGCGGCCCGCCGGGCGCTCCGGGGCTTCCGGGGGCCGGGGCGCCAGGCGCCGGAGCGCCAGGCTGCGGAGCCCGCGGCGCGGCGCCCATGCCAGTGGCCGTCGAACTGAACGGGTTGTTACCAGGCCGCGGGCCGGGTCGTGGAGCGTGCCGCTGACCAGGGGATGGCGGGGCAGATGGGCGCGGTCCGGCGCTGACCGGCCGGGGTGCCGCGGGCCTCGGCGCCGCAGCGCCGGGCTGCGGTCGCTGGGCCGGGCTGACATCCGGCGGCGGCACCTGCGGACCGACGCTCTGGTCCTGCGGGAACGGCACGGTAATGGCCGGGCCGGGCCGCTGCACGGCCGGCGGCTCAGGCTCTCTGACTGGCACGGCCGGCGGTTGCGCCGGGGCCGGTTCGACACTTGCGGCCTGGCCGTTCTCGACAGGCTGCGGGGCTACTTCCGCTACAGCGGCGGCCTGGCCGTTCGCAACCTGGCCGTTCGCAACCTGGCCGTTCGCAACCTGGCCGTTCGCAACCTGGCCGTTCGCAGCACGGCCGTTCGCAGCACGGCGGGCCGCAGCCGGCGCGGCCCCGCTGACGTGGCCGCCCCTGGCAGCCTGGCCTGCGAATTCGTCTTTGAGCCTGCGGACGACCGGCGCCTCGATTGTCGAGGACGCGGACCTGACAAACTCACCCATCTCTTGGAGCTTGGCCATAACGGCCTTGCTCTCGACGCCGAACTCCTTAGCGAGTTCGTAAACCCGGACCTTCGCCACTACGCTCCCTCTACTCGGCCCGGTCTACCCCGGGCCTGCCAGCCGGCGGGGCAGGGCGTGCTCCGTCCGGCGTCAGATTGTGCTGTTCATCGCCGCATGCTCATCGGGCGCTCATCGCAATTCAGCCTTCTTTCCTCTCGCCGTGCGAGTCGCTACCTGCCGGACAGGTATTCCGCGACCCTGCCCGCCGGCAGCGCTGCCGGAAGGCGAAGGGCTCGCGGGAACGCCTTACGGCGCAGGGCTCGTTCCAAGCATGCCAGGCTTGGATGCAGGTATGCACCTCGACCGGGCTGCCGCGCGGTGATGTCAGGAACAATCTCGTCTCCTGCCGCCACCAAGCGGACCAAGTCTTGCTTGGCCGCGCGTTCCCCGCACCCGATACAGGTGCGGACCGGCGCAGCGCGTGCGGTGTCCAGCTTACAGGGCCTTGGCCTGAGCGCTACCTGGCGCTGCACCTGGCCCGAAATCCGGATCTCGCGCAGCAGCTGCGCCCGCTGACTCTTTGACAACGGCTCCCTTCGCAGGAACATTCCCCCTGGCCGGCACGGGCCCCCTGGCCGGCACGGGCCCCCTGGCCGGCACGGGCCCGCCGGCAGCCACGGCAACTACGCGGGGCGCAGCGACTGCATCCGGGGCAGGCGCCTCTTCCGGCGGGGGTGGTGCGGCTGAGGCAGCGGCCGGCCCTGCCTCAGCTGTATCCGGCCTGATGTCGATCCGCCAGCCGGTCAGCCTGGCGGCCAGCCGGGCATTCTGCCCCTCCTTGCCGATAGCCAGCGAGAGCTGGTAGTCGGGCACGATGACTTGCGCTACCCGTGCCTGCAGATCGACCACGTTTACCTTCGTCACCCGCGCAGGTGAAAGGGCATGAGCGACAAACTGGGCTGGATCGGGCGAGTAGTCGACGATGTCGATCTTCTCGCCATGCAACTCGGTCATCACGTTCCGGACCCGGCTGCCCATCGGGCCGATGCAGGCACCCTTGGCGTTGACGCCCGGCTGGTGCGATATCACCGCAATCTTGCTGCGGTGACCCGCCTCGCGGGCTATCGCGGCTATCTCCACCGCCCCGGAGGCGATCTCCGGTACCTCCATCGCGAACAGCTTCTTTACCAGGTTGGGGTGGGTCCGGGACAGGGTCACCGACGGGCCGCGGTAGCCCTTGCGGACGTGCAGCACGTAACAGCGCAGCCGTTCACCGTGCACGTACTTCTCGCCGGGCACCTGCTCGGTCGGCGGCAGGATGGCCTCCAGCTTGCCGAGATCCACGAGGACTGCCCTGGGATCCCTGCCCTGCTGAATGACGCCGGCGACAACGTCACCCTCGCGGCCGGCGTACTCGCCGAAGGTCAGCTCGTCCTCGGCGTCCCGCAGCCGCTGCAGGATCACCTGGCGTGCCGTAGTGGCCGCGATACGGCCGAAGCCCTCCGGCGTGTCGTCGTACTCCTCGCCGGGCTCGCCCGCCGCGGTCGTTCCGCGCGCCCAGACGGTGACGTGCCCGCTGCGCCGGTCGACCTCTACTCGCGCCAGCGGCGCCGCGCCGTCAGTCTTGTGATATGCCACCAACAGCGCATCCTCGATGGCCTTGATCGCCAGATCGAGCGAGATGTCCTTCTCCGCCTCCAGGCTCCCCAGGACGCTCAGGTCAATGTCCACCTAGTCCTCCTCGCCCAAGTCTTCGTCGCCAACGTCAGCGTCAACATCAACGTCAGCATCAGCATCAGCGGCGGAGTCGCCGAAATGACCGAATTCGACCTGAACCCGCCCCGGGCCCAGTTGTGCGTACCGATACTCGCGAGTCACGCCGTCTCGCTCCAGGATCACGCCATGCTCACTCCAGCCGGTGATGCGACCCTCGGCCGTGGCTGCCCCGTTCCCGTCCTGGTGGCCGACGGCATCGGTCGTCAGCGGGGCTACCACCAGCCGGCCGGTCGCGCGCCGCCAGTGCCGGGGCGCCGTGAGCGGGCGGTCGACGCCCGGCGACGACACCTCCAGGGTGTACGGCTGGTCGCCCATCTCTGCCGAGCTGTCGAGCGTGACCGACAGCTCACGGCTGGCGAGCGCAATGTCGTCCAGGCTAACGCCGCCGTCTGCGTCAACGATCACCCGGAGCAACCGCCGGCGGCCGGCCGACGTCACGCGGATGCCTTCCAGGTCCATGTTCATCGCGTGCACCACAGGCTCAAGCAGGCGGGCCAGCCGGTCGGAGTCGGGCAGCTGACTGGGCTGGGCAGCACGCGGCCCTGCCTCCCGGCCGCTAATCTTGCCCTTGGCCCGGGGATGCGAACCGTGACGGGAGCCACCGTGCATGACGACCTCCTCGCCCGTGACCTGTGCTGTTATCTTCGCTGGGCATAGCGCTGGAGCGGGCAGCCGCGCCGACATCTAGCCTAGCCGGGTCACGGAGCTGCGGTTCGCGCCCTAGCAGTTCGGGCCACGAACGACGCCAGGCGCCGGCACTGTCTGCGGTACGGAGGATGACGGGGGATGTGGTGATGGCAGGTGACAGGGCGGCCGCCGGCTCTGAGGCAACCGGCCCTGCCCGCCGGGCGCTGCTCATCGCTTCGGCGACGGCGCTGCCGATCGTGCTCAGTGCCTGCAATGGCATCAAGGTTCTCGGCGCGCCGCCCGCGCCGCCCGCCGACGTCGGCACGCTGCGCACCGCAATCGACGACGAAGCTGAACTCGTCGCGAATTACCTGGCGGTGACCGGCGCCACCGGATCAGCGGGGCTCGGCGCTGACGCCCACGGGCGAATGGCTGCCGCCCTCGCCGCGGTGCTCTCCGACCATCGTCAGCACCTGGCCCAGCTCAAGTCGCGGCTCGTGGCGCCTGCCGGGCGCCAGCCAGCGGCTGCGCACAGCCCGGCAGGCGCCGGAGCAGGCAGCCGGGGCAGCGGCGTGGCCATGACCCTGGCCCAGCTCGAGCAAGCTGAGCAGGCCGCGTCGGACCGGCTGATC
Source organism: Actinomycetes bacterium (assembly GCA_021792405.1). Lineage (GTDB taxonomy): Bacteria > Actinomycetota > Actinomycetes > Streptosporangiales > Streptosporangiaceae > JAJYUU01. Next base: position 3,736 of record JAJYUU010000060.1, read on the forward strand.
GCGCAGCTCGCTCATCTTCCGGCCGGGCTGGCGCAGCTCTTCGCGAGCATCGCGGCGTCGGAGGCAACGCATGTGCCGTACCTGCGGGCAGCGCGACGGCACTGATGACGAACGCGACCGCGACAGTGATCGCCGCGCTGCAGATCGCGCTGGCAGCCGAGCAGGCGGCCGGCTACGGCTATGGCGTTGTCGGCGCCCGCCTGCCACAGGGCTCTGCTGAGCAGGCGCTCGCCACGGCCGACTGGATGGCGCACGTGCGCGCCCGTGATCAGCTGTCTCAGCTGATCACCGACCGCGGCGCGAACCCCGTTCCGGCTGCCGTTGCCTACCGGATGCCAGGGCCAGTGCGCACGCCGGCCGAAGCCAGGGCGCTCGCCGTGACGCTGGAGGACCGGGTCGCCGGGGCCTACCTCGAGCTCGTCGCCCTGCCGGAAAGCGGCCTGCGCAGCCTTGGCGCCACGCAGGTCCGGGCGGCCGCGCTTCGCGCCGAGGCATGGCGCGGGTCCGCTCAGGCGTTCCCTGGCATGCCGCCCGCTAGCCTGCGCGGCTAGCCCGCCGCGCCCGCTGGTGAGCGACTTAGCATCCGACCCAGACGCGTGGCGAACTGCTTTTGAGCTGATAGATGCCTTTTGCGGTGGCGGGTTGGAGTGCTATGTGGCCGTTGCGGGGTGAGCGGCGAGGACGTGCTCGATCATCGACGCCGCACCCTCCAGGTCCTCGCCGACGGTGATGCGCTCAGCCCAGGACCACCAGAACCACCACGTCCCGTCCTGGCCCCGTCCGGCATAGACGTCCTCCGTCAGTGCGACCGCGCCGGGGTTGACCACGTGCAGGCTGGGGACCCGGCCCGGTGGCGTCATCAGCCTGACCCGCAGGCCGCGACCATTGAGTACCTCGGCAAGCCCTTCCAGCCGGGCAAGGTTTGCCTGCCAGGTAGCTGACCGTGTGGCGGCAGCATCGGCCGTCCCCGCGCCGGCGGAGCGGGTGCGGGACGGCCCGGAAGCAGGGACGGGCGACGTGGCAAAGGCAGCCGGGGCAGGCGCCGCGGGAATGGTGGGGGCAGGCACCGCGGGAATGGTGGGGGCGGCCGATCCGGGAGAGGCGGCCGGCGGGGCGGCCGCTACGCCTACGGCCAGGCTAGAAGCAGAACCGGCGGCCGGGCCAGACTTTGTCTCGCCCCCGGTGGCGCGGGCCGTCGGCGGCGCCTTAAGCATCAATGCAGTCACCTCGTGTAGCTGTTGCACAGCATAGAGTAATGACACCGAACTCACTATGCACTGCCTTCGGCCTGATGTGCAACGTGCATATCGAAGTTCGCACACAGCGCTCAGTTGGAGTTCTTCGTGGGAACCGAGTGCCGGCACTGGACGGACGGTTGGCGTCGCCGCCACACTGTGTTGCACCACCCAGGTGACCAACCGATAAGGAAGTTGGCGCGGGAGGTGACTAATGGCAAGCACGCAAAGTCCGACTGTCCGTCGTCGTCGGCTTGCGCTCGAACTGAGGCGCCTGCGCGAAGCAGCGAAGCTCACCTGCGAGGAAGTTGCCGAGCAGCTTGAGTGCTCGGCATCCAAGATCAGCCGGGTAGAGACCGGGCGGGTCTCGGTGTCACCGCGCGACGTGCGCGACATCCTCGAGATCTACGGCGTGCCGGACGTCCAGCGTGATGCGCTGGTGCAGCTCGCCAGGGAATCGCGGCAGAAGGGCTGGTGGCACGCCTACGGCGATAGCGTGCAGCCGCATTTCGCCACCTACCTCGGGCTGGAGAGCGCGGCGTCGGAGATCAGGATCTACGAGGTCAACCTGATTCCCGGCCTGCTGCAGACCGAGGAGTACGCGCGCGCGGTCATCGCAGCGGGCATGGTCAACAGCCCGCGTGCCGAGATCGAGCGCCAGGTCGCACTGCGGATGGAGCGGCAGCGGCTGACGATCACCAGCCCGCCGAAGGTGTGGGCCGTGCTGGACGAGGCCGCCCTGCGCCGCCAGGTTGGCGGCGCCGAGGTGATGCGGCTGCAACTGGAGTACCTGCACGAGCTCGGCGGCCTGCGTAACGTGTCACTGCAGGTCATCCCCTTCGGTGGTGGCGCCCACCCGGCCATGGGACGGCCATTCGTCATCCTCGTCTTCGGCGAGGAGGCCGATCCGGATGTGGTTTACCTGGAGGACCTGACCAGCGCGCTCTGGGTGGAGAACGTCGAGGAAGTCCACAGGTACAACGTGTTCTTTAACCATCTGCGGGCGACGGCGCTGTCGTTCGACGACTCCGCAGCGCTGATGGCCGCGGTCCTGAAGGAGATGTAGTGCGGGCTAGCGCAATGCGGCCGGCAGCGGCTCGGAGTGCAACACCGTCAGCCTCGAGACCGCCCGGGTCAGCGCGACATAGAGCCGGTTGAGGCCGCGCGCCTCGGCGCGGGCGATCCGGGTCGGCTCGCAGACGATGACCTGGTCGAATTCCAGGCCCTTGGCAAGGCTCACCGGGACCAGGGTGATCAGGTCGCTGTCCGTCACGCCGTCCAGGATCGCGTGCGGCAGGCCGGCCGCGGCCACTGCCGCGGCGAGCGCCGGGATCTGAGCGTCGGCGGCGATCACGGCCGCCGAACCGGGCAGCCCGAGCGCCTCCGCGCACGCCGCTGCGAGTGCACTGTCGAACTCGGCCGGCCAGAGCTGCCTGACAAGCAGCGCACCGGGGTCCTGCCGGACCGAGGTGGCCGGGCGCAGCTCCGGCGCGATCTGGCCGAGCAGCCCGCTAGCGAAGTCGAGTATCTGCCGCGGCACCCGGTAACCGGTGTCCAGCACGCGCAGGTCGGCATCGGGCTTGCCGAGATGACTGAGCAGCTCCTCCCAGCTGGTGGTCGCCCAGGGGGTAGTGCCCTGGGCGAGATCGCCGAGGACCGTTGCCGAGCCGGTCGCGCACCGTCGGCCGATTGCCCGGCACTGCATCGGCGACAGGTCCTGGGCCTCGTCAACCACGATGTGCGCCAGGCTGGGCGTGCGCTCGATCAGGTCGGCCATCTCGTCGATCAGCACCGCGTCGGCCGCGCTCCACCGGGCCGAGCCGGGACTGCGCGGCGGGCGTGCCCAGCCGATCGCAGCCTGCTCGTCAGCGTCGAGCAGCCCGTCAGCGGCCCGCTTCAGCAAGTCGGGATCAGACAGCAGGCGAAACACCATCCGAACCGGGTCAGCCTTGGGCCACACCTGTGCCACCGCAGCCTGCACCTGCCTGGTGCGGCGGACCGAGTCGTGCGTACGGTCATCACAGGTCTCGCCGGCCGCCTCCATCCGGGTAAGGATCACATGCGCGATCCGGTGCGCGAGCATGTCACGGCCGGTCCCGTACCGCACTCCCCTGGCCCGCAGTTCAGCGGCAAGCTCGGAAATCTCGCTCGCGGGCACCCGCCAGCGGCGCGACCCGCGCGCCAGCATGATCGGCTCAGCGGGCTCGGCCAGCTGATCCCAGAGCGCGTTGGCGAGGACCTGCGCCATCCGCGCGTCGCCTTTCAGCCTGGCTGCCTGCTCCGAATCGGTGGCCTGGACCGGCACAGCAGCAGTCAGGTCCGCAACCGAGAGCTGGGCAACGTCGAGCTCACCGAGCGCGGGCAGGACATTCCGGATGTAGGCGAGGAAGGCCTTGTTCGGCCCGACCACTAGCACCCCGCCGCGGCCGAGCCGTTGCGCGTGCGCGTACAGCAGGTAGGCCACCCGGTGCAGCCCCACAGCCGTCTTCCCGGTACCGGGAGCGCCCTGAACGCACACGGTCTGATCGGCTGCGGCCCTGACGATGTCGTCCTGCTCTGGCTGGATCGTCGCGACGATGTCGCGCATCGGCCCCGACCGGGGGCGCTCGATCTCCTCGATCAGGATCCGGCTGGTCGCGGTCGGCTGCCGGGCATCCCCGCCGAACCGCTCGTCCTCGAACGCGGTCAGCTCGCCGCCGGAGAAACCGAATCGACGGCGGAGTTCCAGGCCCATCGGGTCAGCCTGGCTGGCCCGGTAGAACGGCCGCGACACTGGCGCACGCCAGTCGATGACAACCGGGGTGCCGTGGTTGTCATGGACGTGCCGGCGGCCGACATGGAAGTGCTCGCCGGCCGGCTGGTCGTCCTGGGTCTGGACGCGGTCCGCGGCCGCGCTGGCGGCCGCGAGCGAACCCGGCCGGTAGTCGAGCCGACCGAAGAACAGCGGCGTGTCCGGCAGGTCGCGGAGCGCCTCGGCCCGGCGGTACAAGTCGGCCTTGAGGTACTCCTCGGAGACCGGATCACCGCCCATGGCCCGCAGCGACAGCACATCCGTGCGCATCAGCTCGAGGTAGCGGCGGGAGGAGCGCAAGTGCTCGCGCTCGGCATCAAGTATGAGGTCCGCGGCGTCCGGGGAACTCGCCGACGGCATGACTCATCACCCCCGTGCGGAGAGGAGGGAAAAGAAAACGGCTACTAACGGGGAACGACGGTGGCACAAGAACTCGGGATCCTAGCACCCTCGCGGAGACCGGGCAGCTGAATATCCGTTGGCTCCGGCGGCCGGTTGCGGACCGCACCGCTCAGAACAGCACCGCTCAGAACAGCACCGCTTAGAAGAGCACTGACATGAACGTTCCGGCCTGGGTGAAGCCCACGTGCCGGTACGCCGCACGGGCCGGAGCGTTGAAATCGTTGACGTACAGGGTCACCACCGGCGCGAGCCGCAGCGCGGCTTGCACGACAGCGGCCATGCCGCGCACCGCGTGCCCGCGGCCGCGCTCATCCGGCGGCACCCACACGCCCTGCACCTGGCAAGCATGTGGCGTCACAGCGCCGATCTCGGCCTTGAAGATAACCTTGCCGTCATCTATCCGGGCGAACGACCGCCCGGCGCCGATGAGATCGGCCATCCGGGCCCGGTAGGCGGCACCGCCGTCAGCGCCGACCGGCGAGACACCGACTTCCTCGGTGAACATGGCGATGCAGGCTGGCAGCAGCACGTCAAGTTCACCCAGGCGCACCATCCGAACCCGCGGATCCGGCTCGATCGCGGACGGGACGGACATCGCCAGCACTGGCTGAACCGGCCGGACGTCGCGCGGGGCGTCCCAGGATGGCGCGAGCAGGGACCATAGCTGGCTGACCGCCCCGGCCGGGCCGACGATCGATGTGCAGCGGCGGCCCTGCATCCGCGCCTTCGCCGCGAACGCCGCAACCGCATCCGGGCCAGCCTCAACCGGCACCAGGTTGGCGCCCGAATAGCACAGCGCGCTGAGCGCGCCGCCACCATCGGTGTAACCCCAGAGCTGACCGCCCAGCCGCGTCGGATCCAGGCCGGTCGCGCGGATACGGGCGCTGGCGAAGACGTTGGCAATGGGATCCCGGTCGCAGATGGCAAGTGCCTCGTCGCGATCGTGATCAGTGAGCAGCCGCAGCGACGCTGAACGCCATGGCCTTGTCCGCAGCACAACTCAAGACTAACGGCATGGCGGCGCGGAATGCCTCCGGGCAACGCGGGTAAGGGCAAGGAGGTCCGGCCCGCGTGCGGCGGTCCCCGGGACAGCGGTAGCTACGGCCCGGCCGGGGTAGGCGCCGGCAGCGCCGGGCAGCTGGCGTTGACCAGGCCGGGCTGACCTGGCAGCGAGCCGTTCGCCAGGTACCGGTTGAGGTAGCCGTTCACGCAGAGGTTCGGCGGATAGGTGAGCGACTGCCCATGGTTCCCGCCGCCCTGCACTACGACCAGCCGCGCACTGGGGAGCAGCTTGCGGGCGGCCAGTGCCCCGGCGTAGGGCGTGGCCGCATCCAGCGTGCCCTGCAGCATCAGGATCGGCGGCAGCCCGGCGCCGTCGATGTGCAACGGCCTGGCTGGCCCCTTCACCGGCCAGAACGCGCAGGCCGCATTGAACCAGGCATTGCCCCACGTCTCAAACGGCGCTCTGGCATAGACCTTCCTGGTGTCCGAATTCCAGTAGGCCCAGCTGCGCGGCCAGTTCACGTCACTGCACTCGACCGCCGTGTAGACGGCGAACTCGTTCTCGCCCTGGCGGCCGATCTGCTGATACAGCGCGATCAGCTCGGCGCCCGATCCGGTGCGGGCATAACTCGACAGCGCGGTGGCCAGATACGGCCACCAGTCATTGCTGTAGCCGCCCACCAGGAACGTGTCGTTGAGCTCGTCGGGTCCGATCAGCGGCCCCGACGGCCCGGAGACCGGATGGGCAGCCAGCCAGGCCATCACGCTGTTGAAAGATGAATTGACCGCCGCCTCAGTGCCGCCGAGATGGTAAACCATGTCATAGCGCGCGATCCATGTGAAAAACGCTTTCATCCGGCTTTGAAAGGCATAGTCCTGGGCGATATTGTCGCCATACCAGACGCCGTTGGGATCCACGACACTGTCGAGCACCATCCGTCGCACCCGGTGCGGGAACAGCGTCGCATACACCTGGCCCAGGTACGTGCCGTAGGACACGCCGTAATAGCTGATCTGGCGCTGGCCGAGGGCCACCCGGATCGAGTCCATGTCCCTGGCAAGATCCTTTGTCGTCATGTACGGCAGCAGCCAGCCGTAGCGCTGCTCGCAGGCGGCGGCGTACTGCTTCACCTGCTCGAGCAGGACCTGCTCGGCCGCGGCATTACCCGGACGGTAGGGCGGGCGGGGTCTGGCGAAGAAGCCAGGCTCGCAGCTCAGCGCCGGCCTGGATGCCCCGACGCCGCGGGTATCGAAGCCCACGATGTCGTACTGCCTCGCCACGCTCGGCGCCAGGCCGGCCGCCACGGTTGCCGCCATGGACAGGCCGCTGGCGCCAGGTCCGCCCGGGTTCACCAGCAGCACACCCTGCCGCTGCGCCGGCGGCGCGGTCGCGGGGACCTCCGACAGAGCCAGGGTGATCTGTCGCCCGCCAGGATCGGCGTAGTTGAGCGGAACCCGGAGACTGGCGCACTGCAGCCGGCCGGGGGACGGCGCGCCGATGGTGACTTCCGGGCAGCGGTGCCAGGTCAGCCTCTGCGCTCGCGCTCTGGCGGCTACGGCCGGCGCGCTCGCGGCCAGCTGACCGCCCGCTGGCGCCCGGCCGGCCGGCGGAGCACTCGCCCGCGATGCCGGAGGCGCGGAAGACGAGCATGCGGTCAGTGCGGCCGCGGCTGTAACGGCGGCAACGACCGCGGTCATCGCTGTGCGCATAGCGCCATCTTGCCCAGCTAAACGCGGCGTGATCCGTGCAGGCAGCAAACGCGCTAGGACGGACTCAGTCAGGCCAGCCAGTCCAGGGCCGGCCAGCCGGTGCTGCCCCGGCGGGCGGCCGCTCGCCGGGCTAGCTCACTGGACCGGCTCGGCCGCCGCCAGCTTCAACGCCTCTTCGATGAGGGTCTCGACGATCTGCGCCTCGGGCACTGTCTTGACGACCTCGCCCCGAACGAAGATCTGGCCCTTGCCATTGCCGGACGCCACCCCGAGGTCAGCCTCCCTGGCCTCGCCTGGCCCGTTCACTACGCAGCCCATGACCGCGACTCGCAGCGGCACCTCCAGCCCGTCCAGGGCGGCGGTCACTTCGTCGGCCAGTGTGTAGACGTCTACCTGGGCCCGGCCGCAGGACGGGCAGGAGACGATTTCCAGGCCCCGCTGCCGCAGGCCGAGCGACTCCAGGATCGCGATGCCCACCTTGACTTCCTCGACCGGTGGCGCCGACAGCGACACCCGGATGGTGTCCCCGATGCCCTCGGCCAGCAGCGCACCGAAGGCCACCGCCGACTTGACCGTGCCCTGGAAGGCCGGCCCGGCCTCGGTGACGCCGAGATGCAGCGGGTAATCGCAGCGCTCGGCGAGCAGCCGGTAGGCGTTGATCATGACGACCGGGTCATGGTGCTTGACGGAGATCTTGATGTCGTTGAAGCCATGCTCCTCGAACAGCGAGCACTCCCAGAGCGCCGACTCCACCAGCGCCTCGGGCGTGGCCCTGCCGTGCTTGGCCAGCAACCGCTTGTCCAGCGAGCCCGCGTTGACGCCGATCCGGATGGGCACGCCGGCCGCCGACGCGGCCTTAGCTATCTCGCCGACTTTGTCATCGAATGCCTTGATGTTGCCGGGGTTGACCCGGACCGCGGCGCACCCCGCGTCGATCGCGGCGAAGACGTACTTCGGCTGGAAGTGAACATCAGCGATCACCGGGATCTGCGACTTGCGCGCGATCTCCGGCAGCGCGTCCGCGTCGTCCTGTGACGGCACGGCAACCCGGACTATCTGGCAGCCAGCCGCAGTGAGCTCGGCGATCTGCTGCAGCGTGGCGTTGACGTTCGCGGTCAAAGTGGTGGTCATCGACTGCACCGACACCGGAGCGCCGCCGCCGACCGGGACGGCGTGCTTGCCGCGGCCGACGGTGATCTGGCGCGACGGCCGGCGGGCAGCCAGCGGCTCGGGCGGAAGCTGAGGGATGCCTAGGTCAACTGTCATGACTCGATTTCGCCTCACACCGGAAGGTGAACGGGATTGAAGATATCGGCAGCTATGAGCAGCGTGCCGAGGCCAACCAGCACAGCAAAGACCAGCAAGCTCAGCGGCACCAGCCGCTGGATGTCCACTACGCCGGGGTCTGGCCGGCCGCGAAGCCGGTTGAACCATGCCCGGATCCGCTCAAAGATCACCACCGCCAGGTGACCACCGTCCAGCGGCAGCAGTGGCAGCAGGTTGAACGCCCCGACGAAGATGTTCAGCGAGGCAATGATGAGCAGCAGCACGCTCACTTTCGCCTGCCAGGGCAGTGCCGCCTGCACCACGTCCCCGGTCAACTGGCCGATGCCCACCACGCTGCTGACCTGGCCGGCCGCGGTCTTCGACCGGTTCTTGCTGAACAAGCTGGGGATTGCCGCGGGCAGCCTGGCGATATCCGAGGCCGAGGCAGTCAGCGTGCCGGCGAACTGATCGCCCGCGTAGCCCCAGGCGCCGAAGAAGCCGCTTTGCTGGTACACCACCGTCGGCTCGACGCCCAGGTAGGGGACGGCATCCCGCGGGATGGCGGCAAGCGTGACCGTGAGGTGCACGTCGCGGCCGTTCCGCTCGACGACGACCGGGACGGCAACCCCTGCCTTCTGTGCCTTCAGCACCGTGTGCAGCTGATTCCACGACCCGACCGGCCGGCCGTTCACGGAGACGATCTTGTCGCCTGCCTTGAGCCCGGCTCGCTGCGCGGGCGACTCGCCCAGGTTGCTCCCGGCGCATGGGTGAGCGCTGTTCAGCGCTTTCGCGGTGGCCGGCACGCAGCCGGCGCTGGCGACCACGTTGGTGCCGTAGTTCGGCTGCCCGATCGCGAACGCGACCAGGAAGAGCAGCACCAGCGCCAGCACGAAGTGCATGAACGACCCTGCCGCCAGCACGATGATGCGCTGCCAGCCTGGCTGGTTGCGGAACGAGCGAGGCTCGTCGGCGACGTCGACGTCCTCGATCGAGGTCATCCCGGTGATCTTCACGAATCCGCCGAAAGGCAGCGCCTTGACGCCGTACTCGGTCTCCCCGCGGAAGGTGGACCACAGCGTCCGGCCGAAGCCGACGAAGAACTGGGTGACCCGCATGCCGAACTTTTTCGCCGTGGCGAAATGGCCGAACTCGTGCAGCATGACCGAGGTGAGCAGGGCGACTACGAAGATCAGGACACCGAACAGGAATGCTAGCCGCTGGCGCTCGATGATGATCAGCGCCACCACGAGGGCGACGATGATGAGCCAGGCCCGAAGCTGCGCGCGCGAGCCCGCGGTCCGCCGGCGCTGGCGGTTATTCCCGTCCTGGCTGTTACCGTTCTGACCGCTGGGATCAGCCGGGCCCGTCAGACCCATCAGGCGGCCCCTCCTTCCCCGTCAGCTCTCGTGCGCGGTCTCTGGCCCAGCCGTCAGCGCTCAGCACGTCTGCCAGCGTCATGGCAGCCCCTGCTCCGTCGTGATGCTCTGAGACTACCTGGGCAACGGTATCGACTATTCCGGCGAACGGGATCTGCCCGGCCAGGAATGCGTCCACGCATACCTCGTTGGCCGCGTTGTAGACCGCCGGCATCGTGCCGCCCGCCGCACCGGCGTACCTGGCCAGCGGCACGGCCGGGAAAGCTTCCTCATCGAGCGGCTCGAATGTCCAGGTTTGCGCGGCGGTCCAGTCCACCGCGGGCGCCGCGCCCGGCACCCGGTCCGGCCAGCCCAGCCCGAGCGCTATCGGGATGCGCATGTCCGGCGGGCTGGCCTGGGCAAGCGTGCTCCCGTCGGTGAACTCGACCATCGAGTGGATCACCGACTGGCGGTGCACCACCACCTCGATCTGGTCGAATCCGATTCCGAACAGCAAGTGCGCCTCGATGATTTCCAGCCCCTTGTTCACTAGGGTCGCGCTGTTGACCGTGATCACCGGGCCCATGTGCCAGGTGGGATGAGCGAGCGCCTGGGCGGGTGTCACACCGGCCAGTTCAGAGCGGCTGCGGTGCAGGAACGGCCCGCCGCTGGCGGTCACGATCAGCCTGGCAACCTCAGCTGAGCGGCCGCCGCGCAGGCACTGAGCGATTGCTGAGTGCTCCGAGTCAACCGGGACGATCTGGCCGGCGGCGGCAAGGCCGGCAACCAGCGGGCCGCCCATGATCAGCGACTCCTTGTTGGCCAGCGCCAGCACGCGGCCAGCCGAGAGCGCGGACAGCGTCGCGGCCAGGCCGACCGCGCCGGTGACCGCGTTCAGCACTACGTCACATTGCCGGGCAGCCAGTTCGGCCACGGCATCCGGGCCTGCCTGCAACTCCGGAAGCTTCCGCCGGGCGCCGTCGGCTGACCCGAGGGCAGCGAGGGCCTCGCGCAACTCTGGCACTGCCGCGGGGCTGGCCACCGCCACCACCTCCGCGCCGAGCTCAATCGCCTGCCGAGCCAGCAGGCCCGGGTTACCGCCGGCGGCCGCGACCCCGGCCAGCCTGAAGCGCTCCGGGTTACGGGTGATGATGTCGACGGCCTGGGTCCCGATCGATCCCGTCGACCCCAGCAGGATGACGTCCCGGCGCTGGCCGGTGCTCGAGGATTCCACCCGGTCATTCTTCACCAGTGGCTGGCCGCACCGCACCCGGCGAGTACTGGGCAGCCGCGCCTGGTGGGTAGCGTTACTCCGTGCGCTACCCCGTCGTCACCCTCAGCAGCCCCGCGGCTCAGCAGCCGGACTGGCCCGACCCGGCCATGGCGGCGGCCGTCGTGACCGAGCTGGCAGGGCTGCCGCCGTTGGTGTTCGCCGGCGAGTGCGATCAATTGCGGGAGCGGCTCGCAGCAGTCAGCCGCGGGGAGGCATTCGTCCTTCAGGGCGGCGACTGCGCCGAGACCTTTGCCGGCGCCAACGCCGACGCGGTCCGCGCGAAGCTGCAGACGATCCTGCAGATGGCGGTCGTGCTGACCTACGGAGCGAGCGTCCCGGTCGTCAAGATCGGCAGGCTGGCCGGCCAGTTCGCCAAGCCCAGGTCGCGGCCGACCGAGATAAGAGATGGCGTCGAGTTGCCGGCCTACCGGGGCGATGCCATCAACGGCTTCGACTTCACTCCGCAGGCACGGGCCCATGATCCCGCCCGGATGCTGCGTGCGTACCACTGCGCCGCGGTGACGCTCAACCTGTGCCGCGCGTTCACCACCGGCGGGTACGCCGACTTGCACCAGGTACACGCCTGGAACCGGGACTTCGTCCGGAACAGCCCGTCCGGCCAGCGCTACGAACGGCTGGCCGGCGAGATCGACCGGGCGCTGTCGTTCATGCGGGCCTGCGGCGCCGAGTCCGATGAGCTGCGCTCGGTCGAGTTCTACTCCAGCCACGAGGCCCTGCTCTTGCCTTACGAACAGGCGCTGACCCGGATCGACTCGCGCACCGGCCTGGCGTATGACGTCTCGGCCCACTTCCTCTGGATTGGCGAGCGGACCAGGGCGCTGGAAGGCGCGCATGTGGAGTTCGCGGCCAGCATCCGCAATCCGATCGGAGTGAAGATCGGGCCGGAGGCGACGGCGGACGAGGTGCGTGCGCTGATCCGGCGGCTTAACCCGGACCGCGAGCCCGGCCGGCTGACGCTCATCACCCGGCTCGGCGCGGACGCGATCCGTACCCTGCTGCCGCCGCTGATCAAGGCGGTCCAGGAAGAGGACAGCCCGGTCGCCTGGATCTGCGACCCGATGCACGGCAACACCTTCGAGGCGCCAAGCGGCCACAAGACCCGGCGGCTGGCCGACGTGCTCGATGAGGTACAGGGCTTCTTCGAGGTGCACCGGAGCGCCGGCACCCATCCTGGCGGCATCCACATCGAGTTCACCGGCGACAACGTGACCGAGTGCGTCGGCGGCAGCCACGAGATCAACCCGGCGGACTTGCATCAGCGTTACGAGACGGCGTGCGATCCCCGGCTCAACCGCGGTCAGGCCCTTGACCTGGCGTTCACGGTGGCCGAAAGCTACCGGACGCTGCCGGGCTAGTTCCTGGCTGCGCGGGGCGTGTGCCCGGACGCATCACAAGCTGGCCTGGCAGGCCGCTGACAGCAGTTGCAGGGACCGAGCCAGGCCGTCAGCGTCCACCAGCGGCACGCCGAACCGGCGGATGTTGGCCGGTGGCGTGTTCGTCCAGTCGTAGGTGAGCGTGACGGCCGTGCCGTCACGCTCCACAGCCAGGTCGTATCGCCATAGCCAGCCCAGTGGCGCGCCGCCGCGAGTCGCGGTGGCCCAGGCGATCGCACGCCCGGGCGCTAGCACGGTGACATGGTTGTCGGACTGGTAGTCCTCGATATGTTCCCCTGCACGGTAGGTCATGTTCATCACGAAGACCTGGCCGACATGGGTCAGTTTCGCCCCGGTCACCGGCGCCCCGACCATGCCGGTGGCATCAAACTCTCGATGCCGCGCCGGGTCAGTGAGCAGATCAAAGACCCGGCCAGGTGCCGCTGGCACCACCACCATCGCCTGAACGGCCGACGTCATGACCACATCCCAGCACCGGCGCCGCAGGCCGGCAAGCCAGCGAGCTCGGCGCTAGCTGGCGGCTGGGTAACTGGGCGGAAACGGGCGCGCGGGCTCCCAGTCCGGGCGCAGCGGCATGCCGGACTCCCCGCGGTCGCCGAGCTTGACCCCGAGCATCTGGTGCAGCTGGATCTGATTGCGCTCGAAGCCCAGCCGTGACCCCGCCATGTACAGCCGCCACACGCGCGCCGTTCCCTCGCCTACCTCGGCGACCGCCTCGTCCCAGTGCTCGTCGAGGTTCGCGCACCAGGCAGCCAGGGTCTTGGCATAATGCTCGCGCAGGTTCTCGGCGTGCCGGACCTCGAAGCCGTTGTCGTGCATCAGCGACATCAGGAAGCCAGGACCCTCGAGCTCACCGTCGGGGAAGACGTAACGGTAGATGAATCCGTCGGTGACCCGTGCCGGACCGGTATTGTCCGGCCGGGTAATGCAGTGGTTCAGCAGCCGGCCTTGCGGCACCAGCTTGCCGTGCAGGAACCGGAAATAGCCAGGCAGCTGAGCCTTGCCGATGTGCTCCGACAGCCCGATCGAGCTGACCGCGTCGAATCCGGTCTCGGTCACCTCGCGGTAATCCAGGTGGCGCACCTCAGCGAGGTCGGAAAGGCCGCGTTCCTTGATCGCCTGCTGTGCCCAGGAAGCCTGCTCGGCAGACAGCGTCACGCCAAGGGCGCGGACTCCGTAGTGCTGCGCGGCGTGCATGACCATGCCGCCCCAGCCGCAGCCCACATCCAGCAGCCGCATGCCCGCCTTCAGCCCGAGCTTCCGTGCCACCAGGTCGAACTTGGTGCCCTGCGCCTGCTCCAGAGTCGCGTCGGCGGACGGATAGCATGCGCACGTGTAGGCCATGGACGGCCCGAGTACCCATTCGTAGAAGGTGTTGGACACGTCGTAGTGATGCGCGATCGCCGTCGCGTCTCGCCGCTTGGAGTGCCTGCGGCCAGTCAGCCATCTGCTGTTGACCCGCACCTCTTGCGGCGGCGGCGACACCCGGGGGAACAGTACCCTGGGCCCGCCGAGCCCGGCGACCAGCTTGAGCTTCTCCGCCAGGCTTACATCCAGTTGCTGGGCGCTGGCCATCCGTGACAGCGCGGTGTACATGTCGCCGTCCACGTCGAGGTTGCCGGAGACATATGCTCGGGCAAGCCCGAGCGCGCCGGGCGCCTGTGCCAGATATGCCACCGCCGTCGCCGACTTGACGCTGATCTTGATCGGTGACTCGCGGCGGCCAGCGGCGCTGCCGTCATAAGCCTCGAATCCGACTAGGGCATCCGGGCCCGCAACCCGCTCGAACACCTCGGCCAGAGACATCTGGGACCTCTTTCGCTCGTTGCCTTCATAATCTCCCGGCGCTTACACGCCGCGCACGCACTTGTCGTACAGGTCAGCCAGCCGGCCTTGCGGATCGTAGGCACGCTTCAGCCCGGCATACTCCGGCCCGTTGTACCGGTTCCAGAACTCGTCCCTGGAGTAGAACGACGTCGAATACAGGCCCTTGTGACCGCCCAGCTCCGTCACCTTGTCTTCGATGCGCCGGTTGAAGTGACCGTCCGTCGCGCCGGGCGGCAACGGCACGGTACCCCAGAATCCGAAGTTGACGTACACCTCGTCCGGCCGCATCGGGTACAGCGGCCACGTTGTCTCGCCGCGCAGCCGCAACGGGCAGAGCCACACCGGGTTCATGCCGACCTCGGTCAGGAAATAGGTCGCGAACGCGGCCGATTGCCCGACCGGTATCTCGACATCCTGGATCACCATCTCTGTTTGCGGCTTACCGAGGCGAGCATCAAGCTTCCGGGTGAAGCCGTGCTTGCGATCGAGGGCGACAAGCTTGCGGTAGACATCGGAGCGCCGGTACCGGCGTGGCCAGAGCGCGCGAACCAGCGGGCGCTGCACACCGAACGGCCGCGAGCACCAGAACCAGTCGGTGTCCCATCGCCACAGGTAGTCGCTGATCGTCAGGAAGTCCTCCTTCGGGCCGCGCAGCGACTGGTAGTAGATCCGGCTGCGGGTGTAATCGCTTCTCCACGGGGCCACGTCGCTGAACGCGCCGATGGTCAGGTACATCTCGTCCAGGCTGAAGGCCACGCCGTCGATGAAGTCGGCCCGGTGTCCTTCGTAGCTGCCGTGCGCTGCCGCGTGCGCGACCGCCGCAAAGCACTCGGCCGGGTCGGTGAACCTGAAATGCCGTAGGTGCACATAGGGCTTGACCGGCTCGAGCTCAATCGTGAGCGCCAGGGTGTAGCCGAGCGTGCCGTAGGAGTTCGGGAACCCGCGGTAGAGCGCAGCATGCTCGCCCGAAGGTGTCGCGGTGACCACGCGGCCGTCCCCGGTGAGGATCTCCATCGCCAGTACCGACTCGTGCGGCATGCCGTTGCGCAGCGACGTGGACTCAATGCCCAGGCCGGATACCGCGCCGCCCAGCGTGATCGTCTTCAGCTGCGGCACGACCAGCGGCATCAGGCCGTGGCGCAGCGTAGCCGCGGTGAGGTCCTCGTAGGTAGTCATGCCGCCGGCCAGCGCTGTCCTGGCCGCCGGGTCCACCGAGATCACGTGCCCGAACTGGGACACGTCAAGCTGGTAGCCCGGCGCGCCGGGACGGAACCTGAACAGGTTGGAAGTGCTCTTCGCCAGCCGGACGGCGCTGCCGGCCGGGATCGCGACGTACGCCCGCTGGATGGCCGCGACCGCCGCCTGGTGCTGTTCCAGCAGCGAACCTGGCCTGGGCAGGCCACTGACCTCAGTCACCCGTTCTCCTCTGCGCTAGCTCTGGCCGCTTGGCCTATCGCAAGATAATCACGTCCCGGACATGCTCTCGGCTCCTCGCACGGGTAGCCAGCGGCCGATCGGCCCCCGGCTACCCGTGCGAGGAGGGGAATGTCCCCGTCATACCTTGGGGAAGGCACAATGGGCAAGGTCTACCCGGAGCTGGACGAGCGGCTCAGGAAGTTTATCGGCAAGCAGCCTGTCTTCTTTGTAGCGACTGCTCCTTGCCTGCGCAATGACGGCGACGGCGGTCACGTCAACCTCTCGCCGAAGGGCTACCGGGACACGTTCGCGGTTCTCGGCCCGCGGCGAGTTGCCTACATCGACCTGACCGGCAGCGGCGCCGAGACGATCGCGCACCTGCGGCAGAACGGCAAGATCACGATCATGTTCTGCTCCTTTGACCGGGAGCCGAAGATCCTCCGGCTTTACGGCACCGGCCGGATCGTGCTTCCCGGCGCGCCCGGCTGGGCGGAGGCGGCCGCCCGGTTTCCCGCCACCGGATACGGCAGCAACCCGGCGAGCCGGCGCGCGATCATCGTCGTGGACCTGGACCGGATAGCCGACTCCTGCGGCTACGCGGTGCCGCAGATGGAACTCGCGCAGGAGCGGGACGTGCTGGTCCGCTCAGACGAGAGGAAGCCGGCCGCGCAGCTAGCTGCCTACCGCGCCGAGAAAAACGCCGTCAGCATCGACGGACTGCCGGCGCTCGACGTGCCGGATGCCGCAAGCGTGCCGGATCCGCCCGCTGTCCGGGACGTCAGGGCTGCGGAGCGAGCGAGCCGCGGTACCGGTACAAGTCCCGCAGCAGACTGATCTCAGCCCCGTGGTGCACTTGCTCGTTGATCAGCGCGACGATCACCCGGTACACCGGCCATTCCTCGCCCCAGTTCGTCGGCACCCGCTTGTCCAGGTCGACATCGCTCAGGTCGGCTAGCGCATCCGTCACCGGCTGGTGACTCGCGAACAGCCAGTCCGTTGCCTCGGCCACGTCTCCCGGCATCTCGAGGTCGAAGGTCAGCGACGCAGAGCCGAACGCGTAGTCCCAGTAGAGGTAATTCACGCTGGCGATGTGCAGGGTCCGCCAGGCAATCGTGGTGAACGGCGCGGGCTGCGGCTGCGACGGGTCGTAATCGATCACCCACTCCCCGCTGCCCTCAGCGCTGACGCCGCGGGGCTCTGAGCGGCGGTGCACGGTCCAGCAGCCTGCCACCGGCTCCCAGAAGAACTCCTGCTCGCCGACTCCGGACAGCACCCGCCGCAGTGATTCGCAGGACGCGGCGTACGCAGTACGAAGGATCTCAGCACCAGTCGTCATGCCAGCAGTCTTACCCGGGCCAACCACTCAGCTGGCCGCAGCCCTCTGGTAGAGGGCATAGGAGGCCAGGAAGAACGCCACCGTGATCCCCGCGGACCACGCCAGCGATGCCCAGGCGCTGGTCGCAGCCGCACCGCCCGCGAAGAGCGCGCGGACGGCGGAGGCGGTGACGCCCAGTGGCTGGTTACGGGCGAATGGCTGCAGCCAGCCGGGCAGCGTGCTGGCCGGCACGATGGCGTTGCTCGCGAACATGAGGAGGAAAGCCGGGCCGACCGAGGCGTTCTGTGCGCTCTCCGGGTCCTTGGCGGAGATTCCGATCGCCGTGTACAGCCAGCTAAGCGAATACCCGAACGCAAGGATCAGCAGCATGCCGAGCAGGATCCGGCCGGGGTCGCTGTGGAACCGGAACCCGACGGCAACGCCGAGGCCCACCATGACCGCCAGCGAGATGACGTTACGGACGAGATCAGCGAGCGAGCGGCCGGTGAGGACGGCCGAGCGGGCCATCGGAAGGCTCCGGAAGCGGTCGATCATCCCGCTATTGAGGTCCTGTGCGATCCCGATTGCCGCAGTCATCGCGCCGACGAGGACCGTGATGACGAAAAGCGCGGGCACCACGAAGTCGGTGTAGTCGCGAGCCTTGATCGCACCGCTGACGATGTACCTGAAGATGAGCAGCAGCAGGACCGGCTCCAACGTGTAGAGGAGGAGCTGCGGCGTGCGGATCGCCCGGAGCAGGTTTCGCTTCGCGACGCCGCTGAAATCTCGAAGCGCGAGGAACGGGGTGAGGCGCGGGCGTGTCGGCGGGCCTGGTTCGCCACCACTTCGGCTCCAAGGACGAGCTTCGGAAGGCGTGTGACAGCTACGCGCTCCAGGCGCTCCACGCCTACGTCGGACGGGCGATGACGGACGAGGGACTGAACGACCCCAAGATCGTCGCCGAGGCGCGGGATCCGCTCCACCCCTACCAGCGGTACCTGGCGCGGGCGCTGATCGACGAGTCCGAGGCCGCCGCCCAGATCTTCGACGAGATGGTTGCGATGACTGAGCAGATCCTGGAGCGGATCGACAAGCAGCGACCCGATCCGCCGGTCGCCGACCTGAGGACGCGCGCGGCGCTCACGGTCGCCATGGCCCTGGGCATCCCCGCGTTCCAGGCGCATATCTCGCAGCATCGGCGCCGACATCCTGTCGCCTGAGGGCGACCGGCGCGTCCTGCTCGCCGTGCTTGACATCCAGTCACACCCGACTATCAGCACGGACACCGCCCGCACGCTCCGGCAGGGGCTGGACACGCCAGGCGCCTGACATGCCCCCGGCAACCCGCACGGACGCGGCGGGGCTCGTCCCTGGATCCCCGGGCCCAGTAGCCGTCGGCCTGGCGCGGGCTGGCCCGTGCGGGCAGGCTCATAGAGTTGCCGCATGCGAATCGCGCTGATCAACTCGGGACTTGGCCTGCTGGCGCCGGCGGCGGCGCTGCACCGGCTGCGGCCCGACGCTGACCTGGTGCTTGCCCCCGACCCCGACGGAATGCCGTGGGGACCGCGGACACCGGCCGACATCGCTGACCGTGCCCTGCGCTGTGCCCGCGCGGCCCTGAGGTATCAGCCAGACATCCTGGTGATGGCCTGCAACACCGGCTCGGTTCACGCACTGGACGCCATGCGGGCCGAGTTCGAGCCGGCTATCCCGGTCATCGGCACCGTGCCCGCTATCAAGCCGGCCGCAGCCACATACCGGAAGGTGGCCATCTGGGCCACCGTCGCCACTACCGCCAGCGCCTACCAGCGCCGGCTGATCACCGAGTTCGCCGGATCGGCCAGCGTCACTGCGGTGGCCTGCCCGGGCCTGG
The DNA here is from genome assembly GCA_021792405.1 of Actinomycetes bacterium. Lineage (GTDB taxonomy): Bacteria > Actinomycetota > Actinomycetes > Streptosporangiales > Streptosporangiaceae > JAJYUU01. Next base: position 22,616 of record JAJYUU010000060.1, read on the forward strand.
CGGACGCCGTCGACGCCGGTGACGATGCGGGCACCGCTGCGGCAGTGGCCGCTGCCGCCCGCCAGACGCCAGCAGGGTGCGAAGCCGTGGTGCTCGGCTGCACCGAGTACGAACTGGTCACCGGGCAGATTCGCCAGGCTCTCCCCGGTGTCGCGACCTTCGGCTCGGCAGCCGCCGTCGCCACTCAAGCACTCCGCCGGATTCCGCCGGCCGGGCTGGTCCAGCCCGCCGACGGCGAGCCGGCCTGCGCGTCCGGCACTGGGACGGCCAATGGCTGCCTCGGTACGGTCCGCGTACTGCTCAGCGGCCGGCCCGCCGGATTGCCGCAGGCGGCGCTGCGCTATCCAGAAGGCCGGCTGCTGGCTCCGCATGTCGTGACTGGCGAGGAGCGCGAGCGGGCTGTCGGCTCGGTCGCCGGAGGCTAGGTCCAGCCCGCCCCAGGCCGGCCGCCAGTACGGCCGGGGCGGTCTCAGTTGCCCACTCGGCCCCGTGAGCGCGCCCGGCGAGCCGCCGCCTGTGGCCGCCGCTGCCCGGCGCGCGGATCGCGGCTGCCCGGCTTGTTCATTGCCCTGGACCCATCGGGTGCCCGGCCCGGCTGTACTGCCGCGCGGTTGGCCGAAGTGCCGTGCCTGTCATCGGCAGCGGCGGCAGGCTGCCCGGCTGAACCAGAGCGCCGCTGCCGTGACTGCGGCCCCGGCCGGGAGCGCGCGGCCCGGTCGCCGGGCAGATCAGCCGGCGGGGCCGCGTAGCTCGCCGCGACCGCGGCAGGAGTCATCGGCAGCCGCGCCGCCGACGGCGGCAGGGCCGCTTCAACAACGCCGGCTAGCAGCTGCGCCATCGAGTAACTGGGGTCAGCGCTCAGCGCCCGATCAACGGCCATGGCCGCCAGGACCCCGTTCCCTGACTGCCACGCAGTGAACGCCAGCAGCGACGCCGGCGCGGGCGCGTAGTCGAGGGCCGCGCACCGGAGCACGTCGGTCCAGAGCCGGCAATGGTGATCTCGGCAAGCAGGGTCCATCCGCGCCCAGGCGTCGTCGCGGACCCGGAGGTCTGCCAGCAGCACGGCCAGCCAGGCCAAGTGCTCGATGCTGTCGATCGCCGCACCGGCCCGGTACCGGCGGATCGCTCGCTGAACCTCTCTGCGGCCGATCCTGGTGGCTCGTAGCTGCGGATCCCTGTCCTTGGCAGCCTCGCCGAGTTCGGCCAGCCGGGACAGCCTGAGCAGGGCACCGCTCGTGGCTTGCGCGATCAGGTCAGCGGACCCGGCGGGTCGGGCGAGGGTCCGGGCGAGCGCGTCGCGATCGGGCTGTGCGGTCAGGCCGGCCTCGGTCATCGCTGCCGCAGCCGGGTGAGAGCCCGGATCGTAGGACCGGCCGCCCGGCGGGCAGCAGGCCGGATCGTCGCAGAGCATCGACCAGTACCGGCCCGAGTCGGCCCGCAGCACGTCGGGCAACTCGACACCGCTGCCGCTCAGCCGGACGGCTGTCGAAGCGATGACAGGATTCACGAGTTCCTCCGGTCCGTAGCCGACTAGCAGGGCAGAGCCGATCCGCTCGCGGTCAAGCACGTAACAGGCATGCTCGGCGATGTCGTCGGCAAGCGAGGAGTCAGGTGGTTCCGGCAGGTCGTACCGGAAAGTGACCATCACCCGGTTCTGCTCGCCGAGGCCGAGCACCACCAGGCTCCTGCTCGGGTAGAAGCCGAGCATGTGCGGGACGACCGCCAGGACGGCGTCCGGAGTAGCGGCTCGCAGTTGCACCCGGCCGGCCAGGCCAGCGGGCCGGCTGCCTGATGCGGGAGTCAACGTGCGCGGGGCGCTGGCACCCGCAGGATTGATGTTCGTCATGGAGCCAGCATCGGAGCCGGCAGCCAGCGGCAGCGACCGGATAATCACTGCCCGGTGGGGGCGAAGGCCGGTGGCACACAACGCGGGGAATCGCGTTGACAACTGGCGCCTTCGCGGGACATGGCGACCGGCCGTCAGGTGGCTTCGGTGCACGGCGTCCCCCTCCTTCGCCGCGGCGCCAGCCCCGACCTCCAACGGCGGAACCGGCCTGCAACGGCGGAACCGGCCTGCCCGGCTAGAGCGCGATGCCCAGCAGCGCGTCGACGGCGGCGCGAACGAGCGGCCCGGACCCGTCCGCTTGCCCCGCCGCCGCTACCTGAGCCCACTCGTCGATGACCTCGATCGCGCCGGGCGCGTCGAGATCGTCAGCGAGTCTCTCGCGCATCCTGGCCAGCACCCGCTGACCTGCCCGATCGCCGTCAGCGAGGGCGCCGTCAGCGAGGGCGCCGGCGGGATAGGCAGCGCGGCCTCCCGTAGCGGGGGGCCAGCCAGCCGGCGTCGCTGCGGCAACGGCCGTGCGCCAGGTCGCCAGCCGGGCTGACGCCAACTCAAGCGAGTCAGCAGTCCAGTCCCAGTCGGGCCGGTAATGATGCGAGCTGATCGCCAGGCGGACTGCCATCGGATCGATGCCAGCCGCCAGCAGCGCAGAGACGAACACCAGGTTCCCGCGCGATTTCGACATCTTCTCGCCGTCGAGCCGCACCATAGCCGAGTGGGCATAGCGACGCGCGAACGGCCGCTCCCCGTCGCCGTCAAGCGCCACCCTGGCGTGCGCCGCGCTCATCTCGTGATGCGGGAAGATCAGGTCCCGGCCGCCGGCCTGAACGTCGAATGTGCGGCCGAGGTAGTGGGTCGCGATGGCCGCGCATTCCACGTGCCATCCTGGCCTGCCCTCGCCGAGAGCAGACGGCCAGGACGGCTCCCCCGGCCGCTGCCCGAGCCAGACCAGCGGGTCGACCGGGTCCTTCTTGCCAGGGCGCGCGGGGTCTCCGCCGCCCTCCGCGCACAGCCTCGCCATCGTCTCGCTGTCCAGCCCGGACACCGAGCCGAAGGCAGGATCGGCGGCGCGGGAGAAGTAGGTGTCGCCGTCAAGCTCGTACAGTGACCCCCGCTCCGACAGCCGCTGGTTGAAGGCCTCGATCAGCGGCAGCGCCTCGACAGCCCCGATGTAGTGCGCCGGCGGCAATATCCGCAGTGCGGCCATGTCGGCCCGGAAGTCAGCTATTTCCCGGTCGGCGAGCTCGCGCCAGTCCTCGCCGTCACGGGCAGCACGCTCGAGCAACGGGTCGTCGACGTCGGTAACGTTCTGGACATACCGCACTCGCTTCCCGGCGTCCCGCCAGGCCCGGACGAGCAGGTCCCAGGCCAGGTAGGTAGCCGCATGGCCAATGTGGGTGGCGTCATAAGGCGTGATCCCGCAGGCGTACAGGGTCGCCGTCGGGCCTGGCGCGGCGACGGCCAGCGAGCCGGTCGCCGTATCCCAGATCAGCGGCTCGGGGCCGGTGCCAGGCAGGTCGGGCAGGTCAACGGCGGGCCAGGACATCATGGGCGTCAGGTTATCGCTAGCGCTGCCGGGCGAGCTCATAGGCGTACGCCAGTTCGATCAGCCTGGGCTCACTCCATGCGGGCCCCATGAACGACAGGCCGACCGGAAGCCCGCCCACCCGGCCAGCGGGGACGGTGATCGCCGGGTAGCCCGCGACGGCGGCCGGTCCCGACGTGCCCCATCCGTGGTAGTCGCCCAGCACGTGGTCGATAAGCCAGGCCGGGTGCCCGGTCAGTGCTATCACGGCATCGAGCCGGTGGGTGGCGAGCGCCGTGTCGAGGGCGTCGCGGGCTATCTGGTTCGCTGCCGACCGGGCTTCGAGATAATCCGGGGCGCCGAGGTCACCGCTGGTTGCCTGGGCTGCCTCGAACAGTTCCTGGCCGAAGTGAGCGAGCACGCTGGCCGCGTTCCGGGTATTAAAGGCAATCAAGCCGGCCAGGTCAGCGGGATGGTCGCCGCCTAGTCCCGACAGGTACGCGTTGAGGTCATGCTTGAACTCGTGCGTCAGGGCGGCGAACTCCGGCTCGCCCAGCTGGTCCGCGCCAGTCAGTTCGACCGGGTCCACGACCACCGCGCCCTGCCCGCGCAGCACCGCGAGCGCCGCGTCGAGCACGGCTACGGTTCCCGCACCGGCCTGCGCCGAGCCCGCCCGCCAGACACCGACTCGCGCGCCGTCCAGGCCGGCCGGGTCCAGGAACGCGGCGTAGCTGGTCGCGTGGGCTGCCGCGGCCTGCGTCGCCTGATCGGCCGGGTCAGCGCCGGCCATGGCCGTCAGCAGGGCGGCCGCGTCGGCCACCGTCGACGTCATCGGCCCGGCGGTGTCCTGAGCGGCCGAGATTGGCACGATGCCGGACCTGCTGACCAGGCCGACCGTCGGCTTGATCCCGACCACGCCGCAGGCCGCCGCGGGCGAGACTATCGAGCCGTCGGTCTCGGTGCCGACCGCGACGGGCGCCAGCCCGGCCGCCACCGCGACCGCCGAGCCCGAACTCGAGCCGGATGGGCTGCGGCCGCTGCCATGCGGGTTCACCGCCTGGCCACCGAGGGTGCTGAGCCCGCTACTTGACGGCCGCGAGCGGAAGTTGGCCCACTCCGACAGGTTCGCCTTGCCGAGGATCACCGCGCCGGCTGCGCGCAGGCCGGTGACCAGGAACGCATCGGCCGCGTCGGCTCCCAGCAGGGCCGGCGACCCCGCGGTGGCCGGCAGCCCGGCTGCCGACACATTGTCCTTGAGCAGCACCGGGATACCCTCAAGGGGCCCCCGCCCCGCCCCGGCAGCCCGGCGTGCGTCACTTGCGGCCGCCTCCGCCGCGACATCCGAGCTCACTGTAATGACCGCGTTCAGGGCCGGGTTCAGGCGCTGAATCCTGTCCAGGTAGAAGCCGGCCAGCTCAGCGGCGGTAATCGCGCCGCGCTCCAGTGCCTGGCCGAGGCTGGCCGCGGTGGCGTTCGCGGCCGTGAGGCCGGTCGCGCCCACGGCCTCCGTAAGTGATTCAGTCAACGACATGCTGGACAGAATAGGCGCATAGGCGAATCGTCACCGGGGGGATTTCCGTGGGGTCGTGGTCCAGGTCACGCGCGCCCGGATTCCCGGGCCTCGCGGCGGTGGCGGCGGCCGCCGCGACGGCCGCCATCGCGACGGTGGCCGTGCTGGCCGGGTGCGCGGGTGGCGCACCGAGCGCGGGCCTTTCGCCGTCCAAGCTCCAGATGCAGTATGAGCAGGCCATTCGCCGCGTCCTGCCGTCGGTCGTGGCGATCACCACCGCCACTTCGACCGGATCGGGCGTGGTCTATGACCGGCACGGTTACATCGTCACCAACGAGCACGTTGTGGGCACCGCCAAGACCGTGAAGATACAGGAGGCGGTGGGGAACAAGTCACTGACCGGAACGGTCGTCGGCACCTTTCCCTCGGACGATCTGGCCGTGATCCGGGTGGCCAGCGGCGCCGGCAGCCTGAAGCCGGCTAAGTTCGCCGACTCGAACACCGCGCAGATCGGCGAGATCGTGCTGGCGATGGGTAACCCGCTGGGCCTCACCGACAGCGTTACCCAGGGCATTATCTCGGCTACCGGCAGGATCGTCGGCGCCGGCGAGCCGACCGGGGGGCGGGCCCTGATCAGCCCCGCGATCCAGACCAGCGCCGCGATCAACCCGGGCAACAGCGGCGGCGCGCTCGTGACTCTCGACAGCGAGGTCATCGGGATACCCACGCTCGCGGCCAGGCTGCCCGGCGAGGCCGGCGCCGCGCCCGGGATCGGCTTCGCCATCCCCAGCAATACCGTGCGGAACATCGCCAACCAGATCATCAAGTACGGGAAGGTCGTCAGTACCGGCCGCGGAACCCTCGGCATCACGGCGCAGACAGCGGCCAGCAAGTCCGGCGAGCCGGCCGGCGTCGCTGTGCTCGGGGTCGCGGCCGGCGGCACCGCAGCCAACGCCGGGCTGCGTAAGGGCGACATCATCGTCGGCGTCAACCGCCGTAGCATTGCCAGCCTCGAGCAGCTCGAGGCCACCCTGTCCGGGCTCCAGCCGGGAACGTCGGTAACAATCCGCTACACGCGCGGCAGCGCCGCAGTTCACGCGGGCAGCGCGAAGCTGGGCAGCCTGTCCTCCGGTTAGCGTACCCGGGCCGGACCGAGAATCGGCCTTGCGATCGAGCGCAGCGTATCCCGGGAGATGCCCGCCCGCTCGGCGACCTGCGCCGTAGTCAGACTGGGGAACAAGACCGTCCTGAGCACGCCGAACCGCTTGACAGCACGCCGCACCCCTTGACTCCCCAGTGTTGCCCCTAGACTCTGGCGGGTGAGCATGCGCATCGGCAGCCTGGCTGCCGTTCCCGCCCTGGACCGCCTCGACCTGCTGGGTGCGCCGGTGGCGGCCGCGCTGGCCAGCCTGGACGGCAAGATCGACGTCGGCGAGGTGGGCGTGGCCGAGATCGACCCCGCACTGGCGGACACGGCCGCGTTCTGCCAGCGGTACGCGGTCGCGCTGAGTGAGTCCGCGAACTGCGTGGTCGTCGCCGGCCGCCGGGGCGGGGAGACCAGGATGGCCGCGTGCATGGTGCTGGCCACCACGAGGGCGGACGTCAACGGGCTGGTGAAGCGGGAACTGGACGTCCGCAAGGCGTCGTTCGCGCCGATGGATCAGGCAGTCGAACTGACCGGGATGGAGTACGGCGGGATCACCCCGATCGGGCTGCCGGCCGACTGGCCGGTCTTCGTGGACGCGGCCGTGGCGCAGACGGGCCGCGTCGTCATCGGCAGCGGGGTGCGGCACTCGAAGCTGACCCTGCCCGGCGCCGCGCTGGCCAGCCTGCCCGGCGCGGTAGTGCTCGAGTCGCTCGGCCGCTAGCGTCGGCCCGCGTCACGGCAGCCACGAGACCTTGTGCACCAGCGCGGCGTAGCCCACGAACGTCACCGCGTCGATCAGCGTGTGCGCGATGACCAGCGGCATCACCCGCCCCCACCGGCGGTACAGCACGCCGAAGATCACGCCCATCACGGCGTTCCCGACGAACGCGCCGAAGCCCTGGTACAGGTGGTAGGAGCCGCGCAAGACGGCAGCAACGGCAATGGCCTTCCACGGCGCCCAGCCCAGCTGATCGAGCCGCCGCAGCAGGTAGCCGATGACCAGTATCTCTTCCAGCAACCCGTCGTGAACGGCACTGAGGAGCAGCACCGGGATCCGCCACCAGACCGCCGGCAGCGATTCCGGCACGATGTTCAAGCTCATTCCAAGCCGGAACGCGGCTATATACAGGCCCAGTCCGGCACCGCCGATGATTGCCGCGAGAACAATGCCGCGCCGCAGATCCCGGCCAGGCTGGCTGCCGTCCAGGCCGATCACCGATGGCCGCTCTCCCGACCTCGCCATCAGGTACAGCACCAGCACCACCGGGGTCAGCGCCTCGGCGATACTCACCAGTTGCAGTACCAGGTCGAACCAGCTGACCGAGGACAACGTCCCCACCAGCAGCGCCTGCTGGCTGCTGAGCGGCTGCCGGGAGAGCAGCGCGCCGATCAGGTCCAGCAGCGCGTTCAGGCCGCTGGCACCGAGCGACACGGCGAAGACCGCGAAGATCTCCCACCGCAGGTA
>JAJYUU010000001.1:0-85960 GCA_021792405.1 Actinomycetes bacterium
CGGCATCGGGCGGCCGACCAGGTAACCCTGCCCGAGGCCGCATCCCATTGCGCGGAGCAACTCAAGCTGCTCGGGCCGTTCGATTCCCTCGGCAACGATCTCTATGCCGAGATCGTGGCCGATCTGCACGATGGTCCGCGTCAGCATGGCGAGGGTCCCGTCCGTGCCAAGACCGGCCACGAAGGACGGGTCGATCTTGATAATGTCCACTGGCAGCTGACGCAGGTAGGCCAGCGGCGCATAGCCGGTGCCGAAGTCGTCGATCGCCAGCCGGACGCCGAGCCGCCGCAGCATCGCGAGCCCGTCCATGACCTCGTCATCGACCTCGATCAGCACTCGCTCGGTAACTTCCAGCGTCAGGGCGGATCGCGACAGGCCGCTGTCGTCCAGCGTGGTCAGCACCCACTCGGCAAACCCGGCTGCGCGGACCTGGCGGAGCGAGAAGTTGACCGCGAGCCCGACCGGCCAGCCTGACTCACGCCACCGGGCTGCCTGCTGGCATGCCTCTCGCAGCACGCTGGCACCGAGCGGAACGATGAGCCCGGAATCCTCGGCGATGCTGAGGAACTCGGCGGGCCGGACCCGCTCACCGTCCCTCGTCCAGCGGACCAGGGCCTCGACACTGAGAACGCGCGACGTGGACAGCTCCACTACCGGCTGGTACTCCAGGCCAAGGCTGCCCTCGTCAATCGCCGCCCGCAGGCCTGAGGCAAGCTCGAGCCGCCGCATGACATCGGCGTGCATGTGCGCCGCGAAGACTTCCACCCGGCCGCCGCCAGCGTCCTTGGCCCTGGACATGGCCAGGTCGGCGTTGCGCAGCAGGTGCTCGGCCACATCCGGGTCGTCGAACGCCACACCCAGGCTGGCGGTGATCGACAAGTCCCGGCTTGCCACTCCGAACGGCTCTGCCGCGATCGCGTCGGCCACTCGCTCGGCGATGTCGACGATCTCCTGTGGGCTTGCCGCGTTCTCGATCAGCACCGCGAACTCGTCGCCGCCCCATCGCGCGACCGTGTCATGAGCGGGCACGACACCGCGCAGCCTGCGGCCGACCTCGGCCAGCACCAGGTCGCCTGCCCCGTGACCGGCCGAGTCGTTGATGGCAGTGAAGTCGTCGAGGTCCACGAAGATAGCCCCAGTCCGAAGGGCGCCGGCAGCCGGCAGCCCTTCCCGCGGCTCGCGATACCGGGCTAGCAAGTCCTTGGCTCGCTCCTCCAGGTACGAGCGGTTCGGCAAGCCGGTCAGGCCGTCGTGGAAGGTCAGGTGCGTCACCTGCTGGCGCAGCGCCACCTGGTCGCTGACATCCCTGGCTGTGACGAGCAGCAGGGCCGGCCGACCCGGCTGACGGTACCGGGACACCGTCGCGTGCACATGGCGCCAGGTGCCGTCGGATGCCCGCACCCGGCAGGCGAGGCTGCCGGCCGGGGCGGTCGCACCCGCGCAGACGGCGGCGGCTATCTCGGTCACGGCCGGCAGGTCGTCGGGATGGATCAGGTCAGGCAGCGCGGTGCCGGACAGCCCGTCCGGCACATAGCCGTACCGCGCCACCGCGGCGCTCACGTAACTGATCAAGCCCGCCGCGTCGCATAGCAGCACCACATCACTCGTGCGATCAGCCAGCTGGTGGAACTGGCTGCCGGCGTTATCGGCCAGCGCGGCGAAGGTCGTCGTCTGCCGGAGCAGCCCGCCGATGCGTGCGATCAGGAGAAGCGTCAGCAGGCTGCCAAGGACCACTGGCAGCGTCCCGCTGCGCCCCCAGGTCACAGCACCGAAGATCAGCGAAGCGACAGCCGTGACACTGGCCGCCGTCAGCCCGACCACGGTAGTCATCGGCGGCCTGGCAGCGGCGGCCCGGGTCTCAAGCCCGCCGACCCTCTTGCTGGCCGGAACGCCGTCGGGCCTGCTGGCCGGCTCGCCGTCAGGCTCGCGCGCCAGAGCGCTGCCTGCCAGACCGCTTGCGCCGAGCAGCGCGATCGACGCGATCCAGGCAGCCTGCGCCCACGCGCCGGGCTGCATGCCGCTGACCCGCGCCTGGACGGCAAGGATGTCGCCGACAGTCGCGGCGCACAGCGCAAGGTACGGAATGACCGCACGGCGTCCACCCTGGACAGCCAGCCAGAGTGAGCCGCCGAGCACGGCGAGGTCGGCGACCGGGTGGATGAGGTCGACGACGAAGGCGCCTGGCCCGACGCCGCTGGCTACGTACGCATGTCTCAGCAGAGCGACCCAGCCGACGCTGAAGACCGACACCGCGAGCAGGCAGCCGTCGGTCACCTGGCCCGAGCCCCAGCCCCGGCTGAGACCGTCCAGCCGGACATTGGCCTCACCGCGCCGAGCCTGGGCCAGCCGCAGGAAGGCGACGCCGATAGCAGGGAGCCCCAGCAAGGCGAGGAGGTCAGTGAGCGTGAGCTGAACTGCCTCCGTCACCGCGCCGGCGCCGGCCCCTCGCGCTGCGAATGCCGCCCCCCAGGCGGCGGCAGCAACGGCCAGCCACCTGCTGGCCGGGTCGCCCCGGTTGCCCTGGCGGAACCGGCGGATCAGCAGCGCGACGGACGCGATGGCAAGCAACAGCCCGGCAGCCGTCCACACAAGCGGGGATCCGCTCATCGGACCGCGGCTGATGCCATCGCCTGCGCCGGGCCTGCGTGCACCTGACCTCCTGCCGACCGCGTCCCGTGGCGCGGCCGCACTTGCTAAGCCACATCAGCGGGCACCGCCGGCCGCATGCCGCGCAGGGAGGTCATGCCTGCGACTCGTCATTGAGCGACGGCAGCACGCGGCGGTGCAGCCGGTGCCACTAGTCCCAGCAGGTAAGACGGGCCTGCCGGAAGCGTTTCATGGTCTGTGAATTCAGTGAAGTCCAAGAACTCTATTGCCGCCAGGTCACGCTTCGATTGAGGTAGGGCCTACACACGGCGACAACTTGGTGCCCATTTGCTACCGAGGCTCCGACCTGAGCAATCAGTAATCTCCAGTGATCACGTTCAGTAGCGGCTGACCGCTCAGGTACCGCTCGGCCTGCTCGAGGACGAACCGCTGAGCCGTGCCGGCCGAGACCGGGGTGGAAGCACCTACGTGCGGCGTGATCAGCACATTGGGCAGCGTCCACAGCCGGTGCCCCGGCGGCAGCGGTTCCGGATCGGTGACGTCCAGGGCGACCGGCAAGCGGCCGGCGGCGACCTCGGCGACAAGGTCGTCCGTCACGACCAGAACGCCCCGCGCTGCGTTGACCAGCAGCGCCCCGTCCTTCATCCGGGCCAGGAAAGCGGCGTCGACCATACCCACCGTCTCGCCGGTGACAGGCACCAGCAAGATCACGACGTCGGCCTCCGGCAGCAGGCCCGGAAGCTCGGACACCGGGCTGACGTGCGCCCTGGCGGTCCTGGCGACCCGCAGGATGCGTACCTCGAAGCCTGCCAGCCGGCGCTCCACGGCCTTGCCGATCGAGCCGTAACCGACGATCAGCACCGTCTTGCCGGCCAGGCAGTCGGTAGGCCGGTAGCTCCACCGGCGGGCCGCCTGCTCCGCGGCAAAGTACGGGAACTGGCGGATCGCCGCCAGGGTGGCAGCGACCACCCACTCGGCAGTGCTGGCGTCGTGCACCCCGCGGGCATTGCACAGGACCGCGCCGGCCGGCACGTACGGCCGCACGGCTTCGAAGCCGGCCGTGAGCGTCTGCACCACCTTGAGCTTGGGCATCCGCGCCATGGCGGCCATCGCGGCCGGAACGGGGAAGAACGGCGGCACGTAGAACTCCACCTCGGCGACCGAGGTCGGCAGGTCCCCGCCGTCCGGGACGCGCACCTCGACCCGCGCTCCGGCGAGCCCGGTCAGGGCGCGGGCCACCGGCTCAGTCGGCACCCAGATCACGACCGGCTGACTCAGCACGTGCGACCTCACTCGCCTTCTCGCGGCCTGGTCCGGAGGCCGCTTGGTGCGGACGGCCGGCCCGGCGCCAGCGACGGTAGCGCCGCCAGGGCAGGATACTGCCGCTGCGACTGCGGGCCGGCCGGGAACTCGATTCGCGGGAACACCGGCTGCGGCTTGGGCAGCCGTCCGCCGGATTCGCTGGATGCTACCGCGATCCTGGCCGCCAAGTCGGGCAGGAACGGCCAGATCTCCGCGGCTAGCACCTGACAGGCCGTGACGAGGACGCCGAGCACCTGGTCAAGCCGCTCGCCCGCGGCCGCGTTCCCGCTTCGCTCTGCCTTGCCAAGCTGCCACGGTTGCGCCGTCTCGACGTAACGGTTGGCCTCCTCAACGATCTCGAACACCGCTCGGGCGGCTGCCCGGAAGTCAAACCTGGCCAGCGCATTCGCCACCGCGCCAGGCGTCCGCTCGATGGCCGCGCGCAGCACGGTCGCGTCCGCCGGCCAGTCTGGTAGTAGCGCATCGCCGGAGCGGTCGGCCGCCGCGGCTGGCCAGTCAGACCCGCGGCTACCGCGGCGATCCGCGGAAGCGGCCAGCCACCGGCTGGCCCCGCCTGGCCGGCTACCCGGGCGCACCGCGCCGTCCCGGTACGAATGCGCCACTGACACGACCCTGCTGACCAGGTTGCCGAGCCCATTAGCGAGGTCTTCGTTGGCGCGCGCGATCAGCTTGCCGACGCTGAAGTCGGTGTCGCCGACTCGCGGCACGTCACGCAGCAGCCACCAGCGGACCGCATCGGCACCGTAGCCGGCGCTCAGCGCGGCCGGGTCGGTGCTGTCCGCGGTTCCCGTTGGCGCCGACTTGCTGATCCTGGCGCCGTCGACGGTGAGGTAGTCGTGTACGAAGATCTCTGTCGGCAAGGGCTGGCCAGCCGACAGCAGGATGGCCGGCCAGTAGACGGCGTGAAACCGCAGCACCCCCTTGCCGATCAGGTGCACCCGCCGGTCCGCGTTCACCCACCAGCGCTGGTAGTCGGCGTCGCGTGGCGGCGGGGCGCCGGCATTGAGCGAGGTGATGTAATTGCCGAGCGCGTCCCACCAGACGTAGATGACCTGGCTGGGATCACCCGGCACGCCGATGCCCCAGCCGCGGGAACGGGCCACCGAGCGGGACGCGCTGAAGTCCTCGAGGCCGCTGGCGATGAAGCCGAGCACCTCGTTGCGCCGGCTGGCCGGCTCGATCCGCAACTCGCCCGTGCTGATCAGTTCGGCGAGCCGGCCGGCATACCTGGACAGCCGGAAGAACCAGTTCTCTTCGGCGACCAGCTCAGCCGCAGTGCCATGGTCCGGGCAGCGGCCATCGGCCAGCTCCGCCTCGGTGTAGAACTGCTCGCAGCCGACGCAGTAGAGGCCCTCGTAGGCCTTGCGGTACAGGTCTCCGCTTGCCGCACAGGCCTGCCAGAGCCGCTCCACGCCTGGCCGGTGCCGCGGATCGCTGCTGGTACGGACGAAGTCGTCCAGGCTGAGCGATAGCTGCTCAGCTAGCGCGGCGAACGCGCTGGCATTGCGGTTGACCAGTTCCCTGGTGCTGATCCCGTGCCGGTCAGCGGCGATGACGTTCTTGAGAGAGTTGTCGTCTGTCCCGCTCTGCAAGCGCACCTCGTCGCCTATCCGGCGGTGATGGCGGGCGAGCACGTCGGCCTGGACGGCCTCCAATGCATACCCGAGATGCGGGCGGGAGTTCACGTACGGAATCGTGGTGCTGAGATAGACCCGCTTGGCGGTCACCGGAGCCTCCTGCTAGGTAAGGCAGGGGCACCGACCCCGCACGTGAATCGAGGCCCCTGTAGGGCCTCGTGCGGACGTCGTCCTGGCAGCGTCAGATGGCCCCGGCTAGCGGGGCATCATCTCCTGATGCGTGCAGGACTTCACGAGTTCATGCTATCTGGTTCTGTGCATGGCCCGCCACGGCACCCGATGCCAGGCCGGCACCGGGCATGCCTCTGCAAGCTCCTCAGGCGAGCCGATGCCTGGCTCTGGGCAGTCGGCGCCTGCGTCTGGAGTGTCACATAACCGCGCCGTTACGCAGCCGTAGCCGGGCCGCTGATAGCCAGATCAGGCATCAGCGGCCGGTCTATACTCCCCGTTACCGGAGGTGGTGATGACCGACGTGCCAGCCGAACTGGCGGAGCTGCGAGCCCGCGTCAGCGCACTGGAATCCAGACAGGATGCCGAGGCAAGCCTGCGCGCAATGGTGGACCTCGACCTCTCGACAGTGTCCACCCGGCTGGGCGCACAGCACCGGCTGCTGCTGGCGCTTTCCCAGACGCAGAGTGATCACACCAGGATGCTCAGGGAGCACTCTGGGCTGCTCGCCGAGCACTCCAAGGTACTCGCCGAGCACTCCGAAGTACTCGCCGAGCACTCCAGCGTGCTGGCGGACCACACTCAGCGGCTGGCGCGCATCGAAGACAGGACCCAGCGCATCGAAGACAGGACCGAGCGTGTCGAGGCCGGGGTCCAGGCCATTCTGAGCCTGCTTGGCGGCGGCGAGGGTCACGATCGGGCTCCGGCCTGAGCGCCCGCCGCGACCGGTCGCCGCGACCGGTCGCCGCGTAGCCTGCGGCCATCTGCGGGCCCAGCGATTGTTGGTCGCTAGTACCCGATTCTTGGTCGCTAGCTAACTCAGCCGCTCAAGGATCAGCTCGCGGGCGCGTTCAGCATCAGCCCGGCCGCGAGTTGCTTTCATCACCGCGCCGACCAGCGCACCGGCAGCCGCGGTCTTGCCGTCCCGGACCTTGGCAGCCACGTCGGGATTGGCGGCAATCGCCGCGTCAACGGCTTCGGCGAGCGCGCCCTCGTCGCTGACGATGGCCAGGCTGCGCGCCTCGACGACCGTGTCAGGATCGCCCTCCCCGGCCAGCACGCCCTCCAGCACCTGCCTGGCTAGCTGGTCGTTCAGCGTGCCCGCCCGGACCATGGCGCTCACCCGCGCGACGTGCGCCGGGGTGATGGCCAGCTGCGACAGCTCAGTACCCGACTCGTTAGCGCGGCGGGCAAGCTCGCCAAGCCACCACTTGCGGGCCTCGGCAGGCGAGGCGCCGGCCTCGACCGTCGCGCTGACCAGGTCCACCGCGCCGGCGTTGGACAAGTGCGTCATCTCGGCGCCCGATAGCCCCCAGTCGGCCTGCAGCCTGGCGCGGCGTGCCGCCGGAAGCTCGGGGAGGCTCGCCCGGATCTGCTCGACCCAGTCCCTGGCCGGGGCTACCGGCACCAGGTCTGGCTCGGGGAAGTAGCGGTAGTCCTGCGCCTCTTCCTTGCTCCGTCCCGCTGTCGTGGAGCCGCTGTCCTCGTGGAAATGCCGGGTTTCCTGTACGACTTTCTGCCCGGCATCCAGTACTGCTGCCTGCCGCGCTATCTCGAAGCGGACCGCACGTTCCACCGAGCGCAGCGAGTTCACGTTCTTGGTCTCGGTCCTCGTGCCCCAATCCGCTGCGCCGTGCGGCGCGAGCGAGGTGTTCACGTCACAGCGCAGCGAGCCTTCTTCCATCCGGACATCGGAGACGCCAAGGCAGCGCAGCAGGTCGCGCAACTCGGTCACGTACGCGCGGGCAGCTTCCGGCGCCAGCACTCCGGTCCCGGCTACCGGCTTGGTGACCACTTCGACCAGCGGGATGCCGGCCCGGTTGTAATCGACAAGCGAGTAGTCGGCGCCATGGATCCGCCCGGTCGCGCCGCCCATGTGCAGCGACTTGCCGGTGTCCTCTTCCAGGTGCACTCGCTCGATTCCGACCCGGAAGGCGCGGCCGTCGACATCGACGTCGAGCCAGCCGTCGGTGCACAGCGGCTCGTCATACTGCGAGATCTGGAAATCCTTCGGCATGTCCGGGTAGAAGTAGTTCTTCCGCGCGAACCGGCACCAGCTCGCGATCGAGCAGTTCAGCGCCAGCCCAATCCGGATGGTGAATTCGATCGCCGCCCGGTTCGCCACCGGAAGCGAGCCAGGCAGGCCGAGGCAGACCGGGCAGACGGCGGAGTTCGGCTCCAGGCCGAAGGTGGTCGGGCAGCCGCAGAACATCTTCGTCGCTGTGCCGAGCTCGACGTGCGTCTCAAGGCCGATCACCGGCTCATACCTGGACAGCGCTTCGTCGTAGGGCACTAGCTGCGCTAGATCGGTCATCGGCCGCCTCCCGCCTGCTCGCCGAGT
This sequence comes from Actinomycetes bacterium, assembly GCA_021792405.1. Taxonomy (GTDB): domain Bacteria; phylum Actinomycetota; class Actinomycetes; order Streptosporangiales; family Streptosporangiaceae; genus JAJYUU01. The sequence continues at coordinate 8,077 of JAJYUU010000001.1, forward strand.
TCTCCGGCCTGGGCCAGCAACGGCCCGCCCCAGCGCTCCTGCAGGGCCGCCTCCACCGCGGCGGCGACGCGGTAGCTGCGATCGTCGGCCAGCGCCGGCGCCATGATCTGCAGCCCGACGGGCAGCCCGTCCTCGGGCGCAAGCCCGCAGGGCACCGATATAGCCGCGTTCCCGGCAAGATCCGAGGGGATCGTGAACAGGTCGGCCAGGTACATCGCCATCGGATCGTCGGCGCGTTCGCCGATCGGGAACGCGGTCGTCGGCGTGGTCGGTGAGACCAGCACATCCACCTGCTCGAACGCGGCGTCGAAATCGCGGGTGATCAGCGTGCGCACCTGCTGGGCCTTGCCGTAGTAAGCGTCGTAGTAGCCGCTGGACAGGGCATAAGTGCCGAGCATGATCCGGCGCTTCACCTCAGCCCCGAACCCGGCTTCCCTGGTCAGCGACATCACCTCGTCGGCGCTGCGGGTGCCGTCGTCACCTGCGCGCAGCCCGAAGCGCATCGCGTCGAAGCGAGCCAGGTTGGAGGAGCACTCGCTCGGCGCGATCAGGTAGTACGCCGGCAGCGCGTAGCTGAAGTGCGGGCAGGACACCTCGACGACCTTGGCGCCGAGCGACTCGAGCAGCTCGACCGCCTCGGTAAACCTGGCCCGGACCCCGCTCTGGTAGCCGCCACCGCTGAATTCGGTGACGACGCCCACCCGCAGCCCGGACACGTCTGCGTGCCGAGCAGCCGCCACCACCGGCGGGACGGGCGCGTCGACTGACGTCGAATCGCGCGGGTCGTGGCCGGACATGACCTCGTGCAGCAGCGCCGCGTCGAGCACCGTTCGGGCCAGCGGCCCCGGCGTGTCCAGCGAGGACGCGAACGCCACCAGCCCGTAGCGCGAGGACCCGCCGTAGGTCGGTTTCATGCCCACGATCCCGCAGACCGCGGCTGGCTGGCGGATGGACCCGCCGGTGTCGGTGCCGATCGCCAGCGGTGCCTCGTAGGCGGCGACTGCAGCCGAGGAACCGCCCGACGACCCGCCGGGGATCCGGGTGAGGTCCCACGGGTTATGCGACGGCCCGTATGCGGAGTTCTCCGTCGAGGACCCCATGGCGAACTCGTCCATGTTGGTCTTGCCGAGTATGACAACGCCAGCGTCCCGCAAGCGCCTGGTGACAGTGGCGTCGTAAGGCGGCCGCCAGCCATCGAGGATCTTCGAACCGCAGGTGGTGGGCATGTCGGTCGTAGTCATGACATCTTTGAGGGCAAGCGGAACTCCCGCCAGCGGTCCGAGTGGCTCGCCTGCGGCGCGCTTGCGATCGACGTCCTCCGCCGCGGCCAGCGCACCAATACCGGCCACGTGCAGGAATGCGCGGACGTCGGGGTCGACGGCCACGATCCGGTCCAGGTGAGCCTGAGCGACCTCAACCGCTGACACGTCCCCGGCGGCTACCGCGGCGGCGATCTCGGCGGCGGTGAGCCGGGTTAGCTCGCGTGCCATGCCTGCGCCACCAGCCGCCACCTCAGTCCTCCGCCAGGATTCTCGGTACCCGGAACCTGCCCTGCTCGGTAGCCGGCGCGCCGGACAGCGCCTGCTCCGGTGTCAGGCACCCGGCGACGACATCGTCGCGCAGCACGTTGACGACGGGTACCGCATGCGTCATCGGCGGAATACCCTCCGCCGCGACCTCCTGCACGCGCGCCACCGCGCCGATGATCTGGTCAAGCTGACCGGCGAAATGGTCGAGTTCGGCGTCAGTCAGGGCCAGCCTGGACAGCCTGGCCAGGTGCGCCACCTCGTCCCTGGTGATGGACATGACCGCCATCCTATTGGGCCAGCCCCGGCAGGATCGAAACGATTAGCCCGCACCGGACCGCCGGGAAGCGACCGGGAAGTGACCGGGAGCGGCCCGGCAGCCCAGTTCGGCCCCTGGCAACCGACTCTGCATCCGATAACGCCACCTGGACGCACCTTATAAGATGTTATGTCCGATGATCGATACCGCACGTTCTCAGCGCTAAGTCATCCGCACAATGTCGGCCGCACAATGCTCGGTCAGCCAGGCGGTCGCCGACATGGCGTTCATCGGCTTGCCGAAGTAGAAACCCTGCCCGGCGACGCAGCCCATTCGCAGCAGCGCGGTCGCGACGTCAGCGGACTCCACGCCCTCGGCGACCGAGCGGATTCCGAGAGCCGCGGCCAGGTCGAGGATCGACTTGACCACCACCTCGTCATCCGGCGAATCGAGCAGCCGGCTGACGAACGAGGAGTCGACCTTGACCTCGCTGACCGGGAGCCGTTTCAGCCGGACCAGGTTGGAGTAGCCGGTACCGAAGTCATCCAGGCTGAGGCCGACGCCGAGCGCCGCCAGTGCCTCGGCCGTAGCGGCCGAGTGGGCAGGCTCGCTGGTCAGCACGCGTTCGTCGATCTCGATCAGCATGGCCTCCGGTGGCAGTCGGTGCCGGGCAAGGCCTTGCGCGACAAGGTCAGCAAGCCCGGTGTCGAGCAAGTCGCGGCCGGAAACGTTGACCGAGATCTGCACGTCCAGCCCGGACTGGTGCCACAACGCGGCCTGGGCGAGTGCGGTCTCGATTACGTACGCGGTCACTTCGCGCATCAGGTAGGACTGCTGGACAATGGGAATGAAGTCATCCGGCGCGAGCATGCCGCGCACCGGATGCCGCCAGCGCACCAGTGCCTCGACGCCGACCGGTCGCCCGTCGGCCAGGTAGACCTTCGGCTGGTAGTGGAGCTCCAGCTCAGCACGGTCCAGGCCGCGCCGTAGCTCGCCGAACAGGGCCAGCCGCGCGGGCGAGTTGCGGTCCAGGTCAGGAACGTACCGCTCGACCCCGCTGCGCCGCTGTTTGGCCAGGTACATGGCCACGTCGGCGCGCTGCATCAGCAATTCGCCGCTGCTTGCGTCATCCGGGAACATCGCGATTCCGATGCTCACTTCGATGACGAAGGACATGCCTTCCAGGCGGATGGGTTCTGCCACTGCCGCGCGCAGCCGCGCAGCGACCTCGCGTGCTGCTGTGGCCTCCTTGACGGACGGCAGCAGAACCGCGAATTCGTCCCCGCCGAGCCGGGCGACCAGGTCACCGGGCCGGATGCTGTGCGTGAGGCGGTGCGCGACCAGGCGCAGCAGCCGGTCACCGACCGCGTGCCCGAGCGTGTCGTTGACTTCCTTGAGACCGCGATCGAGGTCGAGAAGCAGGAAGCCGGCTTTCCGTCCCGAGCTGGTCGCCTGCGCCAGCGTGCTGTCCAGCCGCAGCATCAGCAGCTTGCGGTTGGGCAGGCCGGTCAGCTCGTCATGGTTCGCCTGGTGCTCGCGCTGCAAGGAGATAGCGGCGTTAGCATAGATGGCGCCGAGCGGGAAGATGAACAACAGCACCAGCAGCGCCGATTTTGTCCCGATGGCGACCGCCACCAGCGGCGCGGTCGCGTACAGGACCGCGTTGGCCATGGCCACGTAGGGCAGCATCCTGCTCAGCATTCGCAGTACGGGCTCGCGCGAATGCAGCGCTATCGCCACCGTGACCAGGACGTAGTGCACGGCGAAGCCTGCCGCGCCAGCGACCAGGATCCGCCAGATGTCGCCGCCTTGCGGTACCCACCAGTGCACCGGTGACGCCAGGCGGCCGCAGAGCGCATACAGCGTGCCGCCGCCGGCGGCCATCCCCAGCGTGACAGCTGCCGCGTTGAAGGCCGCGCGGTGCGGCGCCTTGCGCCGAGCGAGCTGCGTTACGACCGTCGAGGTGCCGGACAGCAGGAGAGCCACCGGCAGTCCCCAGACGACCAGCGCGCCAAAGCAGAACGCGACGGACGCGACCGGCGCATCGGTGTTGGAGCGGCCGGGCGTAACGATCGGCCACAGGTCGCCGAGCACGACCATGGCGACGACTATCCAGAACAGCGGATACCGCAGCAGGGCACCGATGCCCGACAGCCGCCACAGGGCGATACCGAAGACGGCTGCGCCCGCCGCGACGACTGCCGTGAGGTGGATCCACAACGGAGAGCCGACGCGCGGACCGATGTCCCTGGTGTCAGTCGGGTCCTTCATGGCTCCTCGCTGGGCCAGTCGTCGCGCAGTGTGCAGCAGTCGGCGCTTTCCGTGAATCCTACGGCAGAATACGCACTTCTCGAAGCCAATCGCACACTATCCGTTACACCCTCCGATCTTTTACTGATCCGATCGAAGCCGCAGGCCAGCGCACGGCGGGAGATCTCGCCGACGCTGGCACGATGGCTCAGCCCGAGCTCAGCCAGGCAGCCAGGGTCACCCTGGAGCTATTGCCCTGGCCGCCTCAGGCCCGGCCGAGAGCAGCACCTCGAGCCCCGCCTCGTCCAGCACCGGCACGCCCAGCGTGTCCGCCTTGGCGAGCTTCGAGCCAGGGTTCTGCCCGGCAATGACGAACCCGGTCTTCTTCGACACCGACCCGGAGACCTTGCCGCCCAGCGCCTCGATCGCCGCCGCGGCTTCCTCGCGAGTGCGCCCCTCGAGCGTGCCGGTCAGCACTACGGTTATCCCGGCGAGTAGGCCCGCAGCGCCGGGCTCCGCGGCCGCCTCGCCACGCGCGGGCCGGACGAATCCGGGCGTCGCCATCTCAACCCCGGCGGCTCGCCATTTCTTCACGATGGCCGCATGCCAGTCGACTTCGAACCACTCCCGGATCGACCGTGCGATGATCGGCCCGACATCATCGACGGTCACCAGTTCCGTCTCCGGCGCCGCTGCAATCGCGTCCACGGATCCGAACGCAGCCGCCAGCGCCCTGGCAGCCGTCGGTCCGACGTGGCGGATGGACAGCGCCACCAGGATGCGCCAGAGCGGCCGGCGCCGCGCGTCTTCCAGGTTCGCGAGCAGCCTGACAGCGTTCGCGCTGAGGGTGCCGCCTTTGGTGACGAAGAACGGCACCGTGGCCAGCTTGTCAGCCGTCAGCCCGAACAGGTCTCCCTCGTCAGTCAGCAGCCCGGAGTCCAGCAGCGCGGTGGCGGCCTCGTAACCGAGCACCTCGATATCCAGCGCACCCCGCCCGGCTAGGTGGAACAGCCGCTCGCGCAACTGCGCCGGGCAGGATCTGGCATTCGGGCAGCGCCAGTCGACTTCCCCGTCCTCCCTGACCAGGCGGGTGCCGCAGGCTGGGCAGTTGACCGGGAACTCGAAGGCCCGCTCGTCACCGGTCCGCAGGTCGGCCACCGGTCCGACGACCTCCGGGATGACGTCGCCGGCCTTGCGCAGCACCACGACATCGCCGATCAGCACGCCCTTACGGGCAATCTCGTCGGCGTTGTGCAGGGTCGCGTTCTCTACCGTGGATCCGCTGACCTTGACCGGCTTCATCACCGCGAACGGGGTCACCCGCCCGGTCCTGCCCACGTTCACCCGGATGTCCAGCAGCCGGGTGTTGACCTCTTCGGGCGGGTATTTGTAGGCAATTGCCCAGCGCGGTGCCCGGCTGGTCGAGCCGAGCCGGCGCTGAGTCTCGAGCGCGTCGAGCTTCACCACCACGCCGTCGATCTCGTACGGCGGGTCGTGCCGGTGGTCGGCGTAGTGCGCGATGTAGTTCCGGATGCCATCGACGTCGGGCACCACCTGATACAGGTCGCTGACCGGCAGTCCCCACGATTTCAGCCGCTCGTACCAGCCGGACTGGCTCTGCGGCTGGTCGTCCAGGCCCTCCGACAGGCCAACGCCGTGCATGATCATGTCCAGCGCACGCGACGCGGTGATGCGCGGGTCCTTCTGCCGCAATGATCCGGCCGCCGAGTTGCGCGGGTTGGCGAACGGCGGCTTGCCCGCTTCGGTCAGCTTCTCGTTCAGCTCCTCGAATGCCCTGACCGGCAGGAAGACCTCGCCGCGGACCTCCAGAACCTCCGGCCAGCCCGAACCGGACAGCTTGCTGGGCACCGCAGCGATGGTCTTGACGTTCGGCGTCACGTCCTCACCGGTGACCCCGTCACCCCTGGTCGCGGCACGCTCCAGGCGGCCACGACGGTAGACGAGCGCGACCGCGAGACCGTCGATCTTCAGCTCGCACACGTAGGGGCCGCCGCCGCCGAGCCGGGTGACTCTGGCCACCCAGCCATCCAGGTCCTCGGCCGAGAAGACGTTGTCCAGGCTCTGCAGCGGCCGCAAATGGTGCACGGGGGTGAACTCGGTGGAGAACATCCCGCCGACCCGCTGGCTGGGCGAGTCCGGCGTCCGCAGCTCGGGGATCTGTTCCTCGATGCTCTCGAGCTCGCGCATCATCGTGTCGTACTCGTAGTCCGAGATCAGCGGCGAGTCGAGCACGTAGTACCGGTACTGATGCTCCTGCAGCTCGGCGGCCAGCTCGGCATGCCGCTGCCGCGGATCCTGCTCGGTCATCGGGCCACTCCCTGATCAGCTCGGCTCGATCATCTCGGGCGCGATCCGCGCCGCATCCCGGCAGTGCGCAAGCGCCGCTCGCGCCGCCGCCGGGGAGAATCCGGCCAGCCCGCAGGCCGGCGTGATCACCACCTGCCGAGTCAGCAGGCCGGCCGCCAGCCCGGTGCGCCGCCACAGCGTGACCACCGATTCCGCGGTCTGCCGCGGAGCCAGCGGCGGTCCGCTGGCCAGCCGTCCGGCGCTGCTCGCCGGCAGTGCGCCGACGAACAGGCCGATGCCGTCCTCGGCCAGCTCCGCGACCTGATCGATGGCCGAGTTCGGTAGGTGACCGAGATCGAAGCTGACCGCCGCGGCGCCGGCCTGCCTTATCTCCGGGAACGGGGCTGGCCGGCCGCAGCAGTGCACCAGGGCGAATGCCGACGGTGCTGACAGAACGGTTGCCAGGCGCTGGCTGACGACCGCGCGGTCAACGGCCGGAACCACGTTCAAGCCGCTGGCAGTGGGAACCCGACCGGCCAGCACGGTTGGCAAGGCGGGCTCGTCGAGTTGCACGATGAGGCTCGCGCCCGGCACCCGCCTGCGCACGTCGGCCGCGTGTCCGGCCAGCCCCTCGACCAGCGACGCGGTCAGGTCGGCCACGGCACCGGGATCGGCAAGCGCGGGATTGACCGAATTGCTGAGTTCGACAGTCGCGGCGAGCGTCCATGGCCCGCACACGGCGATCTTGAGCGGGCCGATGTAGCCGCTCGCTACCTCCTCCAGCGTGTCGAGATCCCTGGACAGGTATCCGGCCGCTCTGCTGGCATCCCGGCCCGGCCGGCCGCTCAGCTTCCATCCGCGCGGTGTGGTCTGCACCGGCAGGTCGACCAGCAGCGCGGCGGTCCGGCCGACGATGTCGGCACCTGGCCCGCGATCAGGCAACTCGGGCAGGCAAGGCAGGTCCGGCAACTCGCCGAAGACAACCCGGCAGGCCTCCAGGGGATCGGTGCCCGGCATCGAACCGATCCCGGTCGCGCTCCCGGCTGACCACGGAAACTGCGGACTGTCGCTCACGCTCAGAGCCTAGTGGTGCCTGCCGACATCGCAGCAGCAGTCGCGATCCCGCGGTTCGCATCGGCCGAAGCGGCCGCCGCGCCGCGCCGCCCGGCGAGGTCAGCCATTCACGGTGCGGCTGATCGTGGCGCTGCCGAGGACTGCATCGCCGTCGTAGAAGACCGCCGCCTGGCCGGGCGCGACGCCACGGACCGGCTCGCGCAGGCAGATCCTGACGCCGTCGCCGGCTGGCTCGCAGACTGCCGGGTGCGCTTCCCCGTGGGCGCGCACCTGGACCAGGCAGTCGACCGGGCCAGCGGGCTGCGGGCAGCCCGACCACACCGGCCTGCTTGCCTGGATCTCCAGTACGTCGAGGGCCTGCGCCGGGCCGACGGTGACGGTCCGTGACGCCGGCTCGATATTCAGCACGAACCGCGGCCTGCCGTCAGCGGCCGGGCGGCCCAGGTGCAGGCCCTTGCGCTGCCCGATGGTGAACCCGTAGCTGCCGTCGTGGCGGCCGACCACCGTGCCGTCCGGTTCGACAATGTCACCCGGCGCGCTGCCGAGGTGCCGTCGCAGGAAGCTCCTGGTGTCCCCGTCGGCGATGAAGCAGACGTCGTGACTGTCCGGCTTGTCGGCGACCGCCAGGCCGCGGTCGGCCGCTTCCCGGCGGATGAGGTCCTTGGTGGTGTCGCCCAGCGGGAACATGGCCCGGCCAAGCTGGGCACTGGTCAGCACGGCGAGTACGTAGGACTGATCCTTGGCCTGGTCCACGCTGCGGGCGAGCCGGACCGTGCCGTCGCCGCCGGGCGCCGGCTCCAGCCGGGCATGGTGGCCGGTGCAGATCGCGTCGAAGCCGAGCGCGACCGCACGGTCCAGCACGGCGGCGAACTTGATCTTCTCATTGCAGCGCAGGCACGGGTTCGGCGTGTTCCCGCGAGCGTATTCATCGACGAAGTCCTCGACGACCGCGGCGTGGAACCGCTCAGCCATGTCCCAGACATAGAACGGGATCCCGATGACATCGGCCGCCCGCCGAGCGTCGCGGGCGTCTTCGAGCGTGCAGCAGCCCCTGGCGCCGGTCCGGTAGGAACTCGGATTACTGGACAGCGCCAGGTGCACGCCGGTGACGTCGTGGCCGGCCTCGGCCGCCCGTGCGGCCGCGACCGCGGAGTCGACGCCGCCCGACATGGCGGCGAGCACGCGCAGACTGGTCATCTCCGTCAGGATATGCGGGCTATCTAGCGGCCCGGCGGGCCCGCTCGACGACCTCGCCGATCACGGCACCGAGCGCGTCGACATCGGACTGCAGGGAGGAGTGACCGAGCGAGAACCGGAGGGAGCCGCGGGCGCGGGCGTCGTCCGCGCCCATAGCCAGCAGCACGTGGCTCGGCTGGGCTATGCCCGCGGTGCAGGCCGAGCCGGTCGAGCAGGCGATGCCGCGAGCATCAAGCAGCATCAGCAGCGCGTCACCCTCACAACCGGGAAAGGAAAAATGGGCGTTGCCCGGGAGCCGGCCAGGTCCGGGCGCAGCCCCGTTCAGGATGGCGTCCGGCACCGCCGCCGTCACCTGCGCGATGAGGTCGTCCCGTAGCGACGCCAGCCGCTTTGCCTCATCGGCCCGGCGCTGCGTGGCAAGTTGCACAGCGACAGCGAACGCGCGGATCGCGGGGACGTCCAGCGTGCCCGACCTGACATCGCGCTCCTGCCCGCCGCCATGCAGTACCGGAACCGGCTGGGCACCCCGGGCCAGCAGCAGCGCGCCTACCCCGATAGGGCCGCCGATCTTGTGGGCGCTGATGGTGAGCGCAGTCGCACGGCTGGCCGCCAGGCTCACCGGCAGCTGGCCGGCGGCTTGCACCGCGTCGCTGTGGAACGGGATCTGATACTCGGCCGCGACCTCGGCCAGCTGGGCGATCGGCTGCACGGTGCCGACCTCGTTGTTGGCCCACATCACGCTGATCACCGCGACACTGTCCGGGTCCTGCTCGATAGCCGCAGCTAGCTCCGCCGGGCTGACCGTGCCGGCCGGCCCGGACGTCAGCCAGTGTGCGTGCGCGCTCTGGTGCTCGGCCAGCCACCGCACGCTGTCCAGCACCGCGTGGTGCTCGGTTGGCGCAGCCAGCACGCGACGCCGCCGCGGGTCGGCGGCCAGCCTGGCCCAGTACAGTCCCTTGACCGCGAGGTTGTCGGCTTCGGTGCCGCCGCTGGTAAAAACGACCTCGCTCGGCCTGGCTCCATACGCTTCGGCGATCAGCTCCCTGGACTCCTCCACCACGCGGCGGGCCCGGCGGCCGGCGTTGTGCAGCGAGGAAGGGTTACCGAGCTGGGCCAGCTCCTCAGTCATCGCGGCCAGGACAGCAGGCAGCATCGGGGTCGTCGCCGCATGGTCGAGGTACGCCGAAACGGCGGAGGACGTCCTGGCCTCCGCCGTGGGCGCCTGCCCGACGGCATCAGTGTTCGACATTATGCGTTCAGCCTAACGGCGTTCCGGACAAGATGACCGGCTCCGCGCGGACGCCGGCCGGCCAGGCAGCCGTCAAGTGCTCGCGCTCAGCCCTCGGCTCGCTTGCCGATCTCCTCGATGAGCTGCGGGACGACCTTGAACAGGTCGCCCACCACGCCGAAGTCGGCCAGCTCGAAGATCGGCGCTTCCGGGTCCTTGTTGACAACCATGATCGTCTTGGATGTCTGCATCCCGGCCCGGTGCTGGATGGCACCGGAGATGCCAATCGCCATGTAGAGCTGCGGCGAGACGGTCTTTCCGGTCTGGCCGACCTGGAACTGGTGCGGGTACCAGCCCGCGTCGGTCGCAGCCCGGGAAGCGCCTACTGCAGCTCCCAGGGAGTCGGCCAGCTGCTCGATCAGCGCGAAGTGCTCGCCGGAGCCGAGCCCGCGGCCACCGGAAACCACGATCGAGGCCTCGGTCAGCTCCGGTCGCTCGCCCCGTTCGGCAACGACCTTGCCGGTCAGCCGGGCGGTCTTAGCGCTCGCCGGTATTTCCACCTGCACGGGTTCGATCTCGGCCGGGCCTGCCGCGGGCACGGGCGTCACCGCATTGGGCCGGACCGCGATGATCGGGGTGCCGGTACGCACCCTGGACTGCACCGTGATCGCGCCGCCGAAGATCGACTGCTCGCCGACCAGCCCGCCAGCGTCGTCCGCCGCCAGGCCGATGACGTCGGTCAGCACGCCGGAGCCGGTCTTCACCGCCAGCCGGCCGGCTATCTCGCGGCCTTCCGACGTCGCGGCGATGAGCACAGCCGCGGGCGCCTTGACGGTGACCAGGTGCGCGAGCAACTCGGCCTTGGGCGCGACCACGTAGTCGGCGTAGTCAGGGCTGTCCGCTACGTACACCTTGGCCGCGCCGAACTCGGCCAGCCTGTCGCGGCCGCCCTCGGCCCCGTCGCCCGTCCACACCACCGATGGCTCGCCGTGCACGCGGGCTAGCGTGAGCAACTCGGTCGTGACCTTCTTGACGGTCTCGCCATCGTGCTCGGCGAGTACCAGGATCTCAGCCATATATGACAGCCTTCCGCGTCAGCCGGCAGTGGTCAGATGAACTTGCGCGATGCCAGGAACTCGGCGGCTTTCGCGCCACCGTCTCCCTCGTCGGTGACGATCGTCCCGGCGGCCCGCGGCGGCCGGTTGGCGAAGCTGACGACCTGCGTGGCACTCGCGGCCAGGCCAGCCTGGCTGGCGTCCATCCCCAGGTCCGCCAGGCTCAGCGTCTCGACCGGCTTCTTCTTTGCCGCCATGATGCCTTTGAAGGACGGGTACCGCGGCTCGTTGATCTTCTCTACCACGCTGACGACAGCGGGCAGCGCGCCTTCGACGGTGTCGTAGCCATAGTCGGCCTGGCGGTGGATGGTGATCTTCGATCCGTCGGTCTCGACTTTGCTGGCGAAAGACATCTGCGGCACGCCGAGTCGCTCGGCCAGCATCGCCGCTAGCGTGCCCATCCGTGCGTCAGTGGACTCCGAGCCGAGTATGACCAGGTCAAAGCCGGTGCGGCCAAGCACGCTCGCCAGCACGGCCGAGGTCACCAGGCCATCTGAGCCGCGCAGCGCCTCGTCGGTGACATGAACCGCCTTGTCCGCCCCCATCGACAGCGCCTTGCGGATCGCGTCGGCTGCCTTCTGCGGGCCCATCGAGACGATCGTCACCTCGCCGCCGTGCGCTTCTTGCAGCCGCAGCCCTTCCTCGATCGCGTAGTCGTCGAGTTCGTTGATCACGGCGTCGGCCGCATCCCGGTCGAGCGTGCTGTCATCGGCCCGCAGCCTGCGCTCCGACCAGGTGTCCGGCACCTGCTTTACCAAGACCACGATATTCATGACCGGCTGCCGACCTTCCGTCTACGTCTTGCCCTGAGGCTATGTTACTGGCGAGTTAAGTAATTATCCGAGCCGGCCACCCGCTGCCCGCGACTCCGCAGCCTCAACCACGTTGGCCAGCAGCATGGCCCGCGTCATCGGGCCGACGCCGCCCGGCATCGGCGCGAGGTAGCCCGCCACCTCGGCGACGCCGGGGTCCACGTCACCCACCAGGCCCGCCGCGGTCCGGGTGATGCCGACATCCAGCACCGCCGCGCCCGGCTTGACCATGTCAGCGGTAAGCAGACCGGGCCGCCCGGCGGCCACCACGATGATGTCAACGGCGCGGGTGTGCCCGGCCAGGTCCCTTGTGCCGGTGTGGCATTGCGTCACGGTGGCATTCTCGCTCCGCCGGGTCAGCAGCAGCCCGAGGGCACGCCCGACAGTGATGCCACGGCCGATTACCGTCACATCAGCGCCAGCGACCGGCACGTCATAGCGCCGGAGCAGTTCGACGATGCCCTTCGGAGTGCATGGCAGCGCGCCTGGCTCGCCGAGTACGAGCCTGCCCAGGTTCACTGGCGTCAGGCCGTCAGCGTCCTTGGCCGGGTCGATCATGCCGAGCACGCGCTGCGCGTCCAGGCCGGCCGGCAGCGGCAGCTGCACGATATAGCCGGTGCACTCGGGATTGGCGTTGAGCTCGGCAATGACGTCCTCGACCTGCTGCTGGCTGGCGCTGGCTGGCAGGTCCCGCCGGATGCTGACGATCCCGACCTGCGCGCAGTCGCGATGCTTGCCAGCCACGTAGGAGTGGCTGCCGGGGTCATCACCGACGAGCACCGTGGCGAGGCCGGGCGTACGGCCCGCTTCGGCCAGCTTTGCCACCCGCCCGGCGAGCTCTTCGCGGATCGCCCCGGCAGTTACCTTGCCGTCCAGAATGGTCGCAGTCATCGCGCGATCATTCTGCCCGACAGGCCTGGCCGCGCTGAAACCAGGCCGGTCAGCCGGGCGTCAGTGATAGAAGTGCCGGACGCCAGTGAAGTACAGCGCCACCCCGGCGGCCTCTGCCGCCGCGATGACCTCGTCATCCCGGACCGATCCGCCCGGCTCGGCGATCGCTCGCACCCCGGCCTCGGTCAGGATCTGCAGCCCATCGGCAAACGGGAAGAACGCGTCGCTGGCGGCGACCGATCCGGCCGCGCGGTCCCCCGCCCTGGCCACCGCGAGCCGGGCCGAGTCGACCCGGTTCACCTGGCCCATGCCGATGCCGACGCTGGCCAGTCCGGCGGCGAGCAGGATCGCGTTGGACTTCACCGCGCGACAGGCCCGCCAGGCGAACTCCAGGTCCGCAAGGACGGCGGCGCCGACCGGGTCGCCCGCGGCGAGCTTCCAGTTCGTGGCGCTGTCACCGGGCTGCGTGCCGTCATCCCGGGTTTGCATCAGCATGCCGCCGCTGACCTGACGCCAGTCCAGCCCCGCGGTGCCGCTACCGGCCTGCCCGCTGCCGAGGCCAGGTGCGCCGGGCGGCCGGGCGACAGGCACGGCGCAGCGCAGCAGCCGCTGGCTCTTCTTCGCGGCGAGGATCTCCAGCGCGGCCGGCTCGAAGTCCGGGGCAATGACGACCTCGGTGAAGACCTCCGCGATCTGGGCGGCCATCTCCTGCGTGACGGTGCCGTTCGCCGCGATCACCCCGCCGAACGCCGACACCGGATCGCAGGCATGAGCCTTGCGATGGGCCTCCGCCAGGTCCGCGCCGAGCGCGATGCCGCACGGGTTGGCGTGCTTCATGATCGCTACGCAGGGCTCGGTGAAGCCGAACGCCGCGCGCAGGGCCGCATCGGCGTCCACGTAGTTGTTGTACGACATGGCCTTGCCGTGCAGCACCTCGGCATTGGCGATCCCGGACTCGCCGCCCGCCGCGCCGCTGGCCGACCGCAGGTACAGCGCCGCACGCTGATGCGGGTTCTCGCCGTAGCGCAGGACGTCCTTGCGGATCCACGTCGCGCCGGCCACATCCGGCCAGCCGGTCTGCGCAGCCACCGGGTCGGGTGCGTAAGCAGCCGCGAACCACGACGACACGGCCGCGTCGTAAGCGGCGGTGTGCGCGAAGGCCTGCGCCGCAAGCCGTCGGCGCTGATCGAGCGTGAAGCCGTCAGCAGCGAGCGCGGCGATCACGTCCGGATAGCTGGCAGGACTGGTTATCACCGCGACGGTGGCATGGTTCTTGGCAGCGGCACGGACCATTGCCGGGCCGCCGATGTCGATCTGCTCGACGCACTGCGCCGGGCTGCCGCCGCTCGCTACCGTCTGCTCGAACGGATACAGGTTCGACACCAGCAACTCGAACGGGGCGATGCCGAGCTCGGTCAGTCGCTCGCGGTGGGTGTCGTTGGCCATGTCGGCAAGCAGCCCTGCGTGCACTGCCGGATGCAGCGTTTTCACCCTGCCGTCCAGGCACTCCGGGAAGCCGGTCACCTCCTCGACCGGCGTGACCGGCAGTCCGGCGGCGGCGATGGCGGCGGCCGTCGTGCCCGTCGAGACGATCTGCACGCCGGCCGCGTGCAGCGCCTGCGCGAGCGCGGCAAGCCCGTCCTTGTCGTAGACGCTAATCAGCGCCCGCTTTATCGGCACCCTGGTCAACTGCCTATCCTCACTTTCCGGCCGCGTACTGACCAGCCCTCGCGGACCATCCGGCCCACAGTCGTTACCACGAGCGAACGCTCGGCCACCTTGATCCGTTCGTGCAGCGACTCCTCGTCGTCGTCATCGAGTACCGGAACGGCCGCCTGGGCCACGATAGGTCCGCTGTCGATGCCGGAATCGACCAGGATGACACTGCAGCCGGTCACCTTGACCCCGTGCGCCAGCGCTTCCGCGACACTGTGGATGCCGGGAAACGACGGCAGCAGGGCCGGGTGCGTGTTGATGACGCGGCCGCCGAACTTGCCGAGGAACTCGGTGCCAACCAGCTTCAGGAAGCCGGCCGCGATGATCAGGTCGGGATTGAACGCTGCGCAGTCGGCAGTCAGCGCCTTGTCCCAGGCGAACCGGTCCGGGGAATCTTGCACCCGCCGCACGAACGCCGGAATCCCCGCGGCAGCGGCCCTGGCCACCCCGCCAGTGCCCGCCCGGTCTGCCCCCACAGCGACGACTTCAGCGCCGAAGCCCGCGTCGGCGCAAGCGTCGATCAGCGCCTGCAGGATAGTGCCCGTGCCCGAGACGAGCACGAGCAGTCGTGATCGTGGCTGACTGACCGTGAGCTCCTTTGCCTGCCTGCCTGACTGGTCTGCTGGCTGGTCTGCCTAACCGCCCAGTCTGCCTGACCGCGGTGGTGGCCCAGTGTCTTGGCGGCCGCCGACCCGAATGGGCTGACTGCCCAGGGCATCATCAGGGTACCCGGCCGACCGCAGCGCACCTGACTTGCGTAGCCCAACGTAATTCGCCAGGCCGGCGGCTACCGCCGCACTGACGCCGATCTCCAGGGCCGATACGATGCCGGCCTGCCAGGCCGACGGTCCTATGGCGGCGAGCCGTCCATCGCCAAGCGGGCCACCGGAGACCGCTGCAAGCAGGCCGATGAGCGCCCCCGAAGCCAGGCCGGAGGCCAGGCCGAGCAGCGGCGCGGCATCCAGCGCGAGCCGCGGCGCGGCTCGGACCAGCAGCACACCGCCGAGCGCGCCCGCCAGGTACGGCATCGCCAGCACGGCCGCCGTGACCCAGGTTGGCGTGGCCGTGTGCAGTCCCGGCGGCAGCGCGGCCAGCATCGGGAACGCCGGCAACTGCGCAAGCGCCGTGCCGGTCGGCGCTACCACGGTCCCGGATCCGACGGCGAAGCCCGGCCCGAGCATGAAGGCCGTCGCCCAGATCACGGCGTTCGGCAGGTAGGCGAGTTCCAGCAGGCACAGCAGCACCGTGCCCACTGCGCCCGGCGCGAGGTCCCGTTCCAGCGCGGCAGCCTCAGGCAAGTGCCCGGCGAGGCAGATCGCGGCGATCACCGCGCCCGCCGCGGTCAGCGTAGCCAGGGCGCCGGCGACGGCGACCACGACTGATCTCGGCCGGGTTGGCAGCACGCGGACGAGCCGCGGCCACGGGGCGAGCGCCCGCGCACCGCCGAGCCCGGCCGCCGCCAG
This sequence comes from Actinomycetes bacterium, assembly GCA_021792405.1. Taxonomy (GTDB): domain Bacteria; phylum Actinomycetota; class Actinomycetes; order Streptosporangiales; family Streptosporangiaceae; genus JAJYUU01. Next base: position 23,915 of record JAJYUU010000001.1, read on the forward strand.
GGCAAGGCCTAGCCCGCACGCGACCGACTGCAGCTCCGACGACGACACCAGCGCCGACCTGCTGATCGCTGCCAGCATCCCGGTGAGCAGCGCGTACGGAACGGCAACTGCCACGGCGGCGTAGCCAACCCGGCGCAGCCGCCGCACCTGCGCCGTCCGGACTATCCACCGTCCGGCCCGCCAGAGCAACGTCCCCGGCAACAGCACGAGGCCGAGCGGCAACAAGCCGATCCGGCCAGCGCCGCGAAGGGTGAAGCCTACGTGCTGGGCGGCCAGCCAGAGCACGGCTGAGATGCGCAGCACGGCGGGCAGGCCCAGACCTTGGTGCGGCGCCGCAACCCAGCCGATCAGTGCCAGCAACGCCAGCACCGCCACGCCCGTCGCCGTCACCGCCACCGCGGCTAGCGCGCCAGCCGCGAGCAGGGATCGCTGGCCCGTACCCGCACCATCGCCCCCGGCAGGGCTGGCCGACGTGCCGCGTCGCGCGCGGCCCCGGCTAGCTGGGCCACCTTCAGAGCGTGCGGCAAGCCGGGCGGACGGACCGGCCTGGCGGGCACCAACGGCAGAAGCGGTCACAAGACTCAAGCCTGGCAATCCCACGCTGCGCTGCGGCGGAGGCGCGCCGGAAGCAGCGCGGCCAGGCGCAGCCTGAAGGTTCGGGTGCTACCCCGTCCGCCTGGCCCGAAGGTAGCCGGTATGCCCGCCTGGCCTGCCTATCCGGCCCGCATGACGTCGCGGACGAGGCTGGCTGTCTCGCTCGGGGTCCGGCCAACGCGGACGCCGACCTTCTCGAGCGCTTCCTTCTTCGCCTGTGCGGTCCCGGCTGAGCCGGAGATGATGGCGCCCGCGTGGCCCATTGTCTTGCCTTCAGGTGCGGTGAAACCGGCTACGTAGGCGACGACCGGCTTGGTAACGCTCTTCTCGATGAACGCGGCGGCCCGCTCCTCAGCGTCGCCGCCGATCTCCCCGATCATCACGATGGCATCGGTTTCCGGATCGTCCTGAAAGGCCTGCAGGCAATCGATGTGGGTAGTGCCGATGATGGGGTCGCCGCCGATGCCCACCGCGGTGGAGAAACCGATGTCACGCAGCTCATACATCATCTGGTAGGTCAGCGTTCCGGACTTCGAGACGAGCCCGATCCGGCCTTCCGAGGTAATGTCGGCCGGGATGATGCCGGCGTTGGACTTACCCGGCGAGGCCACGCCCGGGCAGTTCGGCCCGACAATCCTGGTCCGATTGCCCGACGCTTCGGCGCGTGCCCAGAACGCGGCGGTGTCGTGCACCGGTACGCCTTCGGTGATGACGATGGCCAGCGGTATCTGCGCGTCGATCGCCTCGATCACGGCGTCCTTGGTGCCGGCCGGCGGCACGAAGACCACGGACACGTTGGCGCCGGTCGCAGCCATCGCCTCGGCGACGCTCGCAAAGACCGGCACGTCCCGCCCGGATAGGTCGACCGTCTGGCCAGCCTTGCGGGGATTGGTGCCGCCGACCACGTTAGTGCCGGCCGCGATCATCCGCGCGCCGTGCTTGCGGCCTTCCGACCCGGTGATGCCCTGCACGATGACGCGGCTGCCGGCGTTCAGGAAGATCGCCATGTCATGCTCCGTTCACGGCCGCGGCGGCCAGCTCGGCGGCGCGGCGCGCCGCATCGTCCATGGTGGCAACCTGCTCGACCAGCGGCAGGTTGGCCTCGGCCAGGATCGCGCGGCCCTGCGCCGCGTTGTTGCCGTCCAGCCGGACGACGATCGGGTGCCGGACCGGTTCCCCCCGGTCAGCGAGCAGCGCCATCGCCGACACGATGCCGTTGGCCACCGCGTCACACGAGGTGATTCCGCCGAACACGTTGACCAGCACGCTGCGCACGCTCGGGTCGGACAGCACGATGTCCAGGCCGTTGGCCATCACCTCGGCCGAGGCACCGCCGCCGATGTCGAGGAAGTTGGCTGGCCGCACGCCGCCGAACTCCTCGCCCGCGTAGGCGACCACGTCCAGGGTGGACATCACCAGGCCCGCGCCGTTCCCGATGATCCCCACGGCTCCGTCAAGCTTGACGTAGTTCAGGTGCCTGGCCTTCGCCCGCGCCTCGAGCGGATCGACGGCGGCGGGGTCTGCGAAGGATCCCCACTCCTGCCGGAACGCGGCGTTGTCATCAAGGGTGACCTTGGCGTCGAGTGCGACGACCCGGCCATCACCGGTGTAGACGAGCGGGTTAACCTCGACCAGTGTCGCATCCTCGTCGGTGAACACGGCCCACAGCCGCTCGGCCAGTTGCGCGGCACCTTCCTGCGCCTCCACCGGCAGGCCGCCCGCCCGGACGATCTCCAGCGCCTTGGCGCGGTCGACGCCCGTCAGCGGACTGACCGGGATCTTGGCGAGCGCCTCCGGATGAGTCCTGGCCACTTCCTCGATCTCTACGCCGCCCTCGACCGAGCACATCGACAAGAAGGTCCGCTCTGCCCTGTCGACCAGGAACGACAGGTAGTACTCCTGGGCGATGTCAGTGTCCTCAGCGACCAGCACGGTGTGCACGGTATGGCCCTTGATATCCATGCCGAGGATGGCTGCGGCCTTGTCCTCGGCCTCGTCCGGGGTGTCGGCCAGCTTGACTCCGCCAGCCTTCCCCCGGCCGCCGGTCTTCACCTGAGCCTTGATCACGACCAGCGGCTTAGCCCCGGCGTTCCCGGCGGCGAACTCCTCGGCAATCTGCCTGGCCTCGGCCGCGGAAGCGGCCACCTTGCCCCGCGGAATCGGGACGCCGTACTCAGCGAATAGCTCCTTCGCCTGATATTCGAACAGGTCCACTCGGGTCCGTCCTTCGTGCTCGGGGATCAGTGCGGCACCTTCGCCGCCCCGCGGCTGGAAGCCTAGTGCCGGCCAGCCGCAGGCCGGCCAACCGGGTCGCGGGCACCGCGCCACGTCCCGGCGGCCAGGCAGCTAGCCGACGGGCTCCGTGCTGCCCAGCTCCGACCGCACCCAGTCAACGATCTCGGTCGTCGTCGCGCCGGGGGTGAAGATCTTTGCCACGCCCATCCGCTCGAGCTCAGCGATGTCGGCATCGGGGATTATGCCGCCGCCGAAGACCGTGATATCGGTCGCATCCTTCTCGGCCAGCAGCTCGAGGACGCGACTGAACTGCGTCATGTGCGCGCCGGACAAGATGGACAGGCCGATGGCATCGGCGTCCTCCTGCAGTGCCGCCGAGACGATCTGCTCCGGGGTCTGATGCAGCCCGGTGTAAATGACCTCAACCCCGGCGTCCCGCAGTGCCCGCGCCACCACCTTCGCCCCGCGATCATGGCCGTCAAGGCCGGGCTTGGCGATGATCACCCGGATACTGCTCATGCAACCCTCCGACCAGCCTCCGCGGGCCGCCGACAAGACCGGCAGCCAGAATTAGCGTAACCGGCCCGACGGGTGCGCGCCGCCCGGCGGCGGCGGGACGTAGCTGGCGCGGCCTGCGGACCTGCGGCTCGCGAGCGACGGCGCGGGCGCATCGCCGCTGGCCGGTGAACGCAGGCTGACGCTACAGCTTCTCGATCGGCGCGTACCGCAGCACCAGGTGCTTGATGCCGTAGTCGCCGCCAAAGTCGATTTTGGCCTCCGGGTCGTCGCCGCGCCCTTCCACCGACAGCACGGTGCCGAGGCCATAGGAGTCGTGGTTGACCCGGTCGCCCGGATGCAGCGACGGGACCGGCCGGTTGCCGACGGCCCGAACCCCGGGCCGCCGGGCCAGTCGCTCGGCTGCGGGCTGGGTACTGGCCGACTCATCCCGGCGCCACTCGATCAGCCCGGCTGGGATCTCCGTCAGGAACCGGGACTGCCGGTGGAAGCCGGGGCGACCGAACCAGGTGCGCGTCGCCGCCCTGGTCACATACAGCCGCCGCATCGCCCTGGTGATGCCGACATAGGCCAGCCGCCGCTCCTCGGCCAGTTCCCGCTCGTCGCCCATCGACCGCTCATGCGGGAAGACGTTCTCCTCCAGGCCGGTCAGGAAGACGACAGGGAACTCCAGGCCCTTGGCGGTGTGCAGGGTCATCAGCGTTACCATGCCGCCGTGCTGCTCGCCGTCGGGGACCTCGTCCGCGTCCGCCACTAGCGAGACCTGCTCGAGGAACTCTGCCAGGGTGCCTCCCGGGTTGCGGGCGTCAAACTCGCGGGCTACCGCAACCAGCTCGGTCAGGTTCTCGATCCGGCTGACATCCTGCAAGTCGGATGACGCCTGCAATTCGGCGACGTAACCGGTCCGGTCGAGCACCGCCTCCGTCAGGTCGCCGACCGCCGTCCCCGCAGCCGCCAGCCCGCGCAATCCGGTCATCAGCTCGTTGAAGCCCTCGATCGCCCGCGCGGACCTGGCCACCAGGCCGGGAACGTCGTCGGGCCGGGCAAGCGCCTCCGCGAAGCTGATCTTGTCCCTGCTGGCCAGCGCGGCCACGCACTCCTCGGCCCTGTCACCGATCCCGCGCCGGGGAGTGTTGAGGACGCGGCGCAACGACACCTCGTCCCCGGGGTTCGCGGTAAGCCGGAGGTAGGCCAGCAAGTCGCGGACTTCCCGGCGCTCGTAGAAACGGACGCCGCCAACCACCTTGTACGGCAGCCCGGACCGGATGAAAACCTCCTCGAAAACGCGGGACTGCGCGTTAGTCCGGTAGAAGACCGCAACCTCACCGGGCGAAGCTTCGGCGGCGTCGGACAGCCGGTCGACTTCCTCGGCCACGAACGCGGCCTCGTCGTGCTCGCTGTCGGCCACGTACCCGATGATCGGCGGCCCGTCGCCGGCCTGCGACCAGAGATTCTTCGGGATCCGGCCCGGATTGCGGGAGACCACTGCGTTCGCCGCAGCAAGGATGTTCTGCGTCGAGCGGTAGTTCTGCTCCAGCAGGATGACTCGCGCCCCGGCAAAGTCGCGCTCGAACTCCTCGATGTTCCTGATGGTGGCGCCGCGGAAGGCGTAGATGGACTGGTCGGCATCGCCGACCACGACCAGTTCGGCCGGCGACTCGCGGCCCGCCCCGGCCAGTTCCCGGACCAGCACATACTGTGCGTGGTTGGTGTCCTGGTACTCATCGACCAGGACGTGCCGGAACCTCTCCCGGTACTCGGCAGCCACCTCGGGGAAGGCCTGCAGCAAGTTGACGGTGACCATGATCAGGTCATCGAAGTCCATCGCCCCGGCCACGACCAGCCGCCGCTGGTACTCGGCATACGCCTCGCCGAGGGTCTTCTCCCGGTAGCCGCTGGCCCTCGCCAGCACCGTTTCATAGTCGACCAGCTCGTTCTTCAGGTTCGAGACCTGGCCGAGTATCCCCTTCGGGGGGAAGAACTTCGCGTCCAGCTCAAGTTCGCGGCAGACCATGGCCATCAGCCGTTGCGAGTCGGCCTGGTCGTAGATGGAGAAGCTGGACGGGTAGCCGAACCGCCGCGCTTCCCGGCGAAGGATGCGCACGCAGGCCGAATGGAAGGTCAGCAGCCACATCGACCGGGCGCGGTGGCCAGTGAGCAAGGCGGCCCTGGCAGCCATTTCCCCGGCTGCCTTGTTGGTGAACGTGATGGCGAGTATCTGGCCCGGCGCCACGTCCCGCTCGGCCAGCAGGTAAGCGATGCGGTGGGTGAGCACCCGCGTCTTGCCCGAGCCGGCGCCGGCCACGATCAGCAGGGGGCTGCCCTCGTGCGTGACGGCGGCGCGCTGCTGCGGGTTCAGCCCGTCCAGGAGGGAGTCGACTACCAGCGCGGTCACCTGCCTAAGCCTAGGCGGTAGCACCGACATCCGGGCCGCTCCGCGCCGCCCGGTGCCGGGATACCTCTCCGCCGGCGCGCCGCTTAGCTCACCGATCCGCGCAACCCTTATTCGTCCGGCACCGGCGTCGGGGTTGACCTGGTCAGGGTCTGCTTGCGGAAGAAGGCCGGAGCCGTAGCCCGCATGTAGATGAAGCCAATAACGCCGGCCAGCGCCGACGCGAACGCGATGATGAATATCCCGCCGACCTTCCAGTGCAGTCCGGGCACAGTCCAGTGGGTATAGCCGGTTGTCCACACCCAGTCGCTTTGCAGGCTGATGAGGCCGGCCGCGTACATGATCCCGCCACCGAGGAACGGCAGGATGCCCTGCATGAACAGGTTCCGGACGCTGCTCGTCAGCGTCTTGCGGTAGTACCAGACGCAGGAGAATGCGGTAAGGCCGTAGTAGAAGGCGATGTAGAGGCCTATGGCGGTCACCGCATCCGCGATCGGGTTGCCGCCGGAGATGTAGTTCAGCGGGATATACAGCGCGATCGATGCAAGCCCCATCCAGATGGTCGAGGTCGTCGGCGTCAGGAAGCGCGGGTGAATCTTCGCGAACGGCTGCGGGATGGCGGCATAAGCAGCCATCGACAGGGTGGTCCTGGCCGTCGGCAGGATCGTGGTCTGCGTGGACGCCGACGCCGACGTCAAGATCATCAGGATCAGCAGGCGCGCCAGGACGGCAGCGAAACCAGTCGCCCCGAAGATGACGTTGCCGAGAATAGAGAGCACGTCAAACTGGTGGGCTGTGTTCAGCAGCCCGATGCCCTTGGCGCCCACCCCGGCGAAGGCCTGGACGCCGAAGATGACTATCACGTAGCAGAGCAGCAGGATCACGGTCGAGATGATCGCGGCCCGCCCCGGCGTCCGCGCCTTGTCCGCGGTCTCCTCATTGACCGAGACGGCGGTGTCCCAGCCCCAGTAGATGAACAGCATGAGAACGATGCCACTGACAAACGCCGAGAACGGCAGGCCCGTGGGCAGCAGCCAGGACAAGTGCGGAGTGACAGCCGTCGGTGGCGGGTGGCTCCCGGTCGCCTTGACCAGTGCGGTGATGGCAAGGACGAACAGCATGATGATCTCGACGGTCAGCAGTAGGCGCTGCAGCCAGACCGATACCTCGATGCCGATATAGCAGATGGTCGTCATCGCCACGATCCAGCCGATGCCCACCAGCAGCACCCAGACGCTGGTCGCGTCCTGACCGATGGCACTGGTCGGCCCCTGGAACAGGAAGAACATATACTGCCCGGCGACCTGGGCGAGACTCGCCATGACCAGTATGTCCGCAGCCACGATGGCCCAGCCGCCCGCCCAGCCGGTCTTCGGCCCGAATGCCCTGGTGGCCCAGGTGAAGGTGGTACCGCAGTCTGGGTCTGCCTTGTTCATCTCGCTGTAGCCGATCGAGCACAACAGCATCGGGATGAAGGCCAGCAGTGCGACCGACGGCGCCTTCAGCCCGACGAAGACGACGACGTAAAAGAGGGTCGCAGCCAGGCTGTAGGCCGGCGCAGTGGACGCGACGCCCATGACAACGCTGGAGACGAGGCCTAGCGCGCCTGTCTTGAGCCCCTTGTCCCGGTATTCCTCGACCGGCTCCAACTCAGCGGTGGTAGTGGCCATGAACCCGAATCGTCTCCCCCCAGACGGACCGAACCGCATCGGGCCGAGCCGAATGCGCACTACGCCCGACTACTGAGAGTAACTGAGAGTTACGTACCGCTGCCAAGCGGCCGACGGTTCTAGCGTGCATTCCTCGCCGTAGCAACGATTTCAGTTGCATCCTGATCAAATCGCGACTGGTACCGTCGCGGCATCAGGGAGCACGAGGCTAGGATCGCTGCATGCGCATACTGCTCGTGGGGGCCGGCGGAGTCGGCACGGCCTTTGCCCGGATCGCTGCCCGCCGCCCGTTCGCCGAACTCATCATCGCCGACTACGACCTGACCAGGGCCCAGCACGCTGCCGCTGCCAAGGACAGCTACACCGCCGTTCAGCTTGATGCCAGGGACGAGGCGGCTACCGCCGCGCTGCTCGCCGAGTACCGCTGCGACGCGCTGATGAACGCCACCGACCCGCGCTTCGTCATGCCGCTATTCCGCGCCGCGCTGGCCGCCAGGGTGAACTACCTGGACATGGCGATGTCGCTGTCTCATCCAGATCCGGCCGAGCCGTACGCCAGAACGGGCGTGAAGCTCGGCGATGAGCAGTTCGCCATGGCAGGGCAATGGGAGGAAGCAGGCAAGCTTGCCCTGGCCGGGATCGGCGTCGAACCCGGCCTGTCCGACGTGTTCGCCCGCTACGCTGCCGACGAGTTGTTCAGCGAGATCGGCGAGATCGGCGTCCGGGACGGGGCGAACCTGACCGTGACCGGCTACGACTTCGCGCCGACCTTCTCCATCTGGACCACTATCGAGGAGTGCCTCAACCCGCCGGTGATCTGGGAGGCGGACCGAGGCTGGTTCACCACGCCGCCATTCAGCGAACCGGAGACCTTTAGCTTCCCGGCTGGCATCGGCCCGGTCGAATGCGTGAACGTGGAGCACGAGGAAGTTCTGCTGATTCCCCGCTGGGTCACGGCGAACCGGGTCACCTTCAAGTACGGCCTCGGCGCCGAGTTCATCGGCGTCCTGGAGACGCTGCACAAGCTCGGCCTGGACCGCGCCGATCCGGTCAGCGTCGGTGGCATCGGGGTGTCACCACGCGACGTGGTCGCTGCCTGCTTGCCTGACCCGGCCACTCTCGGCGCCAAGATGTCCGGTCTCACCTGCGCCGGCACCTGGGTGACCGGTACCGGGAAAGACGGAGCGCCGCGCGAGGTATATCTCTACCACGTGGCCGACAACGCGCAGACAATGGCTGAGTACGGCTCGCAGGCGGTGGTTTGGCAGACTGCGGTCAATCCGGTCGTGGCGCTTGAGCTCATCGACTCCGGCGCCTGGTCGGGCGCCGGAGTACTCGGGCCGGAAGCGCTGCCGCCGCAGCCGTTCCTTGACCTGCTGACCGAGTACGGCTCACCGTGGGCGTGCGAAGAACGCACGCCGGCGCGTGCCTGACCGCGCGAGTAATAGATGGCCCTTAATCACCGGAATGGAGCCGACCGTGGCTAATGAACTGCAGAACTTTGTCGGCGGCCAGTGGACCGACTTGTCTTACGACAGGCGTGCTGACCTGATTGACCCCAGCACTGGCGAAATATTCGCGACCGCCCCGATATCCGGCGAGGCTGAGGTGGAAGCCGCGGTTGCGTCGGCCGCCGATGCCTTCCCCGGCTGGCGAGATGCGACGCCGGCCGAGCGCAGCCTGGCGCTGCTGCGAATCGCCGATGCGATCGAAGCCAGAGCGGATGAGTTCGTCAAGGCCGAGTCGCAGAACACCGGCAAGCCGCTCGGTCTCACCGCCTCGGAGGAAATCCCGCCGATGGTCGACCAGATCCGGTTCTTCGCCGGCGCGGCCCGGATGCTGGAGGGCCGGTCGGCCGGGGAGTACATGGCGGGCTTCACCTCGTTCATCCGGCGAGAGCCGGTGGGTGTCTGCGCCGCTGTGACGCCGTGGAATTACCCGATGATGATGGCAGTGTGGAAGTGGGCGCCCGCGCTGGCAGCCGGCAACACTATGGTGCTCAAGCCGTCGGACACCACGCCCTACTCCACCTTGCTGATGGCTGAGCTGATGAGCGAGTTCCTGCCGGCCGGAGTGTTCAACGTCATCTGCGGGGACCGCGACACCGGCCGGGCGCTGATCTCGCACAAGGTGCCGCAGATGGTATCGATTACCGGCTCCGGCCGGGCCGGCCGGGAGGTGGCACAGGCGGCTGCAGCCGACCTGAAGCGCGTGCACCTGGAGCTCGGCGGCAAAGCGCCGGTCATCGTCTTCGATGACGCCGACCCGGAAAAGGCGGCGGCGGCTATCGCGATGGCCGGCTACTTCAACGCCGGTCAGGACTGCACGGCCGCGACCAGGGTGCTGGCCGGCTCGCGCATCCACGACGACTTCACCGCCGCACTGGCCGAGCAAGCCAGGGCGCAGGTAACGGCAGGCCCGGACAACACCGACGCCAGCTATGGCCCGCTGAACAACGCCACCCAGCTGGACCGCGTCTCCGGGTTCATCTCCCGGCTGCCCGACCACGCCCGCGTCCTGGCTGGCGGCAACCGGGTCGGCGAGAAGGGTTACTTCTACGCCGCGAGCGTCGTCGATGGCCTCCGGCAGGACGACGAGATCATCCAGAACGAAGTCTTCGGCCCGGTGATCACCGTGCAGAAGTTCACCGACGAAGCCGAGGCGCTGCGGTGGGCCAACGGGACCGAGTACGGCCTGGCGTCCTCGGTCTGGACAACCGACCACGGCAGGGCGATGCGGATGGCCCGCGCGCTGGACTTCGGCTGCGTCTGGATCAACACCCACATCCCGCTGGTCGCCGAGATGCCGCACGGCGGCTTCAAGCACTCCGGCTACGGCAAGGACCTGTCGATGTACGGGTTCGAGGACTACACCCGCATCAAGCACGTGATGTCCTCGCTGGACTAAATCAGCAAACCGCTCGCAGAGTCGCCTGGGGTCGGCCTCTGGGCCGCTGGCCCGGTGTGGGAGAGCCTGCGCCGGCTCGCGACCACGCTGGAACTCGCTAGCCGGGCTGGCGCCGATCCCGGGTCGGCTACGGGAGCCGGACGGCCGCGATCGAGTCCAGCACCGCCGCTATCGAGAGAGTCCACCAAGGATGGGGCCGACTAGGTAGATCCGCCCGATTCCGGGTCGGTAGCCGAGGCGGGCGTTCAGGCGCTTGATCGGTGCGTTCCGCTCTTCGTTGCTGGTGTGGAGTTCGGTGTAGCCGTTGGCGAGCGCCCAGTTGATTTCTGTCGCCTTCAGGGCACCCGCGATGCCGCGTCCGCGCCAGGCCCTCCTGACGGCGGTCAGGGAGTGGCCCGCGGCCGTCGGCGCGGTCAGTGACAATTTCGCGAAGCCGACGACCTGTCCGCCGGCCAGCGCGATGAACGTCGCCTCGGGAGAGTCAGTGGGCCGCTGCATTTGGTGCGCCATCCAGCCCTCGAACGGCTCGAGGGCGACGTCCTGGAAGCCGGGGATGTCAGGACGGGTCTCGAGGTCGACCTCGTACATCCCGCGTGCCAGCTCCGGCCGTTGCGCCCAGGTGACGATCTCGACCCCGGCCGGCGGCTGGACCCGCCGCGGTGAGACGCCGTCCAGGCTGAGCACGAGGCCCACTTCGCGCCGTTCCTCGGTGAAGCCGCGCCGCTGGGCAACGGACAGGCTCTGCGGATCGTTGCCGGCCACCGACACCTCCAGCTCGCGTGCCCCTCGCTCGCTGGCCCACCTGGAGATGGCCTCATACAGCGCCGTGCCAGCGCCGCGCCGGCGTTGCCCGGCCAGAACGGTGATGAGCGCAACGACACGGCGGGCGCGATAGGCGAAGATCGCCCCGACCCCGGACCCCAGGATCACGCCATCGTCGCGGACGAGGTAGTCGATGTAATCCCGAGCGCTGTCCCTGAACGAGTGCACCGCCTCGATCGTTACCGCGTCCTGCGGCCACACAGTGTTGTAGACCTCCAGCGAGGCCAGCTCGTCCGGCTCGCCCACGCAGGCTGTCACCTCAAGCACCGGGCAACACTACGCCGGCCCCTCGGACCTCAGCGACCTGATTTCGCCGCAGCGGCATCGCCTTCGTGGCACCCGACGATGTCTTCACCGTCCGCACATCACGGTGCGGCCGCCTGAGGCGCGGTCGCGCTAACCGCGGCGGGCCCGGCGCCGGCGCAGGCCGAAGATCACCAGCAGGACTGCGATCAGCGCCGCGGCAGCCGGGACGACGCGCTTGAGCACCGGGAGCCCGGCAACGTCCAGCAGGTCAATCGCGTCGTTGTCGGGTGGCTGCCAGCCGGCCGGCTCCCGCTGGGCCGGTACCTGCGCGGCAGGCGATTCATGCCTGGCCGGGCGCAGCGGCGTCACCTCGGCCAGATCCCCGTCTGCGGTTTCGTCGGCAGCGGAAGCGTGCCGGCCGGCCGCCGGGGCAGCGCCGTTCAGGTCCGCCTGGTCCGCGCCGGGCTGGCCGGCCGAGCCAGCCGGACCAGCGGATTGCGGGCTGATCGGGCTGACCGCCTCCAGTCGCGTGCTGCCGGCGGTTTCCGGCGGCGCCAGGGCCAGCCCGCGATCGGCAAGCTTGGCCTTGATGTCGGCCAGCGACGCGGGACCAACTCCGTCGATGGCGAGCAACTGCTGGCCAGTCCGCCGGGTCAGGTCACCGAGGGTCTGGATGCCGTCCTGGCGCAGACTGCTCCACGCCCTGGCGCTGAGGTTGAGCACGTCGATCGGCAGCGCCTCGTCCGGTGTGCTGTCGGGCAGGGCGATCACGTTCCCGCCGCCCGGAATCTCGGCCCGTTCCGGGACATCCGCGGCTAGCGCGGGCTCGGCCGCCAGCATCGCCGCCAGGTTGTCTGCGAAGATGCCGATCAGCTTCGCTCCGACCTCGGCCATCACGCCCCGGCCGAACTGCGCTGGCTTGCCGGTGACGTTCAGCGTCGTGTGCACAGTGACCGTGGTCTGGCCACCAGCGGCGATCAGGTGCGACCGCACGGATGCCGATGCGGTACCCGCACCGCGGGTCTCCTTGCCAGACGCTTCCAGGGTGACCACGCGCGCGTCCTGGTCCCGCTCGGTGAACCTGGCAGTCCCGGCGTAGGTCATCGTAATCGGGCCGACCTTGACCTTGATCTTGCCGACGATGCTGTCACCTTCGACGGAGTCGAGAGTGGCGCCCGGCATGCAGGGCGCCACCCGCTCGACGTCCAGGAGCACGTCCCATGCTCGCTCCACCGGTACCGGGACCGAGAATGAGTGCTCAAGCTCCATGTATCAGACTCCTGCCGCTGCCTCCAGAGCACGCCCGGTCAGCACCCGCGCCAGATGGCGCCGGTAGTCCGGCGCTCCGTGCAGGTCCGCAGGCGGCTGCGTTCCCTCGTCCGCACCCGCGGCCGCTTCCCGCAGCGCCTCGGGGCTGGCCTGCGCCCCGGCGGCCGCCGTCTCGACGGCGGCCGCCCGGATCGGCACCGAGCCCATGTTGGTCAGGCCGACCCTTGCCTCGGCCACGTGGCCGTCGGAGCGCCGCACCAGCGCCGCGACGCCGACGATCGCCCACGCCTGCGCGGTCCGGTGGAACTTCTCATAACGATATCCCCAGTCGGCACTGAGCTTGGGCACCCGGATGCCGGTGAGTATCTCGCCGGGCGCGAGCGCCGTGGTCAGGTAGTCGACAAAGAACTCGCCTGCCGGAATCTCCCGGCTGCCCGCAGGACCTGCGGTGATCATGGTGGCATCCAGCGCCAGCACCACCGCGGGCAGGTCACCGGCTGGGTCAGCATGCGCGATAGAGCCGCCGAGCGTGCCGCGATGCCGGACGGCCGGGTCGGCGACCGTGCCAGCGGCCTGCGCGAGCAAACCGCAATGCTCGGTGATCAGCGGATCGTGCACGAGCTGGTAGTGCGTGGTCCGGGCGCCGATCAGCAGATGATCGCCGCCATCGGTGACGCCGCGCAGCTCGTCCAGGCCACCGATATCCACCAATAGCTCCGGGTACGCCAGCCGCAGCCGCAGCAGCGGCAGCAGGCTCTGCCCGCCCGCGATTACCTTGGCGTCCTCGCCGCCGCCGACCAGGGCGCTTACCGCATCGCCGACGGACGACGGCCGAACATAGTCAAACTTGGCCGGGATCATGCCATGCCTCCGCTCTGCTCGGTCCCCTGTGCTGGCTGACCATGGGCTGGCTGACCATGGGCTGGCTGACCATGGGCTGGCTGACCATGGGCTGCCTGGATCGCCCGCCAGACTCGCTCCGGCGTGCACGGCATAGTGACATCCTGGACGCCAAGCGGCCGGAGCGCGTCCACGATCGCGTTGACGACGGCCGGAGTCGACGCGATCGTGCCCGCCTCGCCGACGCCCTTGACGCCGAGCCGGTTGCTGGCGGGCGTCGACGTGCGCTCGGTCCGGTACGACGGGAGGTCGGCCGCGGCCGGCACCAGGTAATCGGCCAGCGTCGTAGTGACGAGGTTGCCCGCCTCGTCGTAGACGCCCTCCTCATAGAGCGCCTGGGCGATGCCCTGCGCGATGCCGCCGTGCACCTGCCCCTCGACGATCAGCGGGTTCACCACCACGCCAACGTCGTCGACCGCGACGTAACTGCGGATGTGCACGAACCCGGTCTCGGTGTCGACCTCGGTCGCGCACAGGTGGGTGCCGTGCGGGAAGGAGAAGTTGTCCGGGTCATAGGTGGCGTCGGAGTCCAGCGAGGGCTCGACGCCCTCGGGTAGCGCGTGCGCAGCGAATGTCGCTAGCGCGACCTCCTGGATCGTCTTGCTCGCCTCCGGGTCGCCCCTGACCGAGAAGCGCCCGGCCGAGAACTCCAGGTCGTCCGCCGACGCTTCCAGCATGGCCGCAGCAATGATCTTGGCTTTCGCCACCACCTTGTCGCACGCGCTGACCAGGGCCAGGCCGCCGACCGCGAGCGAGCGGGAGCCGTAGGTGTCCATGCCCTTGGGCGAGACCTGAGTGTCGCCGTGCAGCACCCGGATGTCTTCGAACGGTACCCCGAGCTGGTCGGCCACTATCTGGCTCCAGGCCGTCTCGTGTCCCTGACCGTGCGCGCTGGACCCGGTGACCACCTCGACCTTGCCGGTGGGCAGCATCCGGATCGACGCGTGCTCCCAGCCGCCCGCGCCGTAGGAGAGCGAGCCGAGCACCCGGGAGGGGGCCAGGCCGCACATCTCGGTGAAGGTGGAGATGCCGATCCCGAGCCGCACCTTGTCGCCGCGCTCGTTGCGCAGCCGCTGCTCCGCACGCAGCCCGTCGTAGTCGAACAGCTCTCTGGCCTTGGCCGTGGCCGCCTCGTAGTTGCCCGAGTCGTAGGTCAGCCCGCAGATGGTCGTGTACGGGAATTCCTCGTGCTTGATCCAGTTCCGCTCGCGCAACTCCAGCGGCTCGATCCCGAGCTCGGCCGCGAGCTCGTCCATGATGCGCTCGATCGCGAACGTCGCCTCCGGCCGGCCCGCGCCGCGATAGGCGTCGGTCGGCATCTTGGTGCTGAAGACCCCGGTGCACTTGAACGAGTACGCGTCCATCTTGTAGATGGCCGGGAACATGAACGCGCCCAGCAGCGGCACGCCGGGCGTGACCAGCATCAGGTACGCGCCCATGTCGGCGAGCAGGTCAACCGACAGACCGCGGATCCGGCCGTCGGCTTCCGCAGCGATCTTGATCCGCTGCCACTGGTCCCGGCCGTGGTGCACGGTCATGTTGCCCTCAGTGCGGGTCTCGGTCCACTTCACCGGCTTGCCGACCTTGCGGCCGATCAGCACCGCGAGCACTTCCTCGGCGGTCACCTGGAGCTTGGAGCCGAAGCCACCGCCTACGTCGGGGGCGATAACCCGCACGTTCTGCTCGGGTATGCCGAAGAACGCCGACAGCGCGAACCGCAGTACGTGCGGAATCTGCGTGGCCGACCACAGCGTGACCTCGTCGCCAACCCACTGCGCTACTACCGCGCGCGGCTCCATCGCGCACGGAATCAGCCGCTGCTGCCGGTACGTCCGCTCCAGCACGACCGGCGCATCACTGAAGGCCGCGTCCACGTCACCGTTGGCGAAAACCCATTCATAACTCTTGTTGCCGGCCTCGTGCACCTTCGGCGAGCCCGGATCGAGCGCTGTGCGGATATCCAGCACCGGGGGCAGCGGCTCGTAGTCCACGTCGATCGAGGCCAGTGCGTCGGCCGCGGCGTACCGGTCGCGCGCCACCACGACCGCGACTGCCTCGCCGACGTAGCGAACCTCGTCGACGGCCATCGGCGGGTGCGGCGGGATGACGATATCCGGGGTCACCGGCCACGCGCACGGCAGGCTGCCCTGCTCTGCAGCGAAATCCGCGCCGGAGAAAGCGGCGATCACGCCGGGCTGGCCGAGCGCACCGCTGACGTCGACCCTGGTGATCTTCGCGTGCGCGTACGGGCTGCGCAGGAACGCCAGGTGCAGCATTCCGGTCAGCTTGATGTTGTCCGTCCAGTTGGTCTGGCCGGTGATCAGCTTTGCGTCTTCCTTGCGCAACCTCGCCTTGCCGAGTTCGGCGGTCGGCGCGTCGACTGTCGCGGTCACTGGGTCACCCCCGCCTCCGCCGCGCGCTTGACGGCGCGGACGATGTTCTCGTAGCCGGTGCAGCGGCAGAGGTTGCCCTCAAGGCCGTCCCGGATCTCCTCTTCGGTCGGATGCGGGTTATCGCGGAGCAAGTCCGTGGTCGCCATGATCATGCCGGGCGTGCAGTACCCGCACTGCAGAGCGTGCTCCTCGTGGAAGGCTCGCTGCACCGGATGCAGTTCGCCGTTTGCCAGACCTTCAATGGTCGTCACGTCAGACCCGTCCGCCTGCACGGCCAGAACTGAGCAGCTCTTGACCGATTGCCCGTCCATCAGGACCGTGCACGCACCACAGTTCGAGGTGTCGCACCCGATCGGCGTGCCGGTCTTGCCGATGACTTCCCTGAGATAATGGACGAGCAGCAGGCGAGGTTCGACTTGGTCGACGTACTTAACGCCGTCAACCGTGACGGTGATGTGCGTCATTCGCTGACACCTCCGGGGACATGGCAGATGCGCCTTAGCCAAACCTAGGTCGGCGGGGCGCGCCGCACCAG
Source organism: Actinomycetes bacterium (assembly GCA_021792405.1). Lineage (GTDB taxonomy): Bacteria > Actinomycetota > Actinomycetes > Streptosporangiales > Streptosporangiaceae > JAJYUU01. The sequence continues at coordinate 40,394 of JAJYUU010000001.1, forward strand.
TCCCTGCAGTCGCAATTAGCGAGTTGCGTCGTCCGAAATCACCGGCGACCGGCTGGCTGGGCGCTGCGACGCGACGCCGGAACAGACCTTTCCCGCCGGGAACGCGCGGTCTCGGCTGCCGGATTGCCGCCGCGCGGCGTCATCCGGTCTGCAGGACATGAAAAGCCTCGGCAAGCCGGCCGTCGGGCAGCCCGGCTTGCGCTGCGGCCCGGCTCAGCCAGCCGCGCAGGAATTCCTCCAGCCCGTCCGGGTCGCTGATCTGGCTGACGTGACAGCGCAGCGCTGCTACCTTCCGCGCGAAGGTGTCGGTGATATCGACGTAGGTCGTTGGCGCCGGGCTGCCGGCAATCCAGACCTCGCGCACGGTCCACGGCTCGAGCTTCTCCTCGGCCAGCAGTTCCGGGAAGGCGAACGGGTTGCGGGAGTCCGGGTAGACAGCGTCCAGGGCGGCCGAGCCTGCGGCCCGATGATCGGGGTGGCTAGCGCCCGTGCGGGCGTAGTTGCGTTCCGGTGACTGGCATACGACCCGGTCCGGGCGCAGCAGCCTGATGACCCTTGCCAGGTCTCGGCGCAGCCCCATGGTGGCCTCGACGCGGCCATCCGGGTAGCCGAGGAAATGCAGGTCATGCACGCCCACCTGCTTGGCGGCCGCAGTCTGCTCTGCCTGCCTGATCGCCGCCATCTCGGTGCGGGATACTGCCGGGTCGCTGCCGCCGGCCTCACCGTCGGTGACAATGCAATAGATCACCTCGATCCCGGCGTCGGTCCACTGCGCGATCGTGCCCGCTGCGCCGAAGTCAACGTCGTCGGGGTGTGCCGTTATCACCAGGACGCGGGCTACCTTCTGATCCTCAGCCACCTTCTGCTCCATCTGCTCTTCGGATACCGTCCGATCCTAAGGCGGCCCCGCGGCCTGGCAGCGTGCTGGTGTTACCCGGAGGCTGAGCCGGGTACCGGGTGATCTGTCAGGCACTCAGTTAGGGTGGGAAGCTGTGACGACTTTCTCGGCAGATCGGTCATATGCTCAGGAATTGGACGCTGCGGATCAGCTCGCGCCGTTCCGGGACAGGTTTGTCCGGCAGGACCGGGAACTGATCTACCTGGACGGCAACTCCCTCGGTCCGCTGCCAGTGCGAACCCAGGCGCGGATCGCAGAGGTTGTCGACCAGGACTGGGGCGTCGGGCTGGTGCGGTCCTGGGACAGGTGGATCCAGCTACCCCGCCAGGCTGGCGACATGCTGGGCGAGCACCTCCTCGGTGCCGTGCCCGGCCAGGTGATCGTCTGCGATAGCGTCACCGTGAACCTGTACAAGCTGGCGTGGGCCGCCGTGGACGCACGGCCGGGCCGGGACGTCGTCATCACCGACGACGACAATTTCCCGACGGACAGGTACGTGCTCCAGGGCATGGCCGCTCAGCGCGGCTGCGAGTTGCGCGTGATCCATACCGACATGGACAACGGGATCAGCGAGGAGGCACTCGCCGAAGCCCTGGATGACCGCGTCGCCCTGGTCGCACTGTCCCATGTCGCTTATCGCAGCGGCGGGCTTGCCGACATGACGAAGCTCACCGATCTGATCCACCGGGCTGGCGCCCTGGTGCTCTGGGACCTGTGTCACTCGGTCGGCGCGGTCCCGGTCGAACTCGACGCATCCGGCGCTGACCTCGCTGTCGGCTGCACCTATAAGTACGTGAATGCCGGACCCGGCGCGCCGGGCTTTCTCTACGTGCGCGAGGACCTGCAGGCACTGCTGTGCCAGCCCATCTGGGGCTGGTTCGGCCAGCATGACCAGTTCGCCATGGGCCCGCGCTACGACCCTGCACCCGGCATCGACTCGTTCCTCACCGGCACGCCGAACATCATCGGGTCGGTGGCAGTCGAGGAAGGCGCCCGGTTGCTTGGCGAAGCCGGCCTTGCGGCCTTGCGGGCCAAGAGCATCGAACTGACCAGCTACCTGATCGCGCTTGCCGACGAATGGCTGATGTCACTCGGGTTCATGATCGCCTCACCACGCGATGCGGCCCGACGCGGCGGTCACGTCACCCTGCGGCACGACGATGCGTGGCCCATCAGCCAGGCGCTGATCAGGGCCAACGTGGTGGGCGATTACCGGACACCCGACCGGCTCCGGCTCGCGCCCGTTCCCCTCACCACGAGCTTCACTGAGGTATTCGACGCCATGGACCGCCTGCGCGAGGTCGCGGCTACCAAGTCCTACGCCGACGTCCCGCTAGAGCCGCACCGGGTCACCTGACACCCTGGTGCTTCGACTACGGCCTGTAGCGCTCTCCACTACCCAATCTACGAGACCGGACTGACGGTGCGACTCCCTAGCTGGTTGCTGGCTCTCCGCAGCCGATTTGCCCGTTTCGGAGCCAGCAAGCAGCTAGGGAGTTGGTTGTGCCGCGCCGCCGGGCAGCGGATGGTAGTGCTATGAGGGCGGATGGTAGTGCGATGAGGCTGCCGGCCGTTGTCGTCAACCCGATCCGGGTCCGCGGCGGCCCTGACCGCTGTCGAGAACGGCGCCCAGCTTGTCATCTGCGTCGGCGGCACCGTGCGCGCAGGCGCTAGCCGGGACGAGCGTGCCGCTGGCGATCGCGCCGGCTGGCGCGGCGAACCTGGCAGTCAGGGCACTGCGCGTTCCCGCCGGATTGGACGCGGCGCTCGCGGCCGCCTTCGGCGGCCGGGACTTCCGCCCTACCTGAAAGCGCGGGACTGGATCACCATTGCGAAGGAGACCCCGTGACCGACCTGGCCACCATCGTGACCTCGCTCGGGCAGTGCTACGACGCCGTCGAGTCGCTGTGCGGGCGGCTGAGCACTGACCAGTGGCGGGCGCGCTCGCTCTGCCCGGACTGGGACATGCGCGGCGTCATCACGCACCTCGGCATGATGGAGCGTGTCATGACCGGCTGGCTGCCGGCCAGCGCCGCGGAGACAGCGCCGCTCGACCGGATCGGGCCGTATTTCGAGGAGGTCGCGGCGCTCGACGACAACGACTTCGCGGCCCGGATCGCCGACATCTTCACCGCCCGGCGCGCCGATCTGGCCGGTCTCACGGAGCAGGATCTCGAGCGGCCGTCGTGGACGCCGATCGGGCCGCGAACCTACGGCGGCTTCCTGGAGATACGGATCTTCGACTTCTGGGTCCACGAGCGCGACATCGCCGCGCCGCTCGGCTGGCCGACCGACGACGGCGGCCCGCGCGCCGAAATCGCCCTTGGCCAGGTCGAGAGCTCGCTGGGCTACATCGTGGGGAAGAAGGTAGGGCTTCCGGACGGAGCCAGCATCGTCATCCGTCTGACCGGGCCGGTCGTTCGCGAATTGTCGGTGGTCGTGGACGGCCGGGCCAGGGCAGTCGACCACGTCGACCAGCCGGACGTCGAGCTGACCACCGACACCGTGACCTTCATTCAGCTCGCGGCCGGGCGCATCGACCCGCAGGCGCAGATCGACGCGGGCAAGGTGAGCTGGACCGGCGACGACGAACTGGGCAATCTGGCAGCGCGCAACCTCAACTTCACTATCTGACCGGCCGCTTCATCGCGACTCGCCCGGATCTGGCCGGGCCGTGCGGAAGCGGGCGCTATGCCCGCCGACCGGAGTTCACGCCGGCCGACGGCCGGGACACCAGATCCCGCTACTCCCACTCGATGGTGGCCGGCGGCTTGCTGGTGATGTCCAGGACCACCCGGTTGACCTGCGGCACCTCGTTGGTGATCCGGGTCGAGATCGTGGCCAGCACCTGCTCGGGCAGCCGCGCCCAGTCCGCGGTCATCGCGTCTTCGCTAGTGACCGGCCTCAGCACGACGGGATAGCCGTAGCTGCGGCCGTCGCCCTGCACGCCGACGGAGCGGACGTCAGCCAGCAGCACCACCGGGCACTGCCAGATCTGCCGGTCCAGGCCCGCCGCGGACAGTTCGGCGCGGGCGATCGCGTCCGCCGCCGATACGATCGCCAGCCGGTCGGCCGTCACCTCGCCGACGATCCTGATCGCCAGGCCAGGCCCGGGGAAGGGCTGCCGCCAGACGATCTCGGCGGGCAGCCCGAGCTCTGCGCCGACCTGGCGTACCTCATCCTTGAACAGGTCGCGGAGCGGCTCGACGAGCTCGAACTTCAGGTCCTCAGGCAGCCCGCCGACATTGTGATGCGATTTGATGTTGGCGGTACCGGCACCGCCGCCAGATTCGACCACATCCGGGTAGAGCGTGCCCTGGACCAGGAACGTGGCAGCACCGCTCTCGCCCGCTATTTCGCGCGCTGCCTGCTCGAACGCCCGGATGAACTGGCGGCCGATGATCTTGCGCTTCCGCTCGGGATCGGCGACCCCGCTCAGCGCGGCGAGGAAGGCGCCGGCCGCGTCCACCACCTTGAGCTCGACGCCGGTCGCAGCGACGAAGTCTTTCTCCACCTGCTCGGCTTCGCCAGCTCGCAGCAGCCCGTGGTCGACGAAGACGCAAGTCAGCCGGGAGCCGATGGCCCGCTGGACGAGGGCGGCGGCGACCGCCGAGTCCACGCCGCCGGAGAGCCCGCAGATCGCGCGCCCGTCGCCCACCTGGGCCGCGATCCGCTCGGTCTGCTCCTCGATGACACCGCGCATGGTCCAGGTCGGCGCGCAGCCGGCCGCTGCCAGGAAGCCCCGCAGCATCGCCATGCCGTGCTCGGTGTGCAGCACCTCGGGATGGAACTGCATTCCGTAGAGCCCGCGGTCTGGCGCCTCGGCTGCCGCTACCGGGGTCCCTGCCGTGGCAGCAGTGACACTGAAACCCGGCGGCGCGACCGCGCAGGTGTCCCCGTGGGACATCCACACACGCTGGGCGGCTGGCAGGCCGGCCAGCAGGACCCCGGAATCAGCGGCGGCGCGAAGCTCGGTTGCCCCGTACTCGCCCGTTCCGGTATGCACGACCTTGCCGCCGAGATCGCGGACCATGAGCTGGAACCCGTAGCAGATGCCGAGGACCGGGACGCCCGCGGTGAGCAGGCCTGCCGGGGCAGGCGGAGCGCCCGGTGCGTAGACCGAGGACGGGCCGCCGGACAGGATGATGGCGGACGGGCCGAGGGCCAGCATGTCCTGCGCGTTCATGGAATGTGGCACGACCCGCGAGTAGACGTGGCACTCGCGCACCCGCCGCGCGATCAGCTGGGCGTACTGGGCGCCGAAGTCCACGACCAGAACGGGGCCGGTTTCGAGGTCCCCTGCACCGTCCCGGTTGCCATTGGCCATGCGAGGAGTCTAGTTGGCGCTCGCGGCCGCGCCCGGCTCCTCGTCCACGGCCGGAGCTGCCGGGCTGACCAGGACCCTGGAGATACGGCGGCCGTCAAGCTGGGTCACCGTCAGCCTCCGGCCGTCTACCTCGGCCGACTCGCCGTTCTCCGGCAAGTGGCCGAGTGCGGCGAGCAGATAGCCGGCCACCGTCTCATAGGGCCCTTCTGGCAGTTCCAGGCCGGTCTGCTCGGCGAACTCGTCGAGGTTCAGCAAACCGTCGACCTCGAGTTCGCCGCCGTGAAGCTGCCGGGGATGGCTGGCTTCCTCGTCATACTCGTCCTGGATCTCGCCGATCAGCTCCTCGACCAGGTCCTCCAGCGTGATGATCCCGGCCGTACCGCCGTACTCGTCCACCACGATCGCCAGGTGCGCGCGGTCCCTGCGCATCTCCGACAATGCGGACAGCACCATCTTGCTGATCGGCAGGAACTTGACCGGCCGGCACACCTCACCGACCTGCCGAGAGCCCGCTGCGACGCGGCTGTCCAGCAGGTCCCGGGCGTGCACGAAGCCGATAACGTCGTCGTAGGACTCCTGGTAAACCGGAAACCGGGAGTAACGGGCGTGCTCGGTGGCAGCGATTGCCTCGGACAACGGCATTGTGGCGGGCAGGAACTCCACCTCAGTGCGCGGCACTAGCACTTCGCGGATCTGGCGCTTGCCGGCATCGAACACCTCCCCGACTATGTGCCGTTCGTCCGGGCTGAGCGCCTGGTGGCCGGCTACGAGATCGCGGAGTTCCTCGTCGGTCATCACGCCACGGGCCTCGGCGGGGTCGCCGCCGAGCAGCCTGACGACCAGGTTCGTCGACCTGGTCAGCAGCCAGACCAGCGGCCTGGCTAGGATCGCCAGCCGGTCAACGGCCGGCGCTACCACCAGTGCGACCCGCTCGTTCCGCTGCAGTGCCAGCCGCTTCGGCGCGAGTTCGCCGAAGACCAGGGTGAAGAACGAGATGATCAGCGTCACCGCGATCAGGGCCACCGGGCCGGCCGCGTCGCGCGGCATCAAGTGGGCGAGCTTGGCGCCGAGCCGGTCGGAGAGCAACGCCGCGCCGAATGCGCCGGACAGCAGCGTCGCTACGGTGACGCCAATCTGCACCGAGGACAGGAACCTGTTCGGATCCTGAGCCAGCCGTGCAGTGCGCTGCCCGCGCTTGCCGCGTCTGCCGAGCGAGCGGACTTGCCCTTCCCGCAGCGACACCAGCGCCATCTCGGCGGCCGCGAAGAACCCGCCGATCAAGATCACGGCGAGGACGAGGAGAATATCCCAGCCGACGCCATTCACGTCCGGATCCCCGACCCTCGTCCATGCGGCTCGCGCGCAGCTGCCGTCCCCCGCCGCTGGCAGCAGCCGTAACTCGGCCGCGCGGTAGTTTGCAACAGTCTATGCAGTCTGCCCGCTGCAGCGGGCCGTACTCGCCTAGCCTGTCCAGGCTAGGCTGGCCCGCCCTCCTTGCAACGGGTGCTTTGCGGCCTATCTCAGTATCGTGGGCTGTGACCAGGGTCATCCCGTGAAAGGACAGGTGGGCACGTGGCCGATGTACAGGATGAGGCCGTCGCGATCGCGGCTGAGCTGGCCGAACTGCGCCGGGCCATCCACGCCGAGCCGGAGATCGGCCTCGACTTGCCGCGCACCCAGCGCAAGGTGCTGGATGCCCTGGCCGGGCTGCCGCTGGAGATCAGCCTGGGCACGAGCCTGAGCTCGGTCACTGCCGTGCTGCGCGGCGGCAAGCCCGGCAAGACCGTGCTGCTGCGGGCCGATATGGACGCGCTGCCGGTCACCGAGCGGTCCGGCGTACCGTTCTCCTCCAGGATTGACGGCGCGATGCACGCCTGCGGGCATGATCTGCACACCGCGATGCTGTGCGGCGCAGCGCGGTTGCTGTCGGCGCGCGCGGGCGACCTGCCCGGAAACGTCATCTTCATGTTCCAGCCGGGTGAAGAGGGACCGGGCGGCGGCCGGATCATGGTGTCCGAAGGCGTGCTCGACGCGGCCGGCGACCGGCCGGTCGCGGCCTACGCCCTGCACGTGGCCTCCGGCTTGCTGCCCTTCGGGCTGTTCGCCAGCCGCGCGGGTACCGTCATGGCGGCCGCCGACACCCTGCACGTCACGGTACACGGCCGCGGCGGGCACGGCTCACAGCCGCACCGCGCGGCCGACCCGGTACCGGTCGCCTGCGAGATCGTGCTGGCACTGCAGACGATGGTGACCCGGCAGTTCGACGTGTTCGATCCGGTCGTGCTGACCGTGGGCGCGTTCCACGCCGGCACGACCGACAATGTGATCCCGGATGACGCCAGCTTCGTGGCCACGGTCCGCTCGTTCTCCCCGCACGCCAGGGTGGCCATCCAGGCGGCAGCTCCGAGGGTGGCACTGCAGATCGCGGCCGCGCACGGCCTGACGGCGACGGCTGAGTTCCGCGACGGGTATCCGGTAACGGTCAACGACGCCGCCGAACTGGCCTTCGCCGAGGAGACCGTGGCCGACCTTCTCGGCGACGGCCGGTACCTCGCCGCGCCTAACCCGCTGACCGGTTCTGAGGACTTTTCGTACGTGCTGGAGCAGGTGCCCGGTGCGTTCCTGATGCTCGGCGCGTGCCCGGCGGGCACCGATCCGGGCACTGCCCCGTTCAATCACTCTGCCGAGGCCGTGTTCGACGATACGGTGCTGCCGGTCGGCACGGCGTTGTATGCCGCACTGGCGCTGCAGCGCCTGGCTCAGGCAGCAGAAGGGTTGCGGTAACCGCGGCCGCTGCTAGAGACTGGCGACGTCAGCCTGCTTGGCGCGGACGGCCTCGGCGGCCTCGTGCAGCGAGGCACGCTCGGATTCGGTCAGGTCACGCTCCACGACGCGCTTGACGCCGCCAGCCCCTAGCTCGGCCTCGACGCCGAGGTAGACGCCGGAGATGCCGTACTGACCATCGACCCAGGCGCAGACCGGCATTATCGTGCCAGAGTCCACGGCTACTGCCCTGGCCATCCGGGCGGCGGCGGCGGACGGCGCGTAGTAGGCAGAGCCGGTCTTCAGCAGCGCGACGATCTCGGCGCCGCCACCCCTAGTGCGCTCGACCAGTTGCTCAATGTCCGCGGCCGGCATCAGTTCCGCGAGCGGCTTGCCGTTGACCGAGCAAGCCGATGGCACTGGCACCATCGTGTCGCCATGCGAGCCGAGCGTGAGCGTCTGCACGGACCCGACCGGGACGCCGAGCCGGTCCGCCACGAAGTAGCTGAACCGGGCGGTGTCGAGCATGCCGGCCTGGCCTATGACGCGGTGCGGCGGGAATCCGGACACCTTCGCCGCTAGCGCCGTCATCTCGTCCAGCGGGTTGGAGACGACGATAAGGACGGCATCGGGCGCGTGCTTGAGCACCTGCTCGGTAACGTTGCGGACGATCTTCGCGTTGACCCCGATCAGGTCCATGCGGCTCATGCCGGGCTTTCGGGGCAGGCCAGCGGTGATCACGACTATCCCGGAGCCGGCGATGGCCTCGTAGCCCTCGCCCGCCGGCCCGGTGGTCTGACCGGTGACCTTCGTCTCAAAGCCCTCGATCGGCCGCGACTGGCTTATGTCGAGGGCCAGGCCCTCCGGCTTGCCGTCGACGATGTCCGTCAGTACGACCTCATCGAAGATGTCGTACTCAGCCAGCCGCTGCGCGGTCGTCGATCCGTAGAAGCCGGCGCCGACAACCGTTACCTTCCCTGTGCGGGCCATTGAAGTTATCTCCTTGCATACTGCGTTCGCGGATAGAGGGTCGTGCCGGAGGTCCGGCCTCGGGGTCAGGACGCAGCCATCGCGACGCGGAGGTTCTCGTCCAGGGCAGCGAGAAACTCCTCGGTCGTCAGGAACGGCGTGCCCTCGCCTACCAGCAGCGCCAGGTCCTTGGTCATCTTGCCGCTCTCCACGGTCTCCACGCAGACCCGCTCCAGCGTTTCGGCGAACCGGCTGACCTCGGGCGTACCGTCGAGCTTGCCGCGGTGCGACAGCCCTCTGGTCCAGGCGAAGATCGACGCGATCGGGTTCGTCGAGGTTGGCTTACCCTGCTGGTGCTGCCGGTAATGCCTGGTTACCGTGCCGTGCGCGGCCTCCGCCTCGACCGTCCTGCCGTCCGGTGTCATCAGCACGCTCGTCATCAGGCCAAGCGAGCCGAAGCCCTGGGCGACGATGTCGGACTCGACGTCGCCGTCGTAGTTCTTGCAAGCCCAGACGATGCCGCCGTGGCCCTTGATGACCTGGGCAACCATGTCATCGATCAGCCGGTGCTCGTAGGTAATGCCGGCCGCCTCGAACTCGGCCTTGAACTCGGTCTCGAAGACCTCGGCGAACACGTCCTTGAACCGGCCGTCGTAGGCCTTCAGGATCGTGTTCTTCGTAGACAGATAGAGCGGGAATCCGCGGTCGAGCGCGAACCGCATCGTCGCCCTGGCGAAATCCCGGATCGAATCGTCGAAGTTGTACATCCCCATTGCCACGCCGCTTCCGCTGAACTCGGCGATGTCGAAGTCCAGCGGCGCGGTGCTGCCATCGGCCGGCACGAACGAGATCTTGACCGAGCCGGGGCCCGGCACCACGAAATCGGTCGCCCGGTACTGGTCCCCATGGGCGTGCCTGCCGATCACGATCGGGTCGGTCCAGCCAGGGACGAACCGCGGGATGGTGGACACCACGATCGGCTCGCGGAACACCACGCCGCCGAGGATGTTCCTGATCGTGCCGTTCGGCGACCGCCACATCCGCTTGAGGCCGAACTCGCTGACCCGCCCTTCGTCGGGCGTGATCGTCGCGCACTTGACGCCCACGCCGTGCCGCTTAATGGCATTCGCCGCGTCAATGGTGACCTGGTCATCGGTCGCGTCGCGATGCTGAACGGACAGGTCGTAATACTCCAGATCGATATCCAGGTAAGGCAAGATCAGTCGATCCTTGATGAACTTCCAGATGATCCGGGTCATCTCATCGCCGTCGATCTCAACGACGGGGTTTAGCACCTTGATCTTTGACATGCAGTTGCGTCCCTTCATCGCGACGGCTTCATTACCGTCACGAACCCTGGCCGGGCCCTAGCCTGCCCGGTGTTCCGTCCTGCCCGGCATCCCGTCTTCCGCTGGTGCCCGATCGCCGCGATCATCAGCTGGTGACCACCGCAAACAACCCCGCGACCAGAAGGCCGGCGCCGAGCGCGCCCAGCACGGCGACGTCGGCTAGCCGCCGCCGGGACGCAAGCATTCCTGCCCTGCCGTCCGGTAGCACCAGCCTCATCAACGACCCTGCCAGCAGGGCGCCGGCTATTACCAAAGTACCGCTCTTTACCGCCTGCCCACCGCCGCGAGCGGTCGCCAGGCCGGCCACCAGGCCGGCCAGCACAAGGCAGTACGGAAGCTGAGTCAGCCAGCGCCGGCCGCCGGCAGGCTGATGCGCGAGGTTCGGCGCCGCGGCGTCCGCTCGGAGGGACGGACCGGCGCCGGCCTTGAGGCGGCGAGCGGCACCCTTGGCCTTACGGGCGCCCGCCCTGGCCGAATGCTTCACGGCAGCGTGCTTCACCGGGCATCGAGCGGTGCCCAGTGCAGGCCGCGCTCCCCGATGTACTCGCTGTCCGGCCGGATAAGCCGGTTGTCGGCATGCTGCTCGATCACGTGCGCCGTCCACCCGGCCATCCGGCTTGCAGAGAAGACCGGCGTGAACAAGTCGGTCGGAATGCCGAGGTAGTGATAGACCGTAGCGGCGAAGAAGTCGACATTCGGGAACAGTCCCCGCTCCGCGAGCACGACCTCTTCCATCCGGCGGGACATCCGGTAATAGGTGTCGTCGCCGCTCGCGGCCGCCAGCTCAGCCGACATCCTGCGCAACTGGGTGGCCCGCGGGTCCTCGGTCTTGTAGACCCGGTGCCCGAACCCCATGATCTTCTCACCCCGCGCGAGCCGCCCGCTGACCTCGCTGCTCACCGCGTCCAGCGGATCGCCGCCTGCCTGCCTGATGGCCTCGAGCCCGCGCATGACCTGCTCGTTGGCTCCGCCATGCAGCGGCCCGGACAGAGTCCCGATGGCGGCGACCACGGCCGAGTGCATGTCGGCCAGCGTTGCCGCGCACACCCGGGCGGCGAAGGTCGATGCGTTCATGGTGTGGTCGGCGTGCAGCACCAGGCAGGCGTCGAGTATCTCGGCCGCCCGCGGCTCCGGCTGCTCGCCGGTCAGCTGAAGCAGGAAGTTGGCAGCCGTGCCCAGGGCGGGATCGGCCGGCGTCAGGTCCAGGCCGCGGCGAGCCGCGTGGTAGGCGGCGATCAGCACCGGCTGCTGGGCGGTCAGGCGGGCCGCCTTGCGCAGGTTCGCGGCGGGCTCGTTGGACTCGGCGTCCGGATCGTCGGAGCTGGCCAGCGACACGAGGCTGCGGAGCGCTTCCATGGGCCGCTGATGGCGGGCGATCACCGGCAGGTCAGCGGCAGCCAGCAGGCCGGTCTGCCGGCCCGCGATTAGCTCGGCACGGTAGCCGTCTACTTCGCCGCGATCCGGGGCATGACCGCGCTGCAGCAAGAAGGCGATCTCTTCGAAGGAGGCGCTGCCAGCCAGCTCGTGAATGTCGTAGCCGCGATAGAACAGCAGCCCGCCGCGACCGTCGATATCACTCAGCGCGGTAGCAGCGGCGACAACGTCTGCCAGGCCCGAAGACGGCGCCTCAGCCATGTGTCCTCCTCGCACACTGCCCGCTGGGCAGTTTACTTGGGTGCCCCGGCTTCTCCCGACTTGCCCTGAGGCAGGCCGGCTTTACCGTCCGCCGGCATGGATACGGCAAGAGCTGGGTAACCCTGAGGTGACACCTCACTAGCTGGCCGGACACGCCGGAGGAACGTCATGGAGAGCCCCCACATCCGGATCGAGCGGACAGGCGCCGTCATCAGGCTGCGACCGGAGGTGACCACGATCGGGCGAGGCAAGTCTGTCGACATTCACCTCGATCACCCAAGCGTCTCGAAGCTGCACGCTGAGATCGTCCGGCGCGGCCCCTATGCCTACGTGAGCGACCTGGGATTATCACGGCACGGAACCAGGGTCAACGGGAAGGTCGTGGCGCAGCGCCTGCTCGAGAACGATGACGTGCTGTCGTTCGGGTCGCAGCGGTGCCGCGTCTTCGGGCTGGCCGCCGAGGAGCCGCTCCCGGAGACCGACCCGCACCGCTCCGCGATGCCCGAGCTAACCCGCCGCGAGCTCGACGTCGTCGCGGCGCTGTGCAAGCCCGCTCTGTCCGACGACGCATTCGTGACCCCGGCCACAGCCAGGGAGATCGCTGCCGATCTCGTCGTGACCGAGGCCGCGGTGAAGCAGCACCTGCTGCGGCTCTACCAGAAGCTCAAGATCGTGGAGGGACCGAACCGCAGGGTCAGGCTGGCAAACGAGGTGGTGGCGCACGGCCTGGTCCGGCCGCTGCCGACGGCCGGGCAGGCCCCGGCGCAGCAGACCGGGCCGGCCTGGGCACCCGGCGCAGCCGACCCGTCCCAGCTGGCGAGCTGATCTCACCGCGTCGCGAAGCCGCCGGGCGCTGGCCGCCAGGCGCTGGTCGCCAGGCGCTGGTCGGCAGCTTAGAGCCGTTGTCCGAGCCAGCGGGCGAGCTGCCTGCCCAGCCGCGTCACATTACCGGACAGCTGGTTCAGGGCCGGATGGGCGACGGACAGCGTCTGCAACTGGTTGCCCAGGTGCCCTGCTGGCCAGTAGGCCGGCGTCATCGTCGCCGCCGCTACCGCCACGCCGGCCACCATGGCCGCCAGGCCAAGCGAGCCGAGAAGCACCGCCGGGGTGGACGACGCCACCCGCCCGTAGAACCTGCTGAGCGGGCGGCGGCAAGCACTCGAGCCTGGCCCGATGCAGTAGCAGGCGACGAGCGCGCCAGCCGCATAGCCGACAGCTTTCGGCAGTTCCGCCGGGCCCGCTGCCAGCACGGAAAGGATCAGCACGACTGCCGCGCACAGCACCGCCAGCGGCGCCAGCAGCAGGAAACTCAGCACCGACCGGCAGACCGCCCACGGATAGAACGCGGTCGCCGAGACCGTGTCGCTAGGCCGCTGGCCCTGCCGCGACCGGCGCCGGGTCAGCCACTTCGAGGTCAGGTCCGTCGCCCGCAACAGCACGAGCACCGCGAGTGCCGCGGCCGCTCCGGCAACCGGCAGCAGGACGCTGACGGCCACCAGCGCGGCGAGCGTCGCGAGCACCAGTGGCAGCCGGGCCGACTGGCTCAGCCGGCCGGCGGCTAGCTCCTGGCCGACTGCCGGGGCTGCCTCGCGGCCACCCGCCTGGCCGGGCGGAAGCTGGCTGGGCCCGCCAGCCAGCGGCCGCGCGGCCCAGGGCGGCACTGACCCAGCCGGCACTGACCCAGCCGGCACTGACCCAGCCGGCACGGACCAAGCCGGCACTGCTCCCGGCGGCACCGTCGGGGTTCCGGTGAGCTGGCCGGGCGCAGCGGCCGGCGACGGGCTGTAGCGAACGGGCGTCAGCAGGTCGGCGAAGTTGTCCGGCGGACGGACCGCGATCGGCCTGGTCCCCGGCTGCCGCCGCGGTGCGTCCAGCGCCGTGTATGCCGCCTGGCCGGCAATCGCCAGCGGATCATCCTGGCCAGCCGCCGGTGCGCTGACGGCGGCTCTGGCCGGCGGGGGTAGCAGCGTCTGCGGGTTCAGGCCGGCCGCGAACTCGGCGACCTCGGCCGCCGAGGGCCGCCGGCTCGGGTCCCTGGCCAGCGCGGCCGCCACGATCGGCAGCAACGGCGGCGGCATCCGGTCCAGCTCGGGCTCACCGTGCACGATTCGGTAGAAAATCGACTCGAACTGGCCGGTGCCGAACGGCGCCCGGCCGCACGCCGCGTACGCCATGGTGGCGGCCCAGGAGTGCACGTCCGCTGCGGGACCACTCGGCTTGCCCTCGATGACCTCCGGGGCGAGGTAGCCGGGCGTGCCCATGAACATTCCGGTCATGGTCAGCCGGGTTGAGTCCGGGGCCTGGGCGATACCGAAGTCGATCACGACCGGCTGACCATCGACCATCATCACATTGCCAGGCTTGAGATCCCGGTGCACGACGCCCGCCGCATGCACGGCTACCAGCGCGGACGCCAGCCCGCGGGCCAGATCGGCCAGGGCGGCACCGGTGAGCGCCCCCTCGGAAGCGACCACGTCTTCCAGCGTCCGGCCGGCCACATATCTTGTCACGATATATGGCGGATCGTTCTCAACGTCCGCGTCGACAACCTCGGCCACGAACGGGCTGTGCACGCGGCGCATCGTCGCCACCTCGCGGGCAAGCCGGCGACGTGCGGTAGCCTCGGCCGGCACGCCCTGGCGCAGGACCTTGACCGCGACGAGGCTGCCGCCAGCGTCGCTGGCCAGGTAGACCACGCCCATGCCGCCCTCGCCCAGCTGCTCGCGCAGCAGGTAAGGGCCTAGCCGCTCCCCCGAGTGGGCACTCATAGCGTTACAGCCTACGGCTCACGTCCCGTGCGCGACGGCCCGAGTTTCCGGCGGTTAGCTCCCGGCAACCAGCCGGCGCAGCGCCTCAGCCGTCTGCGCGTTCTGCTCCGCATGGCTGAGCAGGGCCTTTGCTAGCTCGGCCGCCCACTGGCCGATCTGAACCGGCTGCCTGGACAGCACGACTCCGCGCACCTCACGGCAGACCTCGGCGACCGGGGCGCCACCGGTCAGCCGGAGTGTCATGACGTGATCGCCCAACCGAACCGTGATCTTCGTTACTGTCCCCGGACGGCCTTTCATCCGGTCCGACATCGACCGGTCGCGGTCGATTGTCACGCAGTTGGCCGGCAGTGCGTCGCCCAGCGACTCGGTCAGGACCTTGGCGTAGATCGCGATATCAGTGCTGTCGGCGCGCAGCGCCGCTGTCACCATGTCCAGCGACGGGCTGTCGGCGGGCTCCATCATCGCTGCCGCGTCCTCGTTCTCGGTCGATTGCTTCTCAGACATGCTGATTATCGCTCCGTTGCCGGGCCGCATGATCACGCCGGTGTTCCGGCGGGCTGGCTGCTCGGCCTGGCAAGCCGGTCACCGGCCAGTGAAGGTTGCTTTGCCAGGTCCATTCTCCAGGAAACTGCGCATTCCCGCTCGCGCGTCGTCAGTGGCAAACAACCCGGCAAAGCTAGCTTGCTCGAATTCGAGCCCGGTGCCGAGATCGGCGTCCAGGCTAAGGTCAACGGCTCGCTTCGCCGCGGCAATCGCGATCGCCGGGCCGCTGGCGAACCCGGCGGCCATTTCCCGCGCCGCAATGTACACCTGATCGTCGGGCACGACCTTGTCGGCAAGCCCGATAGCCAGGGCCCCCGCCGCGTCGATGAACCGGCCGGTGAAGATCAGGTCCTTGGCTTTCGCCGGGCCGATGAGCCTCGGCAGCCGCTGCGTGCCGCCGCCGCCCGGGATCAGGCCGAGCAGGATCTCCGGCTGGCCGACCTTAGCGCTCTCGCCGAGCACCCGGAAGTCAGCGCATAGCGCGAGTTCAAGGCCGCCGCCGAGGGCGTAGCCGGTGACCGCGGCAATAACCGGCTTGCCGATCGCGGCTACGACGTTCAGCGCATCCTGCAGCCGGCGGATGTTCGCGGTCATCTGCGCGTAGCTGGCGTCGGCCATCTCCTTGATATCAGCGCCTGCCGCGAAAAGCTTCTCGCCGCCATAGATGATGACGGCGCGGACCGCATCGTCCGCGCTGACCTGGCCGGCCGCGGCAGCCAGATCGGCCTGCAACACGGCGTTGAGCGCATTCATGGGCGGCCGGTTCAGCCGGATGGTGGCAACCGCCCGTTCCGTCTCGACGAGCACCAGCTCGCTCATCCCGCACCTCCAGTACCGAGCCTCGATCCTACGCAGCCCGGATTCCGGGCGGCTAGCCAGAGCGGGGCCGCTGCCCTGGGAGGTGACCAGCCGGCCCGGTGCAGTCGGCTGCAGGCTGCGAATGGCAGGAATGCTGGCAATTCGGCGATGTGCACGGGCTGACGGCGGCCGTGCCAGCGCACAGGCCGAGCAAGCAGGAGGGCGACAGCACGAAATCGGCCTCCGCGCCGTCGATGGCAAGGCTGTCGATGGCCGCCGGATCGCTCGCGAGTACAAGGTCGGCAGCTCGCGCCAGCGCCCGGGCGGCCGGCAGCAGCCTGGACGCGAGGTGTGTCCTGGACACCTTGCTCAGGCACCGGCCGGCGCCCACCGCATCGGACCGCAGGAAGGCGGCGAGCGCGTCGAGGCATGCCTGCTCCTCCGCAGTGCGCGTGTGCTGGCCGCCGCGACTTCGGCTGCGACCGGCCCGCGACCCGTCCAGGGACAGCGACACTCCCATCTGTGCCCCCTACCTGACCTGCCGCATAGGACACGTCCAGACCGTGCATCACGCTACGCGGCTGACTGCGAAGGGTCAAGGCTTCGCACTAAGTCCGTTGCGTTGTGCAATTCGCACGTAGGACCGTGAGCTGCGCATATGATGAACTCCGGATGGCCGCCAGTTGGACAGAGTGCGAAGCATGTGCGAAGGTAGCGGCATGGTTGACCGACCCGAGCCGCCGCCCTGGGGAACCCTCATCGCTGCCGCGCTGCGCTCCGCGGGGCTGTCGGTCCGGCAGGCCGCCCGGCGCGCTGGCATCAGCGAGGGCAGGTGGCGGCAGATCGCCGGCGGCTACCAGGTCGTCAGGCCTAATGTCTACGTACAGGTGCGGGGGCCAGCCGCGACGCTTGCCAAGATGGCAACGGCGGCCGGGGTGACGCCGGACCAGCTGGCCGCGGCTGGCCGCGAAGATGCCGCCCTGGCCATGCTGCGCCAGCAGGAGGATCGGTCGGCGGGCGAGGAGATGCTCTCGCACGTCCGGGCCATGGATACCGATCAGGCCCGTGAGCTGCTCGCGGCGCTCGCCCGCCAGCTAGGCGTCAGCCTCGCCGATGCGGAGCGCGGCGATAGCGAGCGCGGGTACGGCACGTGACGGCCGGCCGGGAGAACCTGCCCCAGGGCCACCGCTGGGGCAGGCATCTGCCCGGTCACTCCCCGGACGCGCGCTGCAGTGAAACCCCCTGCCAGCCATTCAGGAAACCACGGACTTCGCTCTCGCTGTACCGGCGGTGACCACCGGGGGTACGGATCGATGAGAGCTTGCCGCCGCGCGCCCAGCGGGTGACGGTCTTCGGGTCGACCCGAAGCATCGCTGCGACCTCGGCCGGGGTGAGAAGGCGGTTGTCCGGCTTGATCTGAGTTCTCACGAGAAGGATCCTCTCGCACTCGGGGGTAATGGTCGGGTGACAGAACGTGACGAACCATGACCGTCACTTACTGACATCGCTCTATCACAGGATGTCACATCGACTCTGGCTTTGCTGGCGTTCTTACCAGCACGAGCCGAAATTCCCCGGCCAGCCGATGACGGGGACGGGAATCAGGACTGACCGGCGATGACAGGAACGGCCGCCGCCGTTACCGGAGGTCCCCGTTGACCATTCCGGCAGGGGCGTCGGGCACGGTAACGAGGCCAATCTCGGCCAGCCCGGCCAGTAGCCGGTGCCTCGGCAATACCCGGACGGTATAGCCGAAGGGGCCGGGCTCGCCGAGTTCGGCGCCGCCGGTGTATCTCGCTACGCCGCCCGGTACCGCCTCGTCCAGCTCCAGAGCCGAGCTGGCGGGATCGATGATCTCGTCGGACTCTCCGGCGCGGCCGTACACCACCTCGACCATCACGTCATCGGGCGTCAGCGTGCCAAGCGCCACGCTGGCCCGGACGGTGAGCCGCCCGCCGGGGCTGAGGTCGCCGTCGTCCGCCTCGACGTGCTCGATGCGGACCGCTGGCCAGGCGGCGATTACCCGTTGCTTCCAGGCGGCGAGCTCGCGCGCGCCTTCGAACGGCGTGCCGCCGTGACTGAGCGGATCGGCCAGCGCGCGGGATGACCGGGCAGCGGGCGCATACAGATCGGTGACGTACTGCCGGACCATCCGGGTAGCCAGCGCCCGCGGCCCGAGCCCGCGCATGGCATGCGAGACCATCTCCAGCCACCGCCCCGGCAGCCCGTCGCCGCCGGTGTCGTAGAACAGCGGCGCGACCGACTTGCCGATCAGGTCGTACAGCGCTGCCGCCTCGACCTCGTCGCGACGGGCTGGATCAGGCACGCCGTCCGCCGACGGAATGGCCCAGCCGTTGTGGCCGTCGAACCACTCATCCCACCAGCCGTCCAGCACCGACAGGTTGAGGCCGCCGTTGAGCGCGGCCTTCATCCCGGAAGTACCGCAAGCTTCCAGCGGCCGCAGCGGGTTGTTCAGCCAGACGTCGCAGCCCTGCACCAGGGTGCGCGCCAGCGCCATGTCGTAGTCGGGCAGGAAGACGATCCGGTGTCGCACCTGTGGCTGATCCGCGAACCTGACGAGCTGCGCGATGAGCTGCTTGCCGCCGTCGTCGGCCGGGTGCGCCTTGCCGGCGACCACGATCTGGACCGGACGGTCGGGATCCAGCAGGAGCGCGGAGAGCCTGGCCGGGTCGTGCAGCATCATCGTCAGGCGCTTGTAGGAGGGCACCCGGCGGGCGAACCCGATCGTGAGGACATCCTCGTCAAGCACCCCGTCGATCCAGATCAGCTCGGCCTCGGAGGCGCCGCGCTGCCGCCAGGACGCCCGCAGCCGGTGCCGGGCCTCGGCCACCAGGCTGGCGCGCAACTGGCGCCGCAGTGCCCAGACCCGGCGAGCATCGCTAGCCGCCCGGTCCCAGAACGCCGGGTCGTCAGCCGGATCCGCCACCGAGCTCAGGCCGGCCGAGCCGGCCGACCCGGCCGCGTGACCGCCAGCGGCCGGGCCGGTCGCGGCCGGGTCCGCCGGGCCAGCGACAAGCCGCACGAGCTCCGGTGCGACCCAGGTGGGTGCGTGGACGCCGTTGGTCACCGAGGTGATGGGAACCTCGGCCACGTCAAAGCCCGGCCACAGGCCGGCGAACATCTGCCGCGAGACCGAGCCGTGCAGCTTGCTCACTCCGTTGACCCGCTGCGCGAGCCGCATCCCCATAACGGCCATGTTGAAGACGTCAGGGTTGCCGTCGGCGAAGGTCTCCGCGCCGAGCGCCAGGATCTCAGCCAGCGGCAGCCCGCCGGCCGCGCCGCCGTCCGGGCCGTCGAACTGACGTGCGACAAGATCCCGCGGGAACCGGTCGATCCCGGCGGGAACCGGCGTGTGCGTGGTGAAGACCGTGCCCGCGCGGCAGAGTTCCAGCGCCTCGCCGAAGGCGAGCCCGCGCTCGACGTACTCGCGGATCCGCTCCACGCCGAGGAACCCGGCATGACCCTCATTGGTGTGGAAGACCTCCGGCTCTGGGTGGCCAGTGCTCGCGCAGTAGGCCCTTACGGCGCGGACCCCCCCGATTCCCAGCAACAGTTCCTGCTGCAGCCGGTGATCGGTGCCGCCGCCGTACAGGCGGTCGGTGATCTCCCGCAGGTCCGGGTCGTTTTCCTCGACATAGGAGTCGAGCAGCAGCAGCGGCACCCGGCCGACCTCCGCCACCCAGATCTGGGCCGACAGCGCCGCCGAGCCGGCCAGCATCACGCTCACCCGGATCGCGTTACCCGCGGCGTCTCGCAGCAGTGTCAGCGGCAGCCCGTTGGGGTCGGACGCCGGGTAGCGCTCGGCCTGCCAGCCATCTACGGACAGTGACTGGGTGAAGTACCCGTGCCGGTACAGCAGCCCGACGCCGATCAGCGGCACGCCGAGGTCGCTGGCGGCCTTCAGGTGGTCGCCCGCGAGGATGCCAAGGCCGCCGGAATACTGCGGGAGCGCCGCGGTGATCCCGTACTCAGGCGAGAAGTAGGCGATCGCTGACGGCCACCTGGCACCGCCCGATGCAGCCTGCTCCAGCTGGTACCAGCGCGGCTGGCCAAGGTAGTCCTGCAGGTCGGCGCTGGTCTCGGCGAGCCGCCGCAGGAAGCCCGGATCCGCGGCCAGCGCTGCCAGCCTGTCCTGCGGCACCTTGCCGAGCAGCGCGACCGGATCCTGCTCGGCAAGCTCACGGCTGGCAGGATCGATCGAGGCGAACAGCTCCCGCGTCCCGTCATGCCACGACCAGCGGAGGTTCAGCATCAGCGCGCGCAGCGGATCAAGTGCGGCGGGCAGGACCGGATGGATGGTGAAACGGCGGATAGCTCTCACGCACAGTGACCTTAATGCCTGCGCCGGACACAACACGCCACGGCTCCCCGGCAGCCTGGGGACCGCGGGGACGGCCTGCGCCGCGGCGACACTGCCGTCAGGGCCACCCGGTTCGGCATTGGCTGCGCTTAGATGGGTAGCTTTCATCCGTGATCGGCAGGATCCCCATACTCGACGTGGAGCCGGTCGTCAGGGTGGCCGGGATGGCAGCGAAGACCCCGGCGAAGGCGGTGCCGGGAGAGAGCTTCCTGGTCAGCGCTACGGTATTTCGTGAGGGTCACGAGATGCTCGGGGCCGGCGTGGTGCTGACCGATCCAGCCGGAGTGCCGCGGCCGCTCGTCCGGATGCGAGAGCTAGCCGAGGGCAGCGACCGTTACGGCGCCGAGGTGACCGCGGCCAGCGAGGGTCTGTGGCACTTCACCGTCGAGGCCTGGGGTGACCCGATTGCCCGCTGGCAGCACGACGCCGCGATCAAGATACCGATCGGCCAGGACACCGAGCTGATGCTGGCCGAGGGCGCGCTCCTGCTGCGCCGGGCAGCCGGGCAGATCACCGCCGCCAGGACGCCGTCGGCGAACGACGCCCGGCCTGCCAGAGCGGCCAGGGCTGCTCTCACCAGCGCGGCGAAGGAACTCGCCGATCCGCAGATCGCCCCGCTGGACCGGCTGGCCGCAGCCGGGCGGCCGGACGTGATTGCCGCCCTCACCGCGTTCCCGTTGCGAGACCTGCTCACCAGATCGGACAGGTTCCCGCTCATCGTGCACCGGAAGCGGGCTCTTTTCGGCTCGTGGTATGAGTTCTTCCCGCGCTCGGAAGGCGCGGTGCTCGACCCGACGCACCGTCGCAAGCCGCGGTCAGGCACGCTGCGGACGGCGGCCAAGCGGCTGGACGCGATTGCCGACATGGGCTTCGACGTGGTGTACCTGCCACCGGTGCATCCGATCGGCACCACCGCGCGGAAGGGCCAGAACAACACGCTGGTCGCCGGGCCCGGCGACCCCGGCTCGCCGTGGGCCATCGGCTCGCCCGACGGCGGCCACGACGCCATTCACCCCGACCTCGGCACGCTCGACGACTTCGACGCGTTCGTTGCCAGGGCAGGCGAACTGGGCCTCGAGGTAGCCATGGACCTGGCGCTGCAGGCCTCCCCCGATCACCCGTGGGTCGTCAGGCACCCGGAGTGGTTCACCACGAGGGCCGACGGGTCCATCGCCTACGCCGAGAACCCGCCGAAGAAGTACCAGGACATCTACCCGCTCAACTTCGACAACGACCCCGAGGGCATCTACGCCGAGATGAGCGGGCTGGTCCGGCACTGGATGAGGCACGGCATCCGGATCTTCCGGGTGGACAACCCGCACACCAAGCCACTGCCGTTCTGGCAGCGGCTGCTCGCCGATGTCGCGGCGACCGATCCGGACGTGATCTTCCTGGCCGAGGCATTCACCCGGCCGGCCATGATGCACGCCCTGGCGGCCATCGGCTTCCACCAGTCGTATACCTACTTCACCTGGCGGAATACCGCGGGCGAGCTCACCGAGTACAGCACCGAGCTGGCCGGGCCGGCCGCGCACTACATGCGGCCCAACTTCTTCGTCAACACCCCGGACATCTTGTGCCAGTACCTGCAGCATGCCGGCCCGCCGGCATTCGCCGTGCGGGCAGTGCTTGCCGCCATGCTGTCCCCGTCCTGGGGCGTCTACTCCGGCTATGAGCTCTGCGAGAACGTCCCGCTGGTGCCCGGCAGCGAGGAGTACCTGGATTCGGAGAAGTACGCCTACCGGCCCAGGGACTGGGCGAGCGCGGAGCGGCTGGGCCTCACCATTGCCCCGCTGCTGCGCCGGCTGAACGAGATCCGGCGGGCGCACCCGGCTCTGCACTGGCTGCGCAATCTGCGGTTTCATTACAGCGATCAGCCGGACATCCTGTGCTTCTCCAAGCGCACTGGCCAGGATCATCCGGGTCCGCCCGACATCGTGCTAGTCGTGGTAAACCTGAACCCTGGCGAGACGCGCGAGGCCACTGTCTGGCTGGACAGCGCGGCACTCGGACTGGATGCGGCAGCGGGATTCAGGGTCGCCGACCAGCTCACCGGGCAGCAGTTCGGCTGGGGGCTGGGCAACTACGTGCGGCTGGACCCGGCCATCGCTCCCGCGCACATCCTGACCGTCGTGCAGTGATGCTGGTCACGCAATGATAATCGCGTGCATTGTCGTTAATACGAAGAGGCGGCAGCCGTCGGCACTGCTGTCATTAGCCCATACAGAGCACTAAGCGGGAGCGGGAGTGGAGCAGGCCGGGCACGCGGGCGGGCATGACGCGATGGCGGGCGGGCATGGCCCGATCGCGGAGATCGGTGTCCAGGAGTTCAGGACCGCCGGCGGCGAGCCGGTACCCGATTCGTTCTCCTTCGAGAAGCCGCGCGACCCGCACTGGTATAAGCGCGCGGTCTTCTACGAGGTGCTCATCCGCGGCTTCTCCGACTCCAACGGCGACGGTACCGGTGACATCCGGGGCCTGATTGACCGGCTCGACTACCTGCAGTGGCTGGGCATCGACTGCATCTGGCTGCTGCCCATCTACGCCTCACCGCTGAAGGACGGCGGCTACGACATCTCTGACTTCACCGCGATCTTGCCCGAGTTCGGCACCATCGGTGACTTCGTCGCGCTGGTGGAGCAGGCGCATGAACGGGGCATCCGCGTCGTCGCCGACCTGGTCATGAACCACACCAGTGATCAGCACCCGTGGTTCCAGGCATCCCGCAACGAACCGGACGGGCCGTACGGCGAGTTCTACGTCTGGTCCGACACCGACGACCGGTACGCCGACGCACGAGTGATCTTCGTCGACACCGAGCGCTCGAACTGGACCTACGACGAAGTGCGCGGCCAGTACTACTGGCACCGGTTCTTCGCCCACCAGCCGGACCTGAACTACGAGAACCCGCTCGTGCAGGACGCCATGCTCGAGGTCCTGCGGTTCTGGCTGGACCTCGGCATCGACGGCTTTCGCCTGGACGCGGTGCCCTACCTGTACGAGCGTGAGGGCACCAACTGCGAGAACCTCAAGGAGACGCACGAGTACCTGAAGCGGGTGCGTGCCGAGATCGACCGGCTCTATCCCGACCGCGTGCTGCTGGCCGAGGCGAACCAGTGGCCGGCCGACGTGGTCGAGTACTTCGGCGACCCGGGCGTCGGCGGTGACGAGTGCCACATGGCCTTCCACTTCCCGCTGATGCCGCGCATCTTCATGGCCGTCCGGCGCGAGCAGCGGTACCCGATCTCAGAAATCCTGGCCCAGACACCGCAGATACCCTTTGGCTGCCAGTGGGGCATCTTCCTGCGTAATCACGACGAGCTGACGCTCGAGATGGTCACCGACGACGAGCGTGACTACATGTACGCCGAGTACGCGCGGGACCCGCGGATGAAGGCGAACATCGGCATCCGGCGCCGCCTGGCCCCGCTGCTGGACAATGACCGGGATCAGCTGGAGCTGTTCACTGCGCTGCTGCTGTCGCTGCCCGGCTCGCCGGTGATGTACTACGGCGACGAGATCGGCATGGGCGACAACATCTGGCTCGGCGACCGGGATGGCGTCCGGACCCCCATGCAGTGGACCCCGGACCGCAATGCCGGCTTCTCTCGCTGCGACCCGGCTCGGCTGTACCTGCCGATGATCATGGACCCGATCTATGGCTACCAGGCCCTCAACGTCGAGGCTCAGGAGCGGATGAATGGCTCGCTGCTGAACTGGACCCGTCGCATGATCGGCATCCGCAAGCGCCACCCGGTTTTCGCGCTCGGTGAGTACCACGAGCTGAACTCCTCCAACCCCAGCGTGCTTGCGTTCGTCCGGGAGTACCGCAATTCCGGTGGCAGGCCCGGCGAGGGCCACGAGGGCGGCGAGGGCGGCGAGACGGACCGGATGCTGTGCGTGAACAATCTGTCGCGCTATCCGCAGCCGGTGGAGCTCGACCTGAGCCGGTTCGCCGGGTCGGTGCCGGTCGAGACAATGGGCGGCGTCGCGTTCCCGCCCATCGGCGAGCTGAGCTACCTGCTGACGTTGCCGGGATACGCCTTCTACTGGCTGATGCTGACACCGCCCGCTGATGGCGGCACCTGACCTCGCCCCGTAGAGTGGCTGCCGATCCGGAGCAGGCGATCCGGAGTAAAAGGGTGCAGTCGTGGGCAGTAGGTGACCGTGTTCGAGAGCACCGCCCGGTCTCACCGCGCGGCCGCGCACGACAATGTGGCCGCGCGAGAGGGCACGACCGGACCCGGCGGCGCGTTCGGCCCGGGCGGCATCACCGGGACCGACGCCACTGCAAGCCTGCTAGGCATGCTGGCGGAGTGGCTGCCACGGCAACGCTGGTTTCCCGGTCAGGGCGCGCGCCTGGCAGGCGTCGGCATCGTCTCGGATGTCATCCTGCGGGCCGGCGACCCGGCCCTGCGGCACCTGATCGTCGAGACCGCGCTGCCCGGCGGGCCGGCCCGGTTCCAGGTGCTGGTCGGGTACCGGCGCGAGTTGCCGGCCGGGCTGGCCGGCGCCGTGATCGGCCATCAGCCCGGCCTCGCCTGCTATGACGCACTGCACGACCCGGAACTCGCTGACGTGCTGCTCCGCGGGATCGTCCAGCAGCGCCTGGTCGAGCACGTGCGGTTCGTGCGAGAGCCAGCCGCGCTGGCGTTCGCCGGTCGTGAGCCGGGCACGCCGGGAACTGGCCTGGTCAGCCGCGTGCTCGGCGCGGAGCAGAGCAATACCAGCCTGGTCTTCGGGGACCTGGCCATCCTGAAGGTGCTCCGCCGGATCTTTCCCGGCGCCAACCCCGATCTGGAAGTCGCGGACGCGCTGGCCCGCCGCGGCTCGGCGCGGGTGGCGGCGCCCTACGGATGGATCGAGACCGACCTCGATTCCGAGCCGGTGCTGCTCGGCGTGCTGTCGCAGTTCCTCGCCGGCGCCATCGACGGCTGGTCGCTCGCGCTCGCCGCCGTGCGGCAACTGTACGCACGGCACGCCGGCGGCGGCGGCGGTCCGGAGTCCGCGGCCGCGCCGCTGCCCCCCGGTACGTGCGGGAACGGGCCCTCCGGGGCCGGCCCGTCAGCCAGGCTGCCGTTCGCCGCCGAAGCCGGCTTGCTCGGGCAGGCCACCGCCGAGTTGCACGCAGACATGGCGGCGGCCTTCGGCAGCCGGGACATGACCGCAGCTGAGCTGACCGACCTGGCCGCCAGCCTGCACGGCAAGCTGTCCGACGCGATCGCGTTGGTGCCCGCGCTGCGCGATCACGAGACCGGCATCAGGGCGGCCTACGACGCGCTCGCCCAGTCCACTGAACCAGTGGCCGTGCAGCGAATCCACGGTGACTACCACCTGGGTCAGGTGCTGCGTGCCAGCCAGGGCTGGGTGGCGCTCGACTTCGAGGGCGAGCCGGCCGTCCCGCTTGCCGTCCGCCGGGCGCCGGCCCCGGCACTGCGCGATGTCGCCGGGATGCTGCGCTCGTTCGACTACGCTGCCCGGCATCAGTTGCTCGGCAGGCCCGCCGACCAGTCCCTGACCGCCCTCGCCGACCGCTGGGTGCGGCAGTGCCAGGCCGCCTTCTGCGCCGGCTATGCAGCGCGCGGCGGAACTGACCCGGCCAGTCGCAGCCCCCTGCTGCGGGCGCTCACCCTGGAGAAGGCGGTCTACGAAGTGATCTACGAACACCGGCACCGGCCGTCCTGGCTGCCGATACCGCTCGGCTACGTGGCGGCGGCAGCATGACGGCGGGCACCCATACCGCCGACCAGATCGGCCACGCCGAGATCGACGAGATACTCGCGGGGAGGCACCACGATCCGCACGCGGTGCTCGGCGGGCATCCCGGTCCGGGCGGCGTGACGATCCGCGCCCTGCGGCCGCTGGCTGAGTCGGTGTCGGTGATGCTGCCCGGCGGCAGCCGGGTCCCGATGCGGCACCTGCACGAGGGCGTGTTCTCCGTGACCGTGCCAGGCACGGCCGTACCGGATTACCGGCTCGCCGTGACGTACAAGGGCATGCCGGAGACGATCAGCGATGATCCGTACCGGCACCTGCCGACGCTCGGCGAAGTCGACCTGCACCTGATCGCCGAGGGCCGCCACGAGGAGCTGTGGACCGTGCTGGGCGCCAGGGTCCGGCCGGAACTCGGCGGCACCTCGTTCGCGGTATGGGCGCCGAATGCCCGCGGCGTCCGGGTGATCGGCGACTTCAACCATTGGGACGGCCGCGCCTACCCGATGCGCTCACTCGGCAGCTCCGGAATATGGGAGCTGCTCATTCCCGGCGTCGGCGACGGAGCCACGTACAAGTACGACATCCTGGGCCGGGACGGCAAATGGCATCGAAAGGCAGACCCGATGGCCGGCTGGGCCGAGCGGCCGCCCGCCACCGCGTCCAGGGTGACCCAGTCCCGCTATGCCTGGGGTGACGCGGACTGGCTGGCCAGGCGTGCCGCGCGGGACCTGCTGGCGAACCCGGTGAGCGTGTACGAGGTGCACCTGGGTTCCTGGCGGCCCGGCTTGTCGTACGCCGAGCTCGCCAGCCAGCTCACCAGCTACGTGACCGAGATGGGCTTCACGCATGTGGAGTTCCTGCCGGTGGCCGAGCATCCGTTCGGCGGTTCCTGGGGCTATCAGGTCACCTCTTATTACGCGCCGTCCGCCCGGTTCGGCACCCCGGACGAGTTTCGCTTCCTGGTGGATCGCCTGCACCAGGCGGGCATCGGAGTGTTCCTGGACTGGGTTCCTGCGCACTTCCCGCGCGACATCTGGGCACTCGCGGAGTTCGATGGCTCGACGCTGTACGAGCACGCCGACCCGCAGCGCGGCCAGCACCCGGACTGGGGCACGCTGATCTTCGACTACGGCCGGCCGGAAGTGCGCAACTTCCTGGTCGCGAACGCCATCTACTGGCTCGAGGAGTTCCATGCCGACGGCCTTCGGGTGGACGCGGTAGCGTCCATGCTCTACCTCGACTACTCGCGGAAACCGGGCGAGTGGTCGCCGAACTCCCTCGGCGGCCGCGAGAACCTGGACGCGGTGTCGTTCTTGCGCGAGGTCAACGCCACCTGCTACAAGCGGGTTCCCGGCATCGTGATGATCGCCGAGGAGTCCACCGCCTGGCCGGGCGTGACCAGGCCGGTGCACCTGGGCGGCCTGGGTTTCGGGCTGAAGTGGAACATGGGCTGGATGCACGACACGCTGAGCTACCTCAGCCGGGACCCGGTGTACCGCAGCTACCACCACGACGAGATGACGTTCTCGATGATCTACGCCTACAGCGAGCACTACGTGCTGCCGCTGTCCCACGACGAGGTGGTACACGGCAAGGGGGCGCTGCTGCGGAAAATGCCCGGCGACGACTGGCATCAGTTCGCCGGGCTGCGCTCGCTGCTGGCGTACATGTGGGCGCATCCGGGCAAGCAGCTGCTGTTCATGGGCGGGGAATTCGGCCAGGGCGATGAGTGGTCGCACGAGGCCGGGCTGCCGTGGTACGTCCTGGAGTACCCGCTGCACATCGGCGTCCAGCAGCTGGTCAAGGACCTTAATCGGATCTACCTGGCGCATCCGGCGCTGTGGCAGCGCGACAGCGCGCCCGAGGGGTTCCAGTGGATCGACGCGGGCGACTATGCCGGCAACGTGCTGTCGTTCCTGCGCTACGGCTCCGACGGCAGCGTGCTGGCATGCATCTGCAACTTCGCCGCGACGGCACACCACGGCTACCGGATCGGGCTGCCGTCCGCCGGGGCTTGGACCGAGCTGCTGAACTCCGACGCCGAGGTCTACGGCGGCAGCGGGGTCGGCAACTACGGCCAGGTGGCGGCGGTCGCCGAGCCCTGGCACGGACAGCCAGCCTCGGCGGTGTTCAGCGTCCCGCCGCTGGGCGTGCTCTGGCTGACGCCAGCGGCTCGCAGCTAGAGCAGGCGGAGCAGCCAGCCGGGGCCGGCCACCGTGGCGCCGGCCACCAGGCAGCGCTGCCGGAGCTCGCGGTCGGCTGTGACGACGATCCGCTGCCCGGCTGTCGTCGCGGCCAGCGCGGCGATGGTGTCGTCGCCCGCGCCACTCGCCGCGACCACCTCAACCGGGCTGGCTCCATCGTGAGCCGCCGCTGGCCTGGCCGCGCCCTCGACGACCAAGACGACATCCGGCAGCCACCGCATCCGGACCTGGCCATCCGCCATCCCGGCGGTGCCGCGCGCCGACCGTCCCGGTCCCCGGCTGCCGCCCGCCGCGGCTCCGTCCAGCCGCTGCTCACCCGCGGCGGGTGCCCTGGCCAGGGCATCCTGACCCGTCGGCAGTTCGGTGATGCCGTCGGTCACCAGCGGGACAAGCTGATCACGCAGCCGGAGTGCGGCACCCACCCGATCGCGCCACCAGCCATCCGGCCTCGAACCGACGACGTTGGCGCCGTCCACGATGATCGTCACCGGTGCCAGCTCGGCCTGCAGCCGCGCCCAGTGGGCCGCGAGCCCTGGATGCAAGTCGAGAGCGGTTACCTCGGCTAGCGCTACCCAGGCGACGTCGTCGGTCTCGTCATCATCCGACTCCACCGGGAACGGGGCACTGGCCTGCGCGAGCACGGAGGTATAGGACCAGCCACCGTGGTCGTCGATGAACAGAGAACGACAGCGGGCCGCGCCGGCAGGCACCCCGCACTCCTCGGCAGCCTCGCGAAAGGCTGCCTCAATAGCTGACTCGTGACTGTCGCGCGCGCCGCCGGGCAATCCCCAGGTCCCGCCGTGATGACTCCACCAGGTCCTGCGCTGCAGCAGCACCGGGCCGCCGGCCACGTAGGCGAGCAAGCCGGCGGCCCCGTGCCTGCCCCAGTGCCGGTGCCCGAGGTCGCACCGGACCCAGCCGTTCCCGTCCCGGCTAGCCATCGCGGGCCGCCCCGTATCGCAGGCCGTCCATGAGCAGATCAAGCAGCCGTCCGGCCTGTTCGCGCTGGGCCGGGCCACCGACGGCGAGCGACACTCCGCTCACGCTTGCCAGCAAGTCCGCAGGGTCGAGATCAGGCCGGATCGTCCCGTCGGCCGCGCCAGCCTCCGCCAGGGCCGCGAACGCCGCGAGCAGGCGGGCCCGGCTCTCGGCGAACGGGTTGCCGCCCGAGGCGATCACCTTGCGCAGCGCGTCTGACATCCCGCGCTTGGTCGTCATGTACTCGATGAAGTGATCCATCCAGGTGCGCATGGCCTTGTCGGCCGGCATCGAGCTGAGCAGCCCCGGCACCGAGTCGCACAGCCTAGCCAGCTCACTGCGATAAGCGGCGTCGACCAGTGCCTCCCGGCTAGGGAAGTGGCGGTACAAGGTGCCGATGCCGACGCCTGCGTCCTTCGCGATCGACTCCAGCGTCACCTCCGTGCCGCCGTCCCCGGAGAACGCGGCGACGGCGGCGGCGAGCAGGTGCTCGCGATTGCGCTGCGCATCGGCGCGCATCGGCCGGCTCGCGCCGCGCCGACCGGTCACGGGCATCTGCCGCTCCTCACCCGCGCACGGCCGCGCGATTTGCTCGCCGGAGCATCCTCCGGTCAGGCTCACCGGATGATCCGGAGGAACCTCCGTTTCCTCATGGTACCCCCGGAACCAGCATTCCACGGCCTCGTGCAGCTAGACGCCCCGTCGTGGGGAGCGACGGCCGGCCGTCGGCGTGCCCGGCCAATGCGGCTTAGGCTGTAAGCCATGCCAGAGTCACTCCTTGCTACCCGGCTGGCCAAGCTCCGCCAGCATCGCACGGCACCACTGATCCTGGAGCTGGACCTGACCGAAGGGATCGCCGAGACCAGGCCGGCCGATCCGGTCTCGGCGATCCTCAGCAAGAACCGGGCGCCGCTGCCGGACGTGCTCGACGGCCTGCGCCGGGCCCGCACCGACGACCGGGTTGCGGTGCTGGTCGCGAGGCTCGGCGGCAAGGGCATCGGGCTCGCGGCGGTACAGGAACTGCGCCACGCGATCAGCGAGTTCGCCGCCGCCGGGAAGACGACGATTGCCTGGGCGGAGTCATTCGGCGAGTTCTCCGCGAGCAACGTGCAGTATTACCTGGCCACCGCTTTCGAGAAGATCTGGCTTCAGCCTTCCGGCGATCTCGGCCTGACCGGCATCGCGATCGAGCGGGTTTTCCTTCGCGGCCTGCTGGACAAGCTCGGCGCCGATTTTCAGGTGGCCAAGCGGCAGGAGTACAAGAGCGCTGCCGAGCAGCTCACCGAGACCGGGTTCTCCCCGCCGGCCAGGGCGGAGACGCAGCGGCTGACCACGTCGATCACCGAGCAGCTCGTGCAGGCGATCGCCGAGCGCCGCAACCTCAGCCAGGCCAGGGTCAGCGAGCTGATCGACGCCGGGCCGTTCCTTGCCGCGCGCGCCCAGGCCGAGAATCTCGTCGACCAGCTCGGCTACCGGGACGAGGTCTACGCGGAGGCGCACAAGCTGGCCGGCCCGGCGGCGATCGTCGAGTATCTCGGCCGCTACCAGCGCGGCAAGGTAGCGGCCGAGCGCGCCCGGCAGGCGGTCACCAAAGCAGTCACCACGCTGCCCGGCCCGCCAGAGCCGGGCGTCGCGCTCATCTACGCGACCGGGCCGATCCGCCGCGGCCGCAGCGGCCACGGCCTGCGATCCGGCGGCCCGATGGGCTCGGACACGATCGCTGCCGCGCTCAGGCAGGCGGCGCGCGACGAGCACACTAAGGCCATCGTCCTGCGCGTCAACAGCCCTGGCGGCTCCTACGTCGCCTCCGACACGATCTGGCGCGAGGTGGTCAGGGCCAGGGCCGGCGGGATGCCAGTCGTGGTCTCCATGGGCGACGTCGCCGCGTCAGGCGGCTACTACATCTCGATGGCGGCCGACGAGATCGTGGCGCAGCCGGGCACGATCACCGGCTCGATCGGCGTGCTCACCGGCAAGCCCGTGCTCGGCGATGCCCTCGGCCGGGCCGGCGTCACCAGTGACCTGATCAGCCAGGGCAGCCATGCGGCGATGTTCTCCCAGTTGCGGCCGTTCTCGCCGGACGAATGGACGCTGGTCAACGAGTGGCTCGACCACATCTACGCCGACTTCACCGGCAAGGTGGGGCAATCCCGCGGCATGACCCCCGAGCAGGTGGACCAGGTGGCCAGAGGCCGGGTCTGGACCGGAGCCGACGCTGCCGCTTGCGGCCTGGTCGATGAACTGGGCGGGGTGGACCGGGCGACAGCGAGTGCCCGCCGCCGGGCCGGGCTGCCGGCCACCGCGCCGGTTCGCGTGTATCCCCGAGTCCACCCGCTCGACCGGCTGCGTCCGCCTGCCTCCAGCGAGAGCCGCGGCGCGGAGACCGGCCTGCTCGCCGACAGCTGGGGCCCGGTCTGGCAGCTGGCGGGCCGGCTGGGCCTCACCGCCACCGGCCCGCTGCTGCTGCCTGGCGACTGGCTCTTCGAATGACCGGGAACGGGCAAGTTCCGGCCAGCCGCCGCCGGTCAGCGCGCCGCTGCCGGGCTGGCAATGCCATCAGGTAGCGACGCTGTCCCGGCCGGCTACGCCGAGGCGCTCGGCGCGTGGCCGGGCGCGGTCACCCTGCTGACCATCGCCGAGGGCAGGGATGACATCGGGACCACGGTGAGCGCGTTCAGCCCGGTGTCGGACGACCCGCCGCTCGTCCTGGTGTCGCTGCTGGCTGAGTCATACCCGGCCGAAGTGCTCGGGCGGCTGGCCCCCTTCGCAGTCACGCTGCTCGCCGCGCCGCAGCGGGTACTGGCCGGCCGGTTCGCCGCGGCCGGCCGGCCGAGCGCGCGGGTGCTGCTCGCGAACGTGCCGCACCGGCGCGGCGGCCAGTCCGGCGCGCTGATTCCCGAGGGCGGGCTGGCCACCTTCGAGTGCGAAGTGAGCGCCGCGGTACCGGCCGGAGACCACATCGTGTTCGTCGGTGCAGTGACGGCGGTGCCCTACGTCGCGCAATCCGGCGAGCCGCTGATCCGGTTCCGCGGCGGTTACCTGCGCTGACCGGCCAGGGCCGCGGCTCAGCCGTTCAGGTAGGCCAGGACGGCGAGCACCCGGCGGCTTGCCTGCCAGACTCAACGGTGACGCGCCAGGCACTGCGAGCGCGAGGGGTCATCGCCCACTTCCGCAGGTGGGGCTTTGCCTGCCCGCCCTGCCCGCAACGCGGCGGCCTCGCATCGGCCGGCTGGCGGTCACATCCGCTCGCCCGCGCGCCAGACGCCGGCGATCAGCGGTACCCCCGGCCGGTAGGCCAGGTACGCGTGCGACGGCGCGTCCAGCATCACCAGGTCGCCGCGTGCGCCGATGCCGAGATGGCCGATGTCGGTGCGGCGCAGCGCGTGCGCGCCGCCCGCGGTCGCGGCCCAGACCGCCTCGGCCGTCGTCATCCGCATCTCGCGGACCGCAAGCGCCACGCAGAACGGCATGCTCGAGGTAAAGCACGAGCCCGGGTTGCAGTCCGACGCGATGGCCACGGTCACTCCGGCGCCGAGCAGCCGGCGTGCGTCCGGGTACGGCGAGCGGGTGGAGAACTCCACGCCGGGCAGCAACGTCGCCACGGTCCGGGATGCCGCAAGCGCGTCCACGTCCGCATCGGACAGGAACGTGCAGTGATCGGCTGACGCCGCTCCGGCCTCGACCGCGACCTGGACGCCTGGCCCTGGACCTAGCTGGTTCGCGTGGACCCTCGGCTGCAGGCCGGCCGCCGCACCCGCGGCCAGCACCGCCCTGGCCTCGTCGGCGCCGAACGCGCCGCGCTCGCAGAACACGTCCACCCACTTGGCCACCGGAGCGCAGGCGGCCAGCATCTCGCCGCAGACCAGTGAAACATACCCGGCGCGATCGGCGGCGAACTCGGCCGGGACCACGTGCGCGCCCAGGTAGGTCACCTCGGCGGTGAACTCGCTGGCCAGCGCGAGCGACCGGGCCTCGTCCGCCACCGTGAGGCCGTACCCGGACTTGCACTCGAATGTCGTGGTTCCCTGCGCCAGCATCTCGCCCGCCAGCCGCGCCAGGTTGGACCGCAGCACCTCGTCACCGGCGGCCCTGGTGGCCGTGACCGTGCCGGCGATCCCGCCGGCGCTGTACGGCAGTCCTGCCATCCGGGCGGCGAACTCCGCGCCGCGCTCACCGGCGAACACCAGATGCGCGTGCGAGTCGACGAAACCGGGAAGCAGCGCCCGGCCGGCCGCATCGACGACCTCGTCGGCCGCCGGTGCTGCCGCCGCCGGGCCGGTCCACGCCACCACGCCCTGGTCCAGCACGATCGCCGCGTCCGCGATCGTCGCGAACGGCCCTGGCGCGGCCGCACCGCGCGGCGCGTTCGTAACCAGTTCGCCGATATTGGTGATGAGCAGGCTCACCAGCGCATCGTGCCATAGCAGGCGGCAAGCCAGGCGCTGGCAGGCGATGGAGCACGGCCCCGGCGGCCGGACGAGCGGTGGCCGGTCGGGCTTCGCACGGGCCGACTGGGCTGATCGGCGAGCGGTTCAAGCCGACGGAATGACGGCGGCCAGAATTCGTAAGGCAGGGGCAAAACTGGTATAAACCATCGCTGAGGTGGATACCCTAAGTGAGAGACCTTAGCTGAGCGTGTCTGGATCCGGCTCCACGCCGTCGACCAGGGCCGCCGACATGGCCGACAGGACGGAGCGCAGATGTCATCCGGGGTAACTCCCCGCGACCACGACGAACCCGGCGTCAGCCCGCCCGGGCGAGCGGAGCCGGTGGCTGGCCGCCGGCCGCGGTCGCCGTCGGCGCAGGACCTGACCACAGGCCTGCGGGCAAGCTGGCACCGCCAGGGCACGCTGGCGAAAGCCGGCTACCTGATCGCCACGCTGGTCGCCGTCGTCGCCGT
Organism: Actinomycetes bacterium; assembly: GCA_021792405.1. Classification (GTDB taxonomy): domain Bacteria; phylum Actinomycetota; class Actinomycetes; order Streptosporangiales; family Streptosporangiaceae; genus JAJYUU01. Next base: position 74,625 of record JAJYUU010000001.1, read on the forward strand.
GCTTGCGAGTATCGGCGCCTTCGCGCTGTACCGGCAGCTTGACGGCGGCATTACCAAGGTCGCCGTGGGCGACCTGAGCGGCCGGGCTGTCTACGGCGCACAGAACATCCTGGTACTCGGCTCCCAGGAGCGCCTGGGCCAGCACGGCAACTTCGGCTACGAGGCGTATCCGGGCACGACGAACTCTGACAACCTGCTGCTTATCCACCTCGACGCCACGCACACCCACGCGATCGTGCTGTCTATTCCGAGGGACCTGTTCGTCTACCAGCCCGCGTGCAGAGAGCGGAGTTACGTCGGCAGCGGCACCTGGCCGGTACAGACCTATCCGCCCGGGGCGATCATCGACGGCGCGCTGAACATCGGCGGCCCGACCTGCGCCGTGCGAACGGTCGAGGACCTGACCGGCATCAAGCTGGATCATTTCGTCGAGTTCGACTTCAACTCCTTCCGCACCATGGTGGACAGCCTCGGCGGCGTCGAGGTGTGCGTCCCGCCAGGTCCCGGCTATCACGACCGCTACTCGCACCTGAACCTCAGCCCCGGCAAGCACCTGCTCAAGTACAACCAGGCGCTGGCCTACGTGCGGACGCGGCACGGTGTCGGCAGCGGCGCCAACGCCGGCGGCGACCTGCCCCGGATCCAGCTGCAGCAAGCGTTCATCTCCTCGGTGGTGCAGAAGGTTCAGTCGCAAGGCGTGCTGACCAACTTGCCGGCGCTGTACAGCATCGCGCGAACGGCCACTCAGGCACTCACTGTGGACGCCGGCCTGGGCTCGGCTACCTCGCTCATGAGCCTGGCCGAGTCACTGACGCACCTGCAGCCCAGGAACGTGAGCCTGATCACCTTGCCGACCGCCGTGGACACCTATCCCGGCCTTCAGTCGCACCTGATGGCCGTCCAGCCGCAAGACGACGTGCTCTACCAGATGGTCAGGACTGGCCAGGTCTGGCATGGCCATCTGCCGGTTCTGCCGTACCAGGACGTCAAGGTGCAGGTGCTGAACGGCACCGGCCGGGCCGGGCTCGCCGCACAGGCGGCAGCCAGGCTGCGCCTGCTCGGCTTCGACGTGACCAACGTCGGCAACGCGGCGGCGACCGGCACGACCACAGTGGACTACGCGGGCCTGGACCAGGCCGACGGCGCGTACACGCTGATGACCGCGCTCAAGTCATTCCCGGCCGGGCAGAACACGCTGGCCGAGCCCGCCTGGCAGGTCGGCACGCCGGGCACGGTGACGCTGACCCTGGGCACCGACTTCGCGGGCGTGAACCCGCCCGCGGCCGCAGTCTCGCACCGGGCCAGGCACGGCAGGAACGCCGGGAAGACAGGCAGGCCGCGGGTGAGCCGGGCGGTCAGGAACGGACCCGGCGCGGTTCAGTCGCGCAACGCCGCCGCGAGCATCTGCTCCGGGCTGCCGCCCGCCTACAATCCTGGTGCGAACGGCTAGCGGTGCCCGCCAGCCCGGTCAGTGCAGCACGGCGGTAATCGCCGCGGCAAGCGCCGCCGGCACGTCCGGGACGAGCAGGTGCTGGCCACCCGCCACGACGTCCCGGCCACCGACGACCAGGTGCCGCATGTCGGCGGCCGACGCGCCGAAGATGACCGACTCGAGCGCCGTGGCCATGGTCGTGCCGGCGGTCCGCGGCGAGTCGAGCGCTACCGTACAGAAGTCGGCGAGCCCGCCCGCGACCAGGTCGCCCGCCTCGGGCCAGCCGAGGCTGGCGTGCCCGGAGCTGGTCGCCGCGGTGGCGAGCTCGACGGCGGTGAAGCAGCCTCGTTCCTGCGATGCGAGGCGCTCGCCAAGCTCGACCCGGCGCGCCTCCTCCAGGATGTCGACGACGGCCTGGCTGTCGCTGCCTAGCGTGAGCGGAGTGCCGGCGCTGGCCAGTTCCCTGGCCGGGCCGATGCCGTCGGCCAGGTCAGCTTCGGTCGTCGGGCACATGCACACATGCACCCTGCCCCCGGCGAGCAGGGCGACATCAGTGCCTGCCAGGTGGGTTGCGTGCACCGCGGTGCTGCGCGGGCCGAGCGCGCCGGCCCCGGACAGCACCTCCGCGGGAGTCGCCCGGTACGCGGCAAGGCACGCCCGGTTCTCCGCCACCTGCTCGGAAACGTGCGCGTGCAGCGGGGCACCGTAGCGATGTGACCACGCGACGACCTCGGCCATCTGCCCAGGCGGTACGGCGCGGACCGAATGGATGGCGGCGCCCGTTCGGGCGTGCGGAGTCAGGCGGCCCACGGCGTCCTGGCCGAGCGCGTCAGCCCTGGCCGCCCAGGCCGCTCCGTCGGCGTCCCCGAAGCGCAGCTGCGCGCCGGCCAGTGGTTGCGGCCGGCCATCAGCCGACAAGCCCCCAGACAGGTAACAGGCATCAAGCAGGGTGATCCGGATGCCGGCCCGGCTGGCGCCCTCGATCAGCGCCCGGCCCATCTGGTTGGGGTCGGAGTATGGCGTTCCGCCGCTGCCGTGATGCAGGTAGTGGAACTCGCCGACGCAGCTGATCCCGGCCAGCGCCATTTCGGCATAGACGGCGGTAGCGAGCGCCAGGTAGCTATCTGGGTCGAGGCGGTCAGCCACCTCGTACATTCGCTCGCGCCACGTCCAGAACGTGCCGCGCGACGCCTGCGTCACGCCGCGGAGCGCCCGGTGGAACGCGTGCGAGTGCGCGTTGGCCAGGCCCGGCAGTGTCAGCCCGCGAAGGCGGGTGGCGGCTGGTGGCGGCTGGGCGTCGGGCGTCACGCCAGTCAGCCGGTCACCCGCCGCCTCGATCAGCACATCGGAACGCAGCCCGAAGTCCGGCGACCAGGCCAGCTCGGCCAGCCATGCGCGCGTGGCGGTCACTGCGCCGCCAGGTCAGCGAGCACCGCGGCCAGGGCCGCTACCCCGGTTTCGCAGTCGGCCATCTCGGCATGTTCGGCAGGTGAGTGCGACACGCCGCTGGGATTACGCACGAACAGCATGCCTGCCGGGATCCGCGCGGCGAGCACGCCGGCGTCGTGTCCCGCCCCGGTCGGCACCAGCGGCGCGGCAATCCCGGCGGCGGCCAGGACGGCGGCCAGCCGATCACGCAGCCCGCGGTCGAAGCTCACGGGCGGCGTGACCGATTCGCGGTGCTGCCGGACGGCAACGCCGTGCTGGCCGGCCGCCGCCGCAGCCGCCGTCGACACCTGCGACACCAGCAGGTCAAGCGTCGCCTCGTCCGGCGCTCTGGCGTCCAGCCAGGCCTGCACGCGAGAGCTGATCGCGTTTGCCGCGCCCGGCTCGGCCACTACCTTCGCGAAAGTGGCGAGGGCTCCGCAGCGCTCGGCGGAGGTGCGTGCTGCCAGCACGGTTGCGGCATAAGGAAGCATCGGATCCTGCCGGTCGGCGAGCCTTGTCGTGCCGGCATGGTCGGCGCGCCCAGCGAAGTCGAACCGCCAGCGGCCGTGCGGCCAGATTCCGTCCGCCACTCCGATAACGGCGCCGAGGTCCGCCAGCGCCTTGCCCTGCTCGATGTGCAGCTCGACGAAGGCCCCGATCCCGGCCAGCAGGTCTTCATCAGGCCCGATGCCGCTGGCGTCGCGACCCGCCGCAGCCATCGCGTCGGCGAGCGCCACGCCGTCGCCGTCACGTAGCGCGCTCGCTGCCTCCGGCGTGATCGCGCCGGTCAGCAGCCGGCTGCCGAGGCAGGCAACCCCGAACCTGGCGCCCTCTTCCTCGGTGAACGCTGCCACGCCAATCGGCCTCGCGGGCCGGAACCCGTCGCTGCGAAGCTGGCTGACCGCGGCGAACGCGGACACCACCCCGAGCGGCCCGTCGTATGCACCGCCGTCGGGCACCGAGTCAAGGTGGCTGCCGGTGACCACCGCCTGCATCCCGCCGGGCCGTCCCCACCAGGCCCACAGGTTGCCGTTGCGATCACAGTCCGTGCGCAACCCCAGCTGAGTCGCGGTCCTGGCGAACCAGGCCCGGCATGCGGCATCGGCCGTGGTCCAGGAGTACCGCCGGTAACCGCCGGTGAACTCATCCCGGCCAACCGGCAGCAATTCGGCCCACAACTCAGCGAACGTCAACTGCGGTCTCCCGGTCGCAAGCGGCTGCGCCCGCGGAACGAGTGTGACACTACTGCTGCATCGGCACGCGGACGCCGCGCTCAGCCGCGACTTCGACGGCCCGTCCGTAGCCTGCATCAGCGTGCCTGATCACGCCCATCCCGGGGTCGTTGGTGAGCACCCGCTCCAGCTTCTGCGCGGCCAGGTCGGTGCCGTCGGCGACACAGACCTGCCCGGCGTGGATGGATCGCCCGATGCCCACCCCGCCGCCGTGGTGGATGCTCACCCAGGAGGCCCCGGAGGAGGTGTTGACCAGCGCGTTCAACAGCGGCCAGTCAGCGATGGCATCGCTGCCGTCGGCCATCGCCTCGGTTTCCCGGTACGGCGAGGCGACCGAGCCGCAGTCCAGGTGATCACGGCCGAGCACAATGGGCGCCTGCACCTCGCCCCGCCTCACCATGTCGTTGAACCGCAGGCCGGCGACGTGCCGCTCCCCGTAACCCAGCCAGCAGATCCGCGCGGGCAGGCCCTGGAACCGCACCCTCTCCCCGGCCATCCGGATCCACCTGGAAAGGGCCTCGTTCGCCGGGAACTCCTCCAGGATGGCCGCGTCGGTGGCGGCAATGTCGGCGGGCTCGCCGGACAGCGCCGCCCACCGGAACGGGCCCTTGCCCTCGCAGAACAGCGGCCTGATGTAGGCGGGCACGAAGCCAGGGAACGCGAACGCGCGATCGTAGCCCGCGAGCTGAGCCTCGCCGCGGATGGAGTTGCCGTAGTCGAACACCTCGGCGCCGGCGTCCTGGAAGCCGACCATGGCCTGAACATGCTCGGCCATCGAGTCCCTGGCCCTGGCGGTGAACCCGGCCGGGTCCTCGGCCCGCAGCGCGGCCATGTCCTCGAACGCGACTCCCCTGGGCAGGTAGGTCAGCGGATCGTGCGCCGAGGTCTGGTCGGTCACCACGCTGACCGGAGCGCCCATCCGCAGCAGCCGCGGGACGAGATCGGCCGCGTTGCCGAGCAACCCGATCGACAGTGCCTCCCCGGAATCGGCCGCCGCAGTAGCCCGGCGGACCGCGTCGTCCACGTCGCTCGCCGCCACGTCGAGATAGCCGTGCTCGATCCGGCGGCTGATCCTGGACGGATCGCAGTCGATGCACAGCGCTACGCCGCCGTTCATGGTCACCGCGAGCGGCTGGGCGCCGCCCATCCCGCCAAGCCCCGCGGTGAGGGTGATCGTGCCGGTGAGCGAACCGCCGAACCGCTTCGCCGCGACCGCCGCGAACGTCTCGTAGGTGCCTTGCAGGATGCCCTGCGTGCCGATATAGATCCATGATCCGGCGGTCATCTGGCCGAACATGGTCAGCCCCTCGGCCTCCAGCCGCCGGAACTCCTCCCAGGTCGCCCACTGCGGCACCAGGTTCGAGTTCGCGATCAGCACCCGCGGCGCCCACTCGTGCGTCCGGAAGATGCCGACCGGCTTGCCGGACTGCACCAGCAGGGTCTCGTCCCCGGCCAGGTCACGCAGCGAGGCGACGATGCCGTCGAATGCCTGCCAGTTGCGGGCGGCGCGACCCGAACCGCCATAGACGATCAGCTGGTCGGGGTGCTCGGCGACCTCGGGATCCAGGTTGTTCATCAGCATCCGCATGGCTGCTTCCTGCGGCCAGCCCTTGCACGTCAGGCTGCTGCCTCGGGGCGCGCGGACGGGCCTGGCGCCGGACACCTGGTCGCTCATCTGGCTTCCTCCTCTGGCTGGCCACCATCATCTCACCGCAATCACTGCCGCCGGCTGGGTAGCTAACGGCCACCGGACTGTCAGCAGTCCGGACCGGTCCGGAATAATCGCACTCGGGTGGCCGTTCTCGGTGTTTCGCGGTTTGCCTGCGTTTTTGCAGTGCCACGACCATGGCAGTGCGGCCCGATCTCACCTCACCGACCTTGCGCAGCCCGGCACCGGCCGCCAGTGAGTGCCGTCGCCGACGCGCCAGATCCGACAGAACAGGCACACTCATGACTATGGCATCCCCGAGCAAACCACCAGTCGAGGCCGACGGCGCGGGCCAGCCGATGGCGCACGCCGGCGCGGCCGAAGCGGGCAGTCCAGCCAGCCGGGGAGCCGTAGCCGGCCCGGAGGTCAACCACCAGCACCGCGACGTGTCCGGTGGCTGGCTGCGGCCGGCCGTCTTCGGCGCGATGGACGGCCTGGTGACGAACGTGTCGCTGATTGCCGGCGTCGGCGGCGCCAGGCTCGCGCCGCACACGATCGTGCTGACCGGCCTAGCCGGACTGTCGGCCGGGGCGTTCTCCATGGCGGCGGGCGAGTACGTGTCGGTCTCGTCGCAGAACGAGCTGGTGGCAGCCGAAGTGGAGAAGGAGCGCATCGAGCTCGAAACTAACCCGGCGGACGAGCAGGCGGAACTGGCCGCCGTGTACAAGATGCGGGGCGTCGAGCCGGCCCTCGCCGACGAAGTCGCGAGGCAGCTATCCCAGCACCCGGATCAGGTGCTGCGCATTCACGTCCGCGAGGAACTCGGCATCGACCATGACGAGCTGCCGTCACCGCTGACCGCCGCGGGTGCCTCGCTGGTCACCTTCGCCGTCGGCGCCCTGATCCCGCTGCTGCCGTTCCTGTTCGGCTTCGCCTCGCTCGGCGCGGCCGTCGTCCTCGCCGCGATCGCGGCCTTCGTCGGCGGCGGCATCGTTGCGCGCGTCACGGCCCGGCCGTTCCTTCGCGGGGCGCTGCGCCAGTTCATGCTGGCGGGGCTGGCCGCCGCGCTCACCTACGGCATCGGCACGCTGCTCGGCGGCCACATCAGCTAGCCGGCTCCGGCCTACCACGAATCGGTCGCGAACTCCTCGCCCGCGCTGCCGTCGGTAGCTGCCAGCAGCTCCAGGTCGGCATCCACCATCATCTCGATGAGTTCCTCGAAGCCGATCTTGGGCTCCCAGCCGAGCTCGTCCCGTGCCTTGGCGGGGTCCGCGCACAGCCGGTCCACCTCGGCCGGCCGGATGAAGGCGGCGTCGGTCACCACGTGGTCGCGCCAGTTCAAGCCGGCGGCACGGAAGGCGGTGTCGACAAGTTTCTCCACGGAGTGCGTAACCCCGGTGCCGATGACGTAGTCAGCCGGAGCGTCTTGCGCCAGCATCAGGTACATGGCCCGGACGTAGTCGCCGGCGAAGCCCCAGTCCCGGCTGGCGCTCAGGTTGCCCAGCCGAAGCTGGCGCTCGTAACCCAGCTTGATCTTGGCAACCCCGAGCGAGACCTTCCTGGTCACGAACTCGGCACCGCGGCGCGGCGACTCGTGGTTGAACATGATCCCGGACACCGCGAACATCCCGTAGGACTCGCGGTAATTCTGCGTCAGGAAGTGGCCGTACACCTTTGCCACGCCGTACGGACTGCGCGGGTGGAACGAGGTCTGCTCGTTTTGCGGAACCTGGCTGGCCTGGCCGAACATCTCCGAGGTGGATGCCTGATAGAACCTGATCTGGCCGCTGCCCGGGCTGCGGGATGCGCTGATCCCGCTGCACACCCTGATGGCCTCCAGTACGCGAAGCACGCCGAGTCCGGTGACCTCACCGGTGAGCTCGGCTTGCTGCCACGACAGCGGCACGTAGGAGATCGCGGCCAGGTTGTACACCTCGTCCGGCTGCACCCGCTCCACCGCCGCGATCAGGCTGCCCTGGTCCAGCAGGTCGCCGCGGATCAGCCTGACGTCACCCAGCAGCTTCCGAAGGTGGCGCACCCGCGGGTTCGCCTGACCGCGGACCAGCCCCCAGACCTCGTATCCCATGTCCACCAGATGTTCGGCCAGGTAAGAGCCGTCCTGACCGGTGATGCCGGTGATGAGCGCGCGTCGTGTCAGCGGAGCCTCCGTGTGAAACCTCGTCGCGGCAGCTTAACGATGCCACGGCAGCTTAAAGATACTGACAGCACGGCTGGCAGCCCGGCAAACATGTGGGGTCAAAGGGCACGCAAGTTACTGGCTTGGTAGGGTTCGCTGACTGGCGGTCACGCGGGTCGCCCGCCCGGCCGGTGGCGAGACAGGAGGCGCGAACCTGCGTGGGTACCGTAGCAGCCGGCCACGTAATCGCTTCCGGCGGCCAGCCGGCCGGTAGCTCCGCTCTCCCGGGCGCGGCAGGCGACGCCCGCACCGCTGACCGGCCTGGCACGGCGTCCGTCCCAGACTCCAATAATGCGCCGCTACGGATCTGCCTGCTCTCCTACCGCAGCAAGCCGCACTGCGGCGGGCAGGGTATCTTCCTGCGCCACCTGTCCCGTGAGCTCGCCGCGCTGGGTCATCATGTCGAGGTGTACTCCGGTCAGCCGTATCCCGAGCTTGAGCCCGGCCCGGAGCTGATCGAACTGCCGAGCCTCGACTTGTACCGCGAGGAGGATCCGTTCCGCACTCCGCACCTGCGCGAGTACCGGGACTGGATCGACGTACTCGAGGTAGCGGGCATGTGGACGGCGTATTTTCCCGAGCCGCTGACCTTCAGCCTCCGCGCGCTCCGGGCACTGCGCGCACGATCAGGCGACTTCGACATCGTGCACGACAACCAGGTACTCGCCTATGGCAATCTCGGCATCACCCGGCTCGGCTTGCCGCTGGTGACCAGCATCCATCACCCGATCAGCGTGGATCGCCGGATCGAGCTAGCGGCAGCCCGCGGCCTGGCGAAGATCCCGAAGTGGCGGTGGTACTCCTTCGTCGGAATGCAGGGCCGGGTCGCCAGGCGGATCGGCACGATCATGACCGGTTCACAGTCTTCCAAGGCTGACATCCTGCGCGACTTCAAGGTCAAACCGGAGGACGTCAAGGTCATCCCGCTCGGTGTGGATACCCGGCTATTTCACCCTAGGTCAGGACCGCGCGTTCCCGGCCGGATCATCGCCGTCGCCAGCGCGGACTCCCCCGTCAAAGGTGTTGCTGCGCTGCTGCGCGCGTTCGCGAAGCTGAGCACGGACCGGGACGTGTCGCTCGTCCTGGTGAGCAAGCTGGTACCGGATGGCCCGACGCAGCGGTTGCTGGGCGAGCTCTCGCTGGACGGCAAGGTCCAGTTTGTCAGCGGGATAACCGACTCCGGACTTGCCGAACTGGTCGCCAGCGCGGAGATCGCGGTGGTGCCGTCGCTGTACGAGGGATTCTCATTGCCGGCTGTCGAGCACATGGCGTCCGGCACGCCGCTGGTGGCCAGTCGCACCGGCGCGCTGCCAGAGGTAACCGGCGACGCGGCGCTTCTGGTTACCCCCGGCGACGCCGAGGAACTCTGCGCGGCGCTGCGGCTGTTGCACGACTCCCCGGCCGAGCGCGAGCGCCTGTCGGCGGCGGCGCTGGCTAGGGTCGCGGAGCGGTTCGCATGGCAGGCCGTCGCGCGGGCGACCGTCGCTGAGTACCGGCAGGCGATCGCCGCCCGCCGGGCAAGCTTGGCACGCGCGGGGGCCGGGGACCTGCCATGCTGACCGTCGACTTCCAGCTACTGCCGATCCAGCCGGGAACCAGGCTGCTTGACCTCGGCTGCGGCGCAGGGCGGCATGCTTTCGAAGCGGCGCGGCGCGGCGCGCAGGTAGTAGCGCTCGACACCGATCACAGCGAACTGAAGCGAGTGCGCGCGGTCGCCGCGGCGATGGCGGAGGCAGCGGAGATACAGCCGCCGGCCAGCGTCACCTGCGCGCTTGGTGACGCCACCAGGATGCCGTTCCCCGACGGCAGCTTCGACCTGGTGATAGCGGCGGAAGTGCTGGAGCACATTCCCGCCGACCAGCGCGCCATGAACGAGATCAGCCGGGTACTGCGGCCGGGCGGTATCGCGGCCGTCACGGTGCCCGCCTGGCTGCCCGAGCGGGTCTGCTGGGCGCTATCCGACGAATACCACAACGTTCCGGGCGGACACGTGCGCATCTTCACCCGCCGCGAGCTGGAGGTCAAGCTGCGGCGAGCCGGCCTGGCTGTCGGCGGCCACCACCATGCGCATGCGCTGCACTCGCCGTACTGGTGGCTCAAGTGCGCGGTCGGCGTGCACGACGATGCCCACCCGCTCGCCAGCGCCTACCACAAGCTACTGGTATGGGACATCATGCGCCGTCCGGCCGTTACCCGGCTGGCTGACCGGGCGCTGAACCCGCTCATCGGCAAGAGCCTGGTGGTATACGCCACCAAGCCGGTCACGGCCGCACGGCAGCCGGGTCCGGCGGCGGAGAAGGTGCATGCAGCAGCCTGAGGCCGGCTCCGCGGCGGCCGGCTCCGCATCGGCCGCTGGCCGTGCGCCGGCGGTTCCGGGAATCCTTACCGCGGGCCAGCTGCATGCGACGGCGCGGGCGATCGCGGCCGACCAGCAGGCCGACGGCTCGATCGGCTGGCCGGACGGGCATGTCGACGCATGGAACCATGTGGAGTGCGCGATGGCGCTGAGCGTGTGCGGATTGCGCCGCGAAGCACGCCGCGCCTATGCCTGGCTCGCCGATGCGCAGCAACCGGACGGGTCCTGGCCGGTGCAGACCGCCGGCGGACCGGACGGCGAGCGGACTACCGAGAGCAACCACGCGGCCTACTGCGCAGTCGGCGTCTGGCATGAACTGCTGGTGACCGGCGATGAGGATTTCGCCGCGCGGATGTGGCCAGTGGTCCGCGCCGCCGTCGAGTTCGCCATCGGCCTGCAGGCGCCGCGCGGCGAGATTATCTGGCGCCGCCACGAAGACGGCACGCCGGACAGCTACGCGCTGCTCACCGGCAGCTCGAGCATGTACCACAGCCTTCGCTGCGCGATCGCGCTGGCCGAACGGCTTGCGCAGCCGCAGCCGCGCTGGGAGCTTGCCGCGGCGCTGCTCGGGCACGCCGTTGCCTGCCACGGTGAGGCCTTCGCTGACAAGAGCCGGTTCTCGATGGACTGGTATTACCCGGTCCTCGCTGGCCCGGTACGCGGCATGGCCGCCGAGCGACTGCTCAAGTCGGGCTGGGACACCTTCGTGGTACCGGGTCTTGGCGTGCGCTGCGTCAGTGACGAGCCGTGGGTGACCGCGGCCGAAACCTGTGAGCTGGCGATCGCGCTCGCCGCCATCGGCCACCGGGACGAGGCCTTCGAGTTGTTCGAGCAGATCCAGTTCCTGCGCGCCGACGACGGCAGCTACTGGACTGGCTGGCAGTTCGCTAACGGCAAGCACTTCCCGCATGAGCGGAGCACCTGGACCGCCGCAGCCGTGATCCTGGCGGCTGACGTGCTGGCAGCCGAGGCGCTGGCAGCCGAGGCGCTCGCTAGCGGGACTGCGGCCGCCCCCAGCGCCCTGGGCGGCAGCATGGCGGGTG
>JAJYUU010000001.1:86060-115200 GCA_021792405.1 Actinomycetes bacterium
CGGCCGCCTGCGGCTGCCCGCCGGCCGGCGACGACGGATCAGATTCCGTCCCCGGTCCGCTCCAGGACGTGTAGCGAGCCGGTGACGCTCACCTCGGTGAACGCACCGGAGGCCAGCGCACGCAGGTACACCCGGTACGGCGCCTGGCCGCCATCAGCCGGGTCGGCGAAGATGTCGTGGAATGCGAGCGCCCCGCCGTGCGCCACCCACGGCGCCCAGCCCTCGTAGTCAGTCACGACGTTGGCCTCGCTGTGCCCGCCGTCAATGAACAGCATGCCGAGCGGCGTGCGCCAGAGCCTCGCGACGTCGGCCGAGGTACCGATGATGGCGATGACGTGATCGGCTAGCCCGGCGTCCTCGATGGTCGCGCGGAAGAACGGCAGTGTGTCCATCCGCCCGGTCCGGGGGTCGACTACCTCCGGATCGTGGTATTCCCAGCCCGCCTGGTTCTCCTCCGAGCCGTGGTGGTGGTCGACCGTGATGACCTTCTGGCCGTGCTCGGCGGCGGCTGCGGCAAGGTAGACGGTCGACTTCCCGCAGTAGGTGCCCACTTCGCCAATCGGGCCGACAGCCGCGTAAGCCGCGGCGGTGCGGTACAGCGCCAGCCCCTCGGCGGCCGGCATGAAGCCCCTGGCCGCCTCGGCGGCTAGCCTGAACTTGTCCTGCATTGGCATGACGTACAGTCTGCGCTACGGTCGGCCGGTGCGGCAGGGCGAGCCGCGAAGCCACGGAAGGGAGCCGGCGAATGAGGGTGGAAGCTGACTGGGACGCTTGCGAAGCTAACGCGGTCTGCGCTGGCCTGGTACCGGAGGTCTTCGCAGTCGATGAGGACGACAACCTGAACATCCTGGTCGAGGAGATCCCGGCCAGTCTGCTCGACGGCGTCAGGCACGCCGTCAGGTCCTGCCCGAAGGCCGCGCTGCGACTTACCGAGTAGGTACACTCGCCGCAGGCACCGACAGGGGGATGACGTGAGGTGGACCCGGCGGCGAGCGGGCCAGCAGCGCACGGGAGAGCAGGAATCGCGTCCGCCAGCCCGGCTACTGGCCGTTGCGGTGGTTGCCGTAGTCGCGGTCGGGGCGGCGGCTCTGGCTGCCGTTGAGGCGATGGCAAGCGGCAGGCACGGTTCCGCGCGGCATGCCGCGCTCAGTCCGATTCGGATCAGCCCTGGCGTGCACGACGGCAACACCTCACCGTCCGCTCCGGCCGGCGGGCTCACGCCCGCGCAGCTCAGGGTTGCCTACAACGTGACGCCGTTGTACAAGGCGGGTATCGACGGCTCGAAGCAGACCATCGTCATCGTGGACTCGTTCGGGTCCCCCACGATCGCCGCCGACCTGGCTCACTTCGACACCTACTTCCGCCTGCCCGCGCCGCCGTCATTCCGGGTCATCCAGCCGGCCGGCAAGGTCCCCCCCTACCACGCCAGCAACAGCAACCGGGCCGGCTGGGCAGCCGAGACCACCCTGGATGTGGAGTGGGCCCATGCGATGGCGCCCGGCTCCAGCATCGTCCTAGTCGAGACGCCAACGTCAGAGAACGAGGGAACTACCGGCTTCCCGCAGATCGTGACTGCCGAGAAGTACGTGCTCAGGCACAAGCTCGGCCAGGTGATCAGCCAGAGTTTCGCGGCTACCGAGCAGACGTTCTCCCCGAAGGCAGGCTACGCGGCCATCCGCAACCTGCGCGGCGCCTACCAGCTCGCCAGCAGAGATCATGTGACGGTCCTCGCCGCGACCGGCGACGAGGGCGCGACGAGCTACCAGTACAACATGGTGGACGAGTACACCTCGCCGGCGGTCTCCTGGCCGGCCACCGACCCGCTGGTCACCGCTGTCGGCGGCACCCAGCTCAACTTGCGGGCAGACGGGCAGCGCAAGTCAGCGGACGTGGCGTGGAGCGACAGCGGCGGCGGCAGGTCGATCGTCTTCGGCCGGCCGTGGTACCAGCACGCTGTTCGCGGCGTGACCGGCCGCCACAGGGGCGTTCCCGATATCTCGATGGACGCGTCGTGCAGCAGCCAGGTGGACATCTACGGCAGCTTTTACGCCGGCGGCACCGGCCGCTGGACCACGATCTGCGGAACGAGCCTGGCCACCCCGCTGTTCGCCGGGATCGTGGCGCTGGCCTATCAGTACGCCAGCCAGCACGGCGGGCACCCGCTCGGGCTGATCAACCCGGCGATCTACCAGATCGAGGCCAGGCACGAGCCTGGCGTGGTCGATATCACCAGCGGCAACAACAGCCAGACCTTCAGCCAGAACGGCAAGCGGTACACGGTCGCCGGTTTCAGCGCGCGCCGCGGCTACGACCTGGTGACCGGCGTCGGCACCGTCGATGCCGCGTACTTCGTGCCGGAACTCGCCAGGCTGGCCGGCTGACTCAGGACGGCGGCCGGGCGGCCGTCAGGCATGCCGGTATCGCTCCGGGATGCTGCCCTCGACGTGCAGCAACCTGACCCGGTCAGCCCGGTAGATGTAGCGCGTCAGCCGGATCGGCCGGTCGGTGGTGTACGACGTCCGGTTCACCACGATTACCGGGATGCCGCTGACAAGCTTGAAGAAGTCAAACTCGCGGGCGTTCGGCATGCGCGCGCCGATCTCGTCGACGAAACCCTGCTGCGGGTATCCGAGGTCGGTCAGCAGCCCCACGCTGCCTGACTCGATCTCCCCTGCCTGCTCCAGCGCCGTGCCCTTGGCCAGGTCACTCGGATAGTAGGAGTGGATCAGCTGCCAGGGCACATCGCCGATGAAGTACTGCGAGCGCCGCACGACCACTGAATCGCCGGGAGACAGGTCAAGCTTTTCAGCGACGCTGGGGCTCGCTGATCCTGTCTCTACGATCAGCCGTACCATCTCCGACTCATCCGCGGCCGGGCTGACGACCGGCATCGACAAGGACGCGTGCTGCTCGCGCGGTGGCTCGTGGATCCTGGACAGCAGCGCGGTGAACGGCTTGGTCGGCTCCACGACAAATGTGCCGAGACCTTGCCGGCTGACCACCAGGCCCTGATTGATCAGCAGCGCGATCGCCAGCCGGACGGTGTTCCGGGACGCGCCGTACGCGGCGGCCAGATCGGGCTCGCTCGGCAGCCGCTCGCCCGGCTCAAGGGCGCCGCTGGCAATCTGGGCGCGCAGCCGGTCAGCGATCTGCTGGTACTTGGAATGCGCCAATCTCACTCTCCTCTCCCGGCTGACTACCCTCTCCAGGCTGACTACGGAAAGAATTACCCGTCCAGATTGTTTGAAACGCTGGACTCATTGGTATGAGTCAGATGTATAGAACTAGTAGGGAGGATACCGGTACTGGCCGGCCGGCGGGACATGACCCGCCGCGGCACGCCGGCAAAAGCTGGGAAAGGCACACGGACGCATCGAGCGGCCAGCACGAGGAGGGCAAATGATCGTCCTGTTAGTCGCGGCGGCAGTTGTCGTGGCGGCACCATTCGGCGCGGCAGTGCTGGTAACTGTCGCCAGCCACCACGAGGACGCCGCGCGGACTCTCGCCGGGCGCCCGCCCGGCCGGCTATCCGCCATCGCGCGCCGGCTGGTCTGCCTGCGCATCGGAGGCGCCACCGACCCGCGGCGACAAGCTCGCGGATACCCGCCAGCGCCGAGGCTGCCGGCCGGCCGCTACCCGCCCGTGCCGCCAGCACCGCCAGCACCGCCAGCACCGCCAGCACCGCCGGTGCCGCCGGTGCCGCCGCCAGGCGACAGGACGCACGGCCCAGCCCGGATCCTCACGCTGCGGCGATGACAGTAACTCACCAGTACGTGGGCGGCTTGCGATAAGTCGCGCCGGGCGGCGTTTGCAGGGGCGGCGCCGTCCGGATGCCGCCCGCACCCTGACGCCCGTCCGTGCAGACGCAGGCGGACCGCTCAGATTAGGCTGCCAGGCATGCGAGTCGCACTGGGCCAGCTCCCGATCAGCTCAGCACCCGAGGTCAACCTCGATCGCGTGCGCTTGGCTGCGGCCAGCGCCGCGAGCCAGGGCGTTGAACTCATCGTCTTCCCGGAAGGCACGCAGGCACGGTTCTCCGCGGACCTTGCAGCGGTGGCCGAGCCACTCAGCGGCCCGTTCTGCCGCGGTCTCGCGCAGGCGGCAGCCTCTGCCGGCCTGGCGATCGTGGCCAGCCTGTTCGAGCCGGCGCCCGACGGCCGCGTCTATAACACCACCGTGGCCTACCGGGCCGACGGCAGCCGGGCAGCTGTCTATCGCAAGATCCACCTCTTCGACGCGCTCGGGTTCGTTGAGTCAAAGACCGTCGCGCCTGGCGATGAGGTGGTCATCGCCAGCCTGGCAGGGCTCCGCGTCGGCTTCATGACCTGCTACGACGTCAGGTTCCCCGAGCTAGCGCGAGCCCTGGCGGCGGGCGGTGCGGACTTGCTGGTCCTGCCCTCCGCGTGGGCTGCGGGCACTTTCAAGGAAGAGCACTGGGTCACCCTGATCCGGGCCCGCGCCATCGAGAACACGATCTGGGTAGCCGCCGCCGGGCAGGTGCCCGACCCGGCTGAGCCCCCGACCACGGCGCCCACCGGGATCGGGCGCAGCCTGCTGGTCGACCCGATGGGGGTTGCCCGCGTTGATCTCGGGCCAACAGAGGGGCTCGGCATCGGCGACGTGGATACCGAGCAGACCGCGCGCGTCCGGGCGGCGCTGCCGTCGCTGGCCAACCGCCGCACCGACATCTGGCGGGCCGACCCTACAGCCGCCGCGCCGGCGAACTGACCGGGCGAGATCCGGCTGTCGGCCGCAGTTCGCCGGGGCAGGAGCCGGCCAGATACCTGGGCAAGCAATAACCGACGGCCGGTCACCCATCCGGCTGCCGATTTATACCGTCTCGGTCACCTACCGCCCATGGCCGTACGCGCGACCTGTACCAGCGGCCCGGCCTGGCACCGCACTGCCGGGACCCGATTCGGGGGCTAGGCTAGGCCGGTCAGGCCCCGCGATCAGCTTCGCTGATTCCGGCTGGCAGAGTACAGGCTGAGTCAGATTATGGACTTAGCGCCGTAACGGGCCAGTAGCGCCTGACGGGTAGCCTTGTTACGCGCGCAATCAAAGCTAAGCAAGCTCCGGAAGAGGGCGATGTCCGCCGTGTCTGCTGAGTCCCCGCGCGGGTCCGCGGATCTCACAACTTCGTCAGCTCACTCCGCGGCAACGACCGCCGAGCCGTCATCGAACGGCGCGGCCGGGCACGCGGACTTCGGGCCTAACCAGTGGCTCGTTGACGAGCTCTACCAGCGCTACCAGGCCGATCCGGGCTCGGTCGACCAGGCGTGGTGGAGCTTTTTCGCTGACTATCAGCCCCAGCCGGACGCGGCCAGCCAGCCAGCCGCACAGGCAGTGGCGCCGTCCGCGACGGCGCCACCTGCTCAGCCAGGCACCGCGGCCCCCGTCACGAGGGCCGCCGCGCCGCCGATGACCAGCCCCACGCCTCCCGCGGGCACCGGCGCGGCGGCCGGAAACGGCAGCGCGGGGGCCCCGGCAAGTGGCGGCCCGGCCGCCCCGCCATCAGATGAGACTGCGGAGCATGCCGTGCGGCTGCGCGGCGCGGCCGCCAGGACCGCGGCCAACATGGTGGCCAGCCTGACCGTGCCAACCGCGACGAGCGTACGGCCCGTTCCCGCGAAGTTGCTGATCGACAACCGCATCGTGATCAACAACCACCTGGCCCGCGGTCGCGGCGGCAAGGTCTCGTTCACGCACCTGATCGGCTACGCGATCGTGCGGGCACTGGCCGTTGTCCCGGCGATGAACTACTCCTATTCCGAGGCCGACGGCAAGCCCATGCTGGTCCAGCCAGAGCACGTTAACCTCGGGCTGGCCATCGACGTGCGCAAGGACGACGGCTCCCGCCAGCTCCTGGTGCCGAGCATCAAGAACGCCGAGACGATGGACTTCCAGCAGTTCTGGATGGCCTACGAGGATGTCATCCGGAAGGCAAGGACCGGCAAGCTCACCGTGGACGACTTCGCCGGCACCACGATCAGCCTGACCAATCCCGGCACGATCGGCACCGAGCATTCAGTCCCGAGGCTCATGCCAGGTCAGGGCTGCATCGTCGGCGTCGGCGCCATGGAGTTCCCGGCCGCATACCAGGGCGCGTCAGCGGACACCATCGCCAGGCTGGCGATCAGCAAGACGATGACACTGACCTCCACCTATGACCACCGGATCATCCAGGGGGCGCAGTCCGGCGAGTTCCTGCGGGTCGTGCACGAGCTGCTGCTCGGCGGGGATCGCCTCTATGACGACATCTTCTCCTCGCTCCGGATCCCGTACGAGCCAGTCCGCTGGGTTCAGGACATACCGGCCGGGCACGAGGACGACATCGCCAAGGCTGCCAGGGTTTACGAGCTCGTTCATGCCTACCGGGTCCGCGGCCACCTCATGGCGGACACCGACCCGCTGGAATACCGTCAGCGCAAGCATCCCGACCTGGATATCAACCAGCATGGCCTGACGCTCTGGGACCTGGAGCGCGAGTTCGCCACCGGTGGCTTTGGCGGCAAGGCGCGGATGCCGTTGCGCGAGATCCTCGGCGTCCTGCGCGACTCGTACTGCCGGACGGTCGGCATCGAGTACATGCACATCCAGAACCCGGAAGAGCGCGCGTGGATCCAGGCACGCGTCGAACGGCCGCACGGCCGGGCTGATCACGGCGAGCAGCTGCGCATCCTGTCCCGGCTGAACGTCGCAGAGGCGTTCGAGATGTTCCTGCAGACCAAGTTCGTCGGGCAGCGCCGGTTCTCCCTCGAGGGTGCCGAATCGCTGATCCCGCTGCTCGACGCGGTGCTGACCGCTGCGGCCGGCGAGCACCTGCACGAGGCTGTCATCGGCATGGCGCACCGTGGCCGGCTGAATGTGCTGGCCAACATCGTGGGCAAGTCCTATGCCCAGATCTTCCAGGAGTTCGAAGGCAACCTCGACCCGGCGACCACGCACGGTTCCGGGGACGTCAAGTACCACCTCGGCGCCGACGGCAAGTACACCGGCGCGGACGGGTCACAGATCGCCACCTCGCTGGTGGCCAATCCGAGCCACCTGGAGGCCGTGAACCCGGTCATGGAGGGTGTCGTCCGGGCCAAGCAGGACATCCTCGACATGGGCGAGCCCGGCTTCACAGTGCTGCCAGTACTGATCCACGGTGACGCCGCGTTCGCCGGCCAGGGCGTGGTCGCCGAGACACTCGAACTCTCGCAGCTACGCGGCTACCGCACTGGCGGCACGGTGCACATCATCGTGAACAACCAGGTCGGGTTCACCACCTCGCCGGAGTCGTCGCGCTCGAGCGTCTACTCGACCGACGTCGCCCGGATGATCCAGGCGCCCATCTTCCACGTGAATGGCGATGATCCCGAGGCGGTGGTCCGGGTCGGGCGGCTGGCATTCGCCTACCGGCAGGCCTTTGCCAAGGATGTGGTCATCGACATGGTCTGCTACCGGCGGCGCGGGCACAACGAGGCGGACAACCCCTCGTTCACCCAGCCGCTGATGTACGACCTGATCGACGCGAAGCGCTCTACCCGCAAGCTCTACACCGAGTCGCTCATCGGCCGCGGTGACATCACGATCGCTGAAGCCGAGCAAGCGCTCCGTGACTACCAGCAGGAGCTAGAGCGGGCCTTCACCGAGACCAAGGACGCCATGAGCCGGCCAGCCGGCCTCGCCGCGCATCTACGGCCGGCCCCTGGCTTCGAGTCCCCGGCCGATTATGCGAGCACGCCCACCGCCATCACGGCCGAGGCCATCAAGCGGATCATCAACACTCAGGTGTCGCTGCCGGATGGCTTTACCGTGCATCCGCGACTGCTCCCGCAGTTGCAGCGCCGCGCCGCGATGGTCGAGCAGGACGAGATCGACTGGGCGACCGGCGAGCTGCTGGCCTTCGGGTCGACGCTGATCGACGGCCATCCGGTCCGCCTTATCGGTCAGGACTCGCGACGTGGTACCTTCGGCCAGCGGCACGCGGTGCTAGTCGACCGCTACACGGGAGCGGAATACGCCCCGCTGCGGACGTTCAACTCTCCGGCGGCGAAGTTCCACATTTACGACTCGCTGCTGTCGGAGTACGCGGCCGTCGGGTTCGAGTACGGCTACTCGGCTGCCCGGCCGGATGCACTGGTCTGCTGGGAAGCCCAGTTCGGCGACTTCGTCAACGGCGCACAGACCATCCTGGACGAGTTCATCAGCTCGGGCGAGCAGAAGTGGGGACAGCGGTCCGGCGTCGTCCTGCTGCTGCCGCACGGGTACGAGGGCCAGGGCCCGGATCACTCTTCGGCCAGAATCGAGCGGTTCCTGTCCCTCTGCGCGCAGGACAACATGACCGTGGCAGTACCGAGCACTCCGGCCAGCTACTTCCACTTGCTCCGGTGGCAGGCACTGTCGCCGAGGATCAAGCCGATGATCGTGTTCACGCCCAAGTCAATGCTGCGACTCAAGGCAGCGGTGTCGGCCGCCGCGGACTTCACGACCGGCTCGTTCAGGCCGGTGCTTCCCGATGCCGCCGTCGCCGACCCAGCTGCCGTCAACCGCGTCGTGCTGTGCTCCGGCAAGATCTACTACGACCTGGCCGCGCGCCGGCATGCGACCGGGGCCTCCGACATCGCGCTGGTCCGGCTCGAGCAGCTCTACCCGCTGCCGGCCGCGCAGATCTCCGCCGAGCTGGCGAAGTACCCGAGCACCGCACAGTTGACGTGGGTGCAGGAAGAGCCCGCGAACATGGGCGCCTGGCCATTCATGGCGCTGCACCTGCCGGAGCAGGTCGGCCGGCCGATCACGCTGGTGTCCAGATCGGCGAGTTCCGCGCCGGCCTCCGGGACTGCCCGGGCACACGCGGCGGAACAGGCTGCGCTCGTGGACGCCGTGTTCGCCCGGAACGGCTGACGATGTACTTCACCGACCGGGGCATCGAGGAGCTTGAGGAGCGGCGCGGCACCGAGCAGATCTCGGTCAGCTGGCTGGCCGAGCGCCTTCGCGACTTCGTCGATGAGCACCCCGCGGCCGAGGGCACCGTGGACAGCCTGGCGAGCTGGCTGGCCAGGCTGGAAGACGACGACGAGCTTGACGAGCTGAGCGGGGCCGGTGAGGACGCTGCCGACGCCGATTCCGGCGACGACGGCGGCTGACTCGCGGCGGCCTGGCGAATGCTCCAGCGGCCGGCGAGTGCTCCAGCGGCCGCCGCGCCTCGGAAGCTGCACTGGCAGCCCGGCGCCGGCCCGGGGTCGCCGGAGTCACCGAGTACCGTCGCGGAGTACGGCACGGCCGCGAGTTGAGGCATGGGGCCGAGCGCCATCGCGCGATGACCGGCTGAGACTCCTCATTGCCAGGCGAGCCGACCGGGCGGCAGCGGCGCCGATGGACGCGATACATCTTGACTTATACTTGACGCGACATATCGTATGTAGGGAGGGGCTACGATTTTCGGAACGCGACCCATATCAGGCCAGGCGTCCGATGGCCCCAGGCTGGCGGTGAGGTTGAAGTGAGCCCAGTTTTCCGGCATGGCAGGCTACGGCTCTACCTGCTCAAATTGCTCGATGAGTCACCCCGTCACGGCTACGAGGTGATCCGGCTTCTGCAAGATCGCTTCATGGGCGTATACGCGCCGTCTCCCGGCACTATTTATCCCCGCCTCGCCCGGCTGGAGGAAGACGGCCTTGTAACCCACGAGGAAGTGAACGGCAAGAAGGTCTACAGCATCACCGACAAGGGCCGGGAGGAGATCCGGTCCAGGCTCGGCGATCTGGCCGACCTCGAGGACGAACTCACCGAGTCGCTGCGTGACGTAGCAAGGGAAATATCGGAGGACGTCCGGGACACGGTCCGGACAATCCGCGAGGAACTGGCGTCCGCCGCCAGAGAGTTCCGCGCCGAGGGCGGCAAGCAGGGCCGGCCCAGCGGCGACCGCCGCGATACCGGCAGCCAGGGCCGCGAACCTGCCGGTGCAGCAGGCGCTGGCGCGAGCGACACCGGCAGCCGCGACCGCGGACCGGACAGCCGCGACCGCGGACCGGACAGCGGCGACGAGCCGGGCTCCGGCGAGGGCCGCAGCGACGAGGCCAGGCGCATCAGGGATGAAGCCCGGCGGAGCCGCGAGCAGATGCGTGCGCGTTTCCGCGCCCAGGGCCGCAGCCATGCTGACTGGGCGGCGTGGGCGGCCAGGGCTGGCCGGACTGACCGGTCGCCGTGGAGTGCGTGGACCGAGTGGCCAGGCTTCCGCGAGGAGTCGGACCACGGCGAGCCGGACAGCGGCGCGCAGGCGGAGAGCGCTGGCGGCCGCGGCGGCCGGCCACGCGACTCCGCGCCGGGCGGCGCTGACCGATGGCGCCGGCCCGGACCGGGTCCGTTCGGCGATCTGGAGCGGATGGCGATGCAGTTCGCCACCGAACTGCGCGCCGCTGCCAGGCAGACCAGCAATCTCGGCGAGCGCTCGCTCAATGACCTTCGGGACATTCTCACCGACACCCTCGCCCGGGTGCGGGCCGAGGTTTTTGCCGACGCCGAGCCAGGCAGCAATACGACTGATGCCGACGCCGGCCGCCCGGCAGCCGACCAGGACAGCCACGACGAGGATCCGGCAGGTCGCACGACTGGCCCGGGTGACGAGTCGGCCCCGCCGACGGCTGGCTGAGCCTGCCGGGCCTCTGGCGGCGCGATGCAGGCCGCAGGCCGGTCCCTCGATCACGGCGGTCCTGCTGGACGGACGCTCAGTCAGCGCCCGGCGCCCCGGCCAGCCGGACTTGGGCCCGTGGAACCCTGCCGCCCGTGCCGGCCGGGACGCTGGACCTGCGTGGGCTGGCTGCCGACTGGGCATTCACTGATGTGCGAAAGTGGGCCCCTGGACTTCTGCAGCGCGGCCCGGATCTCCCTGGCAACCTGCTGCCTGGCAGTACGCAGCTTCGACGGGGGAAACGGCAGGACGACAATTCCCTCTGCCGCCATCCGCGCCCTTCGGTTAAGCGTGCGTTCCCAGTCCGCGGGTGACAGGTGCCACGCTTTCGATTCGACCTCAACGGCCACGCCCTGCGCCGGCCACCACGCGTCGGGCCGGGCGATAAACTTGCCGTCGGCGAATAGCTCCGGGTTATACAGCGGAGCCGGGAGCCTGAACTGCCTGACAATCAGCCGCAGATCGTTCTCCGCCACCGATCGCACTCCTTCAGACACCTCGGCGAGCGCCAAGCGCAGCCGGGCCGATCCCTGCTTCGGCCCTAGGTCAAGCTCCCTGGCAATTTGCCAGATGTCGACCTTGCCGCGCTGGACCGCAGACGCCACCAGATCCCGAACCTCGGACATGTCAGTCAATTGCCTGGCAGCGTCGGCGATGGCCCGATCAAGCGCCACGTAGCTCACCACGCCATCCTGGAAGGTGGCTCCGGGCGGCACACTCGTCCGCCACAGCCGGGCGAAGCCGGCATCGCTCCGCTTGTGCTGCGGCGGGACCAGCACGTCGATGAGCGCCGGGCGCCTGCCCGGCGATCCGTGCCAGGCAACGGCTGCCTCACCAGTTACCGCGATCGCCCGTCCCGCATAAAGGAACGCTGCGACCGCACGTTGCTTGTCGGATAGGCCACCGCTCCCCACCACATAGATGCCGGGGAGGGCCACCTGCCATGGCCCATCCGCGCGAATTCGGTGGCGGATGGCATTGTCGGTCATCCCGCATGCGATTGCCTGACGCCGGGCGACGACATCGTGCTGCTTTCGCAGGGTCGCAGTAAGCATAGATCGGTCAAAGACGGATAACCTCGGCATGAGGCTGAGCCTGTCACGGCCGTCTGACAATCGCCGACCTCATGCCGGAATGCCCCTTACTGCGCCGGTTACCACAATGCCTGTACTGCTGCCGTTGTTCTAACAACGGCAGCAGTACAGGCGTTGTGGTTCAGCGCATCAGCCTCGCCGCCGCAGCCGGCCGCCGGCCGCCAGCGGCGGGCAGCGGTGCCGCTAGCGTAAGCGCCGCTGCGCCCCGGCCGGCCAGCACGCAACTCAGAGGGTGAAGACAACCTTCCCGAACACTTCGCCATCGATCAGCGCGGTGAATCCCTGCACTGCCTGGCTGAGCGGCATCGTCCGGTCGATGACTGGCCGGGTACCCGTCTGCGAGCAGAACGTTAGCAGCCGGGCGAGCTCATCCCGGCTGCCCATGGTGGAGCCAACTACCGACAGCTGCAGGAAGAACACCCGGTTCAGGTCGGCCGGCGGGACCGGACCGCTGGTAGCGCCGGACACCACGATCGTGCCGCCGGGTCGCAGGGCGCGCAGGGAGTGAGCCCAGGTGGCCTGCCCGACCGTCTCCATGACCGCGTCGACTCGCTCCGGCAGCCGCGCGCCGCTCTCGAAGACCTGGTCAGCGCCGAGTTCCAGGGCGCGCGCTCGCTTGGCCTCGCTCCGGCTGGTCGCCCACATCCGGTAGCCGGCCGCGCGGCCCAGCAGGATGAGCGCCGTTGCCACACCGCCGCCGGCGCCCTGCACCAGCACGGTCGACCCAGGGCCTACGGGCGCACGGTCAAACAGCATCCGGAACGCGGTGAGGTAAGCGGTCGGCAGACAGGCTGCTTCCTCGAAGGACAGCGCCGCGGGCTTGCGCACAAGGTTCCGGCGCGGAACGGCGACTTGTTCAGCGAACGTCCCGTCATACCGCTCCGACAGCAGCGACCGGGACGGATCCAGCGTCTCATCGCCGCCAGCCACCGTCGGATCGCCGATGACGGCGTGCACGACCACCTCGTTGCCGTCCTCGTCGACTCCGGCGGCGTCGCAGCCCAGGATCATCGGCAGCCGGTCAGCAGACAGGCCGACGCCGCGCAGCGACCACACGTCGTGGTGATTGAGGGAAGCCGCCCGGACCGTTACGGTAGTCCAGCCGTCCGGTGGCACAGGCTCCGCGTGATCGCCTAGCTCTAGGCCTGAGATCGGGTTATCGGCGTCGAAACGCGCCGCAGTGACTGCGAACATGCCTGGAGGTTAGCGTCCGCGCGTCAGCCGGCTACCGGCAGGCCCGCCAGACTGGCCGCACCAGAACGGCGGATGTCACCACGGACCGGCAGTGCCGTCCCTACAGTCAGGGATCGGACATGCCACCCAAGCTGGTTAATGTAATCGTTAGGTGATAAGTAGGCGCACCCCGGCAATGGCGACTGTGCCATACTCAATCCGGGAAGCGGCCAGCCTGATGAACCCCGCAGGTAAGGACCGTAAGGACCGTTCGTGAACCTCTCGTCGTACGCAGAGCTAGCGGTTCGCCTTGCCAACACCGCCGTCCTGGCTCCTGGTGAGCCGGATCCTCTCGGCTCGGCCGCCGCATGCGCTCATGTCCTCGGTGACTGCCTCGCCGGGCCGCTCACCCGGCACGACCTCCTCGTGCTCCGCCACCTGCGGGATGAGTTCAACGCCATCTTCACCGCGGCGGCACGAGGTGCCGATCACGAGGCGATGGCCAAGATGAACGCACTGCTGGTGCAGTTCCCGATCCAGCCCGAACTGGTCAGCCACGACGACCAGCGCTGGCATGTGCACCTGGCACGGCACGGGTCGGCGTCTGACCAGCTCGCGGCCGGCGCGGTGATCGGCGTCGCGCTGACCGTCTCGCTGGTGGGCGTGAGCAGGCTGGGCGTCTGCGCAATCGCGGCATGCCCGCGGGTATTCATCGACGCCAGTCCGGGAAAGTCGCGCCGGTACTGTGCGGAGCACACGGCAGCGCGCGGCAACGTCAGCACGCTGCGCGCGCAGCCGGCGGCTCTGGCCCGGCCCGCCGCGCCAGAGCGGGCTAAGGGGTCGCAGGGCCACGCCACGCCTGCCGCCAGCTGACCCGCAACTAGCCCTGCTTGGACAAGACCCGGCCGGATCGCGTGCCGTCTGCTTGGTTAATTCTTTGCGTTTTCTTTGCTCTTGGCCCCGGCAGGCTCGTTCGTGGCGTCGGCGGCCAGGCCGCTGCGGCGGGCCCGGACCTACCGCACGACCTGCCGATTTAGTTCCGAAACGGGCCGGGTCAGGGCTGCGGGTAGTGACACGTCAGTGACTTGCGTTACCAAAACGACGCCAAGTGACTGCTAGCCAACACCTTAGTCGATCATTACCATGAGCCTACCTGCGGGCATACTGCCCGCTCACATATCACACGCATCATCGAGGTGTCGCAATCATGGCTGTTGAGGAAACGCGCGTAGCCGGGACAGCGGAGTTTGAATCCGCCGACCGCGGCTTGCGCAAGACGATGGGCTTCAACCACCTGCTGTTCCTCTCGGTGACGGCCCTGATCGGCTCGGGCTGGCTGTTCGCGGCGATTGCCGCTTCGGGCGTCGCCGGGCCAGCGGCGATCCTGTCCTGGGCGATCGGCGGCGTGCTGATCATCTTCGTCGCGTTCTCCTACATGGAGCCGGCCGGCATGCTGCCGCGCAGTGGCGCGATCGTCCGGTATCCGGCCCTCACTCACGGCGCCTACACCGGGTGGATGCTGGGCTGGGCCTACTGGCTGTCGGCAATCACCGTCCCGGCGATCGAGGCCGAAGCGGTCGTGACCTACGTCGGCGGCCGGTTCCCCACTAGCGGCATCGTCACGACCAGCCATGGCGTCGTGGAGATGGCCTGGCCGAAAGGAATCCTCTTCGGCGTCGGGCTGATGCTGATCTTCTTCCTGCTCAACTACTTCGGCATCCGGCTGCTAGCGGAGGTAAACCGCTGGCTGACCTGGTGGAAGATCATCATCCCGGCACTGACCGCGATTTTCCTGTTCACCATCATGAAGTCCTCGAACTTCTCCTCGCTCAGCTTCGGCGGGCACTCAGGCTTCGCCCCCTACGGGGTCGCGTCGATCTTCGGCGCCATTTCCAGCACTGGCATCCTGTTCTC
This sequence comes from Actinomycetes bacterium, assembly GCA_021792405.1. Taxonomy (GTDB): domain Bacteria; phylum Actinomycetota; class Actinomycetes; order Streptosporangiales; family Streptosporangiaceae; genus JAJYUU01. Next base: position 100,917 of record JAJYUU010000001.1, read on the forward strand.
CTACCTCGGCTTCCGGCAGGCGCTTGACTACGCGGGCGAGGCCAAGAACCCGCAGAAGCACGTACCGCTCGCGACTGTGCTGTCGGTACTGATCGCATTCGTGATCTACGTAGCCATCCAGATCGGCTTCACCGGCGCCGTGGACTGGCACAGTGCAGGGGTGCACACCGGTGACTGGGCCTCACTGACCACCGGTGCCTGGGCATCCGCTCCGCTGTTCTCCGCGCTCCAGGCTGCCGGGATCGGCTGGCTCGGCACCTTCTCCCAGGTCCTGGTCGTAGACGCAGGCATCTCACCGTCGGCCACCGGCTGGGTCTACCTGGGCACCAGCGCCCGGACGAACTACGGCCTGTCGGTCAACGGCAACCTGCCGAAGAACTTCCAGTCACCGAACCGCTTCCACATTCCCTGGGTGTCGCTCGTCGTCGCGACCATCGTCGGCGCCATCTTCTTCGTTCCCGCACCCAGTTGGTACAAGCTCGTCGGGTTCATTTCTTCGGCCACCGCCCTGACGTACATCATGGGCGGCGTTAGCACCGTGGTACTGCGGCGCCACGCGGCCCAGCTGCGCCGGCCGTTCCGGCTGAGCGGTATGTGGATCTGGGCTCCGCTGGGCTTCCTCGCCGCGTGGATGGTCGTGTACTGGTCGGGCTACGCGACGCTGGTCCAGGTCTACGCCGCGGTATTCCTCGGCCTGCCGATCTTCGTCTGGTACTACGCGCGGCAGAAGGGCTGGTTCGCCACCTCGGCCAAGATGTGGCTGGCGCAGCTCATGAGCGTGGTCTTCCTGGGCACCTGGTGCTATATCCAGTACGGTGGCGGCTGGCTGCTGCGGATCTCGCCGCCGGCGCCGAACGCGTGGGGCTTCTGGACGTACTTCCTGGCCATGCTCGCCGACGTGCTGTTCTTCTGCGGGGCGCTATGGCTGCTATCCGGCGCCGAGGGCCGCAAGCATGTCAACCACGGCTGGTGGTTCATCGGTGCGATGTGGGCACTGCTGCCGGTCTCGTATTACGGCGTCTACGGGCCGGAAACCAAGCCGGCGCTTGCGTTCCCCTACGACACCCTGATCGCGCTGGCAATCGGCATCGTTGCCTTCGTCCTCGCGGTAGCCAGCGGGTACAGCACCGACGAGCTGAAAGAGATCATCGCCGCCTCGGAGGCAGCTCCCGAGCCGGTTGGCAGCGGCTCGGGTTCCTGACCTGCCACTGACAACTGGCCCCGTCCCGGAAGTTGCTCCGGGACGGGGCCAGTTGTCATCTCCCAGGCCTGCCCGAGGATCTGGCTCCGGCTCCCGCACGGTGGTAGCGCATCAGCAGCCGACCCTCGATCATCTGGTTCGGCGCCGGCCCGAATGACCGGCTGTCCACCGCACCCGCTGCCAAATTGTCGGATGCGAGCCACCAGCCATCGGGCAGCAGCCGCTCGGCACGCTTCACCAGCAGCATGTCCGCGCGCTCCGGATGACGCGCGATGACGATCTGACCAGGCCGGATGCGCGGTGGCTGGCCCGGTCGCAGGCCCCGCCAGACGAGCAGCCAGTCGCCGGGTCGCAAAGCGGGTTCCATGGAATGCTCGGCGACGGCGATCCGCTGGACCGGCCAGTGCATGCATCCCTCCCCCGCGAGCCGTTACGGCCGACGTTGTACTGTCAGAATTCAAGCCAATGAGCAAAGCTGAGAGAGGGCGATCAATGAGGGTGCTCGCACGTCTCCTCGCGCCGAAGGTTATCGCGCACGCGCACTGTGACCTGCCGTGCGGCGTCTACGATCCCGCGCAGGCGCGCATCGAGGCCGAGTCCGTAAAGGCCATTATCCAGAAGTACCAGGACAGCACCGACCCGGAGTTCCGTACCCGCTGCCTGATCATCAAGGAGGAGCGGTCTGAGCTCGTCAAGCACCATTTGTGGGTGCTCTGGACGGACTACTTCAAGCCGCCGCACTTCGATAAGTACCCCCAGCTGCACCAGTTGTTCAACGAGGCTACCAAGCTGGCCGGGGCAGCCGGGACCAAGGGCACCGTGGACGTCGGCAAGGCTGACCAGCTGCTAGGCAAGATCGAGGAGATCAGCAAGATCTTCTGGGAGACCAAGCAAGCGTAGCGGCACGGTGAGATCTGAAACCGGCGGACCGTTCGCGGCCCGCCGGTTTCGGCTTGCCAGGCGGGACCGGCTCCCTGCTGGACTGGTTGCGCGGCACGTCCCGATTGCGCGGCACGTCCCGGTTGCCGGGAACATAGGTCGCCCGGCATGTTCATGTTGCCCAGACTGCCGGATGCGTGGTCGCCAGATGCACGTCCGCCAGATGCACGTCCGCCGGATAACCGTGACCTGACTCCCCCCATCTCGCACGATTCCGCCCATGTAGCTGCGCGCCGCATCTCGGCCGCGCCGACGTAATCGCGGAGAGCGCCATCCGGTGTCTCGTGCACTCAGATGGTCACTGTAAGTTGCCTACAGAGGCCGGGGCTGCCGGCAGTGAGCTAATTCGGCATCTTGGGGAGGACAGAAGTGACGGAGGAGACGACGGCGTCCGCAATGGCGCCCGTGCCGTCCGCAGGCTCAGCGCCGTCCGCGAGTGCCGTGCCGTCCGCGAGCGCCGTGCCGTCCGCCAGCGCTGTCCCCTCCGCAGGCTCGATTCCCTCTGCCGGCACCGTGCCGTCTGCAGGTTCAATGTCAGCTAGCTCGTCGCCGCTCGCGGAACGGCCAGCTGCCACCGCGTCGGCTGACAGGGTTGGCGAAGCTGGCAAGGCCGCCCCAGACGCGAGTCCGCTCATGACGGCACGCCCGCTCGACGTCGCCGCCGACCAGGTGACAGTTCGGATGCCCGCGGACGGCGCCTACCTCTCCGTGCTGCGCACAGCGACCGCCGGCCTGGCTGCGCGGCTCGACTTCACCCTCGACGACATCGAGGACATGCGAATCGCTGTCGACGAAGCCTGCGCAATGCTCCTTAGTCAGGCGATTCCGGGCAGCATCCTCGAGTGCAACTTCGCGTTGAGCCCCGATGACATGACGATCACCGTCTCGGTCCCCTGCCTCAACCCCCGTCCGCCCTCTGGTGAGACGTTTGCGTGGACCGTGCTCGCGGCCCTGGCCAGTTCCGTGGAAGCACAGGTGGGACCGGGCGACAGGCTAGCCATCGTGATGCGCAAGAGCCGCCCGAATCCGGGGTCGGTGTGACGGGGGAAACAGAGGTCGCCTTGACCGAGGAGTTCGAGATGATGTCGACAGCACCGGCCAGGGGGAGACCTGGGGCTGATGACGCCGACCGCGGGTTGCCGCCCGTGCTGGAGTTCGGCGATACTTCAGGACTCGGCGGTAATCCTGAATTTAGTGAGCTGGCCGATCCCGCCGAGTTCGGCACTGCGACGACCGACCCGGCCGAAGCGGATGATCTAGCCAAGGCCAATGAGCTCGGCGGAGATGGCGACCTGGCCGAAGCCGATGAACTGGCCGACGAGCTGCCTCCGCCGCCTGCCCGTGCGCAACATGGTGCGCGCGAGCGCGGGCACGCGCGCGAACTGTTCGAGCAGTTGTCCGCGCTGCCTCCAGATGACGCCGAGCGACTTCGGATTCGCAGCGAGCTAGTGGAACTGCACCTGCCGCTGGTGGAGTACCTTGCGCGCAGGTTCCGCAACCGGGGCGAATGGCTCGACGACCTTACCCAGGTCGCCACGATCGGGCTGATCAAGTCGATCGACAGGTTCGACCTCGACCGCGGCGTGGAGTTCTCCACCTACGCGACCCCGACGATTGTCGGCGAGATCAAGCGCCACTTCCGGGACAAGGGCTGGGCGGTGCGCGTTCCCCGCCGGCTGCAGGAGCTCAAACTCGCGCTGGCAAAGGCAATCGGTGAGCTTGCTCAGAATCTCGGCCGCGCGCCCACCGTCGCCGAGCTGGCGGAGCATCTCCAGATGAGCGAAGAGGAAGTGCTGGAGGGCCTGGAATCCGCCAACGCCTACTCGACCGTGTCGCTGGATGCGCCAGATTCCGGCGACGAGGATGCGCCAGCGGTGGCCGAGTCGCTCGGCATGATCGATGACGCGCTGGAGGGCGTGGAGTACCGGGAGTCGCTCAAGCCACTGCTCGAGCAACTGCCGCCACGCGAAAAGCGCATCCTGCTGCTGCGGTTCTTCGGCAACATGACACAGTCCCAGATCGCCACCGAACTGGGCATTTCGCAGATGCACGTGTCCAGGCTGCTGGCCAGGACACTGGCACAGCTGCGAGAGGGTTTGACCAGCGAAGACTAGCTGTCAACCCGCGTTCCGGACATCTTTACGATTTACCGGCCCGACCTGGAGTGAGCAGTTCGAGACTCGCCGGGGCCAATAGTGCGCCGAATCCGGCGATGGCAAGAATAATGCCCGGAATGCCCCAGTCGAGTCGAGGCGCCTGAAGCAGGTAAATGGAGAAAATCCCGGCGAACAACTGGGTGAGCATCGCCGGGGTTCTGGCCCAGCGGCGGCCGCCGTTCAGGCCGCGTGCGACATAGCCGAGGGCCAATGCCGTCGCGATGCCGATGAGCGTGATCGCGACGCCGCTGGCCCGGTGATATGACTTGCCAGTCAGTGCGTCGACGCCCGCCATCATCGCGGCGACAAGTATGCCGGCCGCTTCCAGTGCCTGCACGAGGGCAGCGATCCGGACTGCCAGCGGCGTCGGGCCGGTCCCGGACGGGGTGCCAGCAGGAACGGACGACGGCTGGGCGGGCAACCCGCCGGAGAGTGCGCCAGGGGCGTGTTGCGGGGGCACTGCTGATGGCGCCGCCGATTGCTGGCTAGCCTGGGCCCGTGCGCGCGCTCTTGATCGTGAACCCACACGCCACCTCCACAACCCGCGGCCGACGGGATGTCATCGTCCGAGCCCTCGCTTCTGCAGTCGACCTAGAGGTCGTGGAGACACGTTACCGGGGTGACGCCACCAGGCTTGCCTCGACTGCGGTCTCCGACAAGTTCGGCCTGCTCATGACACTCGGCGGAGACGGAACCGTGAACGAGGCGGTGAACGGCTTGCTTCGCGGCGCGGACCCGCCCGGCGGCAGCCACGAACCGCCGCCCGCTCCGGAGGATCTCCCGGCACTCGCTGCGCTGCCGGGCGGAAACGCGAATGTGTTCACCCGGTCGCTGGGACTCCCGGCAGACCCGGTGGAGGCGGCCGGCCGCCTGATCGCAGACCTGGCCGCTGGCAACGAACGGAACATCGGGCTTGGTACCGCGAACGGACGATATTTCACGTTCAATGCTGGCCTGGGGCTCGACGCGGAAGTAGTGCGGGCAGTCGAGGGGCGGCGCGCAGCGGGGCGGCGGCTGACTCCCGCGTTCTTCACCCTGACTGCACTGAGCCAGTACTACCGCGTCACCGACCGGCGCAGTCCGGCGATCAGCATCACCGAGCCAGCCGGGTTCTCCCCGGCCGCCGTCTATTCCTGCATCGTGTCGAACTCCGCGCCATGGACCTATCTCGGCAGGCGCCCGGTGTTCACCAGCCCGAACGCCAGCTTTGACACTGGCCTCGACCTGCTGGCCCTGCGTAGCCTGGGCACCATTGCCACCATGCGCACGCTGCGGCAGATGCTGATGGAGCGACGCCGGCCGCCGCGCGGCCGATCCGTCCTGTCCGGTCACGACCTGCCCGCGATCGGGGTGCACGCCAGCCGGCCAGTGGCGTGCCAACTGGACGGCGAGTACATCGGCGAGGCGGAGGAAGTCAGGTTCTGCTCTGTCCCTGGCGCCCTCAGGGTCATCGGCTAGGGCACTAGCCGCGCCATGCCCGGATTGGCAGGCAAGTTCTTAATTAGATAACCGATAATTTACTAATGACCTTATATCGCCCATGACGGGCACAGCAGTCCGTACCTCGGGCACCGCACCCCATCCCGGCCATGTGACTGAGATGACACCGAAATCCTGCCGAACCTTTGCCGGAGCCTCTTGCGATTGATGGCCGACCTTGAGAGGGTTGTAACGCTCCTGGTGAACGGCGCGCTGAGGCACGCCATGCCGGGCCGGTGACGCGAACGTGGGCGCGGCCGGGCTCGGACGCCGGGGGGCGGACGGGGCGCAAGCTTCGGCGCGGCGCAAGCTGGCATGAATTCAGCGCCTACTGGCACCGCGTAGCTGCTAGATCGCCGGTGTCGCCGGATAATCACGCGGCACCGGGGTAGGCACAGCATCGCCGATTTAGACCGTAAGCCGTGACCAAATCACATCTAACTCGCATAGACTATAGCTCGTGAAATGATTCACAAGCGCGACAGCAGCCCGGGTCCGGACAGGACCTGAGCGCAAGGAGGAGTGGACTCATGGACTGGCGTCATCATGCCGCCTGCCGTGACGTGGACCCGGAGCTTTTCTTCCCGATCGGGAATACCGGGCCCGCGCTACTCCAGATCGACGAGGCCAAGCAAGTGTGCCGACGGTGCAAGGTCAGCGAGCCTTGCCTGCAGTGGGCGCTCGAGAGTGGTCAAGACGCCGGTGTCTGGGGCGGACTTAGCGAGGACGAGCGGCGCGCAGTCAAGCGCCGCAGCAGAGTGGCCGCACGCGCGGGAGCCTGAGGACGAGCTGCGCCGCGATCCCTGTCGGGATGCGGCGCAGTTCGTCCATGCTCGCGTTGCCTGCCGCTGACGATTCGCGCCCGTGTCAGCCGGCCGTCGGCGCGGTGTCAGCAAGCTGAAGTTCCACCGGAACCTCCACTAGCACCCTGGTTCCGCCGCCCGGCCGCGGCGTGATCTCCAGGTGGCCACCGAGTTCTGTCAGTACCAGCGTCCGCACAATCTGCAGGCCCAGGCTCGATGACGAGTCCAGGTCGAATCCCGCTGGCAGGCCGACTCCGTTATCGGACACCGTGAATGTCAGCTTCCCTGAGCTGCGCACGGCCGAGATCTCCAGGAAGCCAGCGGCGGCCTGACCGGGCTGGCTGAGGCCATGCTGGAGGGCGTTTTGCAGCAGTTCGGTCAGCACGAGTGCCAGCGGCGTCGCCACCAGCGCGGGCAGCAGGCCGAACTCGCCCAGCAGCCGCGGCGTCACTCTCGCCTCGGGTGCGGAGACTTCTCCCACCATCATGGAGACCCGTCCGGCGATCTCATCGAAGTCAACGATCTCGTCCGGAACGCGCGACAGCGTCTCGTGGACCATCGCGATGGAGCCCACCCGGCGAACTGCTTCGTCCAGCGCGGCCCTGGCCTCCGGGGCGCGCAGCCGCCTTGCTTGCAGCCGCAGCAACGCCGCCACCGTCTGCAAGTTGTTCTTCACCCGGTGATGGATTTCCCGGATCGTCGCGTCTTTGGTCAGCAGCTCCTGCTCCCGGCGCCGCAGTTCCGTCACATCCCTGAGCAGGATCAGCGCCCCAGCGCGCTCGCCGTCCACGATCAGCGGGATGGTGCGCAGCTGCACCACCGAGCCGTTCGCGTCGACCTCGGTCTCGGCGTGCGCACGTCCGCTGGCGGCGAGCATCAGCGAGTCGTCACGAGGGGTACGGCCGGAGCAGAGCCGGGCGGTCAGCGGGCCAAGCCGCTTACCGACCAGGTCCGCGGTCAGCCCGAGCCGCCGGTACGCCGACAAGGCGTTCGGGCTGGCGTAGGTCACCTTGCCGGACCGGCTGAGCCGAAGCAGGCCATCTCCAACCCGCGGGGACCTGACCAGTACGGGGCCCTCGCCCGGTGCCGGGAACATGCCGGCTGCCACCATCTGCGTGAGGTCATCGGACGCCTTCAGGTACGCCAGGTCCAGACGGCTGGGGGTGCGGGCGAAGCTCAGGTTGGTCGACCGCTCTATCACCGCGACTACCCGGCCATCGCGGGTCACCGGGATCGTTTCGTGCCGAACTGGCACTCCCCGAGTCCACTCCGGGTCACCCTCCCGGCATACCCTTCGCTCGGTATACGCGGCCGCCAGCAACGGCTGCTCGGCACCGGGTCGCACTGTGCCGACGATGTCGTCGGGCAGTGCGGTCGGGGCGGTTGTCGGACGCATCTGAGCCAGGGCGATCCAGCTCGCACCATGTGGCCAGCTCAGGCCGGCTGGCTCGCTGGCTGCAGCCCCGCTGGCCCGGCCCGGCCCGTCGCCGGCACCAGCACCGGGCTGGCTAGCTCCGGCATCCGGCTGATCCGTGCCGCGAAGCGGAGCCCACAGCACCAGGTCGGCGAAGGACAGGTCCGCCAGCAGCAGCCAGTCCGAGATAAGCGCGTGCAGCCAGTCGAGATCCGGTCCGTGGATCCCGGCCCGCCCGGCCAGGTCAGTCAGGGTTGGCACGTAGTAATCATCGCAGGCCACGGGCACCAGCCCCGCTCATCCCTCGGGTACCACCGCAAAGCGGGCACCAGGACGAGGCGGCCTACCTACTGGTAACGTCGCCGCATGAGCCAGGTCGAGCGGGCCGAGCAGGGCGAGCGGGGCGAGCCACCGGTTCACGGCGGCGCCCAGGCCGTAGCGGCGGCACGCCGACACGGCGTGCAAGCCATGTTCACGCTGTCGGGCGGGCATGTCTTCCCCGTCTACGACGGGGCGGTGCGAGCTGAGCCGCCGATGCCGATAGTAGACGTCAGGCATGAGCAGACCGCGGTGTTCGCGGCCGAGGCGATGGCCAGGCTGACGCGCACCCCTGGCTTCGCTGTGCTCACCGCCGGGCCCGGCGTCACCAACGGCGTCAGCGCCGTGACAACCGCGCACTTCAACGGCTCACCCTTGGTCGTGCTGGCCGGGCGCGCTCCGGACGGCCGGTGGGGCTCGGGCAGCCTGCAAGAACTCGATCACCCGCCGCTGCTCGCGCCGGTCACCAAGCGGGCCTGGACGGCGCACGCACCCGGCCACGTCGGTGCGGCAGTCGACGAGGCATTCGGGCTGGCTCGCTCGCGGCACCGGGGACCGGTGTTCCTGGACGCGAGCCTGGAGGCGCTCTACGGAAGCGAGCCGCCGGCCGCCGGGACTAGCCAGCCTGCCGCGGCCGGCGCGCTCGGGCAAGCCGGCGCGGACCGCACCGCACGCCAGGATCAGCCCGACCCGGACGACATCACGGCGATCGCCCGCCTGATTGGCGCGGCGAGCAGGCCGGTGCTGATCCTGGGTTCGGACGTCTGGCTCGATGGTGCCGAGCATGCCGCCAGGACCGCCGCCGAGGAACTGAGCCTCCCGGTCATCGCCAACGGGCAGGGCCGCGGCATCCTGCCGGCCGGGCACCCGCTGCTGGTGACCAGGGCCCGGACGGTAGCGCTCGGCGAGGCAGATCTGGTGCTCGTGGCCGGCACGCCGCTGGACTTCAGGCTCGGGTACGGGCGGTTCGGCGGCAAGAACGGGACTCCGCCCGCGCGGGTAGTGCATCTGGCCGATGCGCCTGGCGCCCTCGCGACGCACTGCGAACTGGCAGGCTCGGCCGCCGGCGCAGTTGCCGCTATCTTCGATGCGCTGGCCAGCGCCGTCGGCAACGGCGCTGCGAGCAGCGCCGCCTGGGCACACGACTGGCTGCCCCGGCTCCAGGCCATCAGCAGGCAGGCCATAGCCGATGACGCGGAGCTACTCGGCAGCGCCGCGAGCCCGATTCACCCGCTGCGCATCTATGGCGAGCTGACCCGGTTGCTTGCCGCCGATGCCGTGGTCATCGGCGACGGCGGCGACTTCGTCAGCTATGCCGGCAAGTACGTCGAGCCGCAGCAGCCGGGCGGCTGGCTGGATCCCGGTCCCTACGGCTGTCTCGGGACTGGTCTCGGCTACGCCATCGCGGCGCGACTGGCACGGCCAACCGCCCAGGTTGTGCTGCTGCTCGGCGACGGTGCGGCCGGGTTTTCCCTGATGGATGCGGACACCCTGGTCCGCCATGGCCTGCCGGTCGTGATCGTCTGCGGCAATAACGGCATCTGGGGGCTGGAGAAGCACCCCATGCAAGCACTCTACGGCTACGACGTGGCGGCCGACCTGCAGCCTGGCTGCCGTTACGACCAGGTCGTTACCGCACTCGGCGGTGGCGGCGAGCTGGTCACCGAGCCGGACGAGATCGGCCCCGCGCTTCGCCGCGCATTCGACTCCGGGATCCCCTACCTGGTCAACGTCGTCACCGACGCCGGGGACGCATACCCGCGCACGACGTCCGGCGTCTGAGGCCGCTGCGAGAGCAGTCCGCCGGGAACGAGCGGGACTTACTCGATGAGGGCGATCAGATCGCCTTCCTGGACGATGTCGCCTTCAGCAACCGCCAACTTCGTCAGCGTGCCGGAGCCCTCGGCCAGAACCGGAATCTCCATCTTCATCGACTCCAGGATCACCAGGGTGTCACCGTCGGCGACGACATCTCCCTCGGCCGCCACGACCTTCCAGACGTTCGCCACCATCTCCGCGCGAACCTCGCTCATGTGCCCTCCTCGCTGTCAGCCGCAGCCAGCCGGTTTCAGGATCCCATCATCGCTGCTCGCCCGGTGTCACCCGCGCAGTCGGCTCACCAGCCCGGTGTCGTAGTCGCCGGAGGAGAACTCCGCCGAGGCCAGCAGTTCTGCATGGAACTCCAGGTTGGTCTTGAGCCCGCCGATACCGAATGCGGCAACGGCAGCCCTGCCCCGGTCGAGCGCCTCTGCCCGGTTCGCGCCGTGAACGCAGAGCTTGGCCAGCAGCGGATCGTAGAACGGGGTCACCTTGTTGCCTGCGGCGTAGCCGGCGTCCACGCGGACGCCGGGCCCGGTCGGCTCGTGCCATTGCGTGATCGTTCCGGGACTGGGCAGGAAGCGCTTGCTGTCCTCGGCGTAGATCCGGAACTCCAGAGCGTGCCCGCGACAGGTCACGTCGGCGGGCAGGAAGCTGATGTCCTCGCCGGCAGCGATGCGGAACTGCTGCTCGACCAAGTCGATGCCAGTCACCAGTTCGGTCACCGGGTGCTCAACCTGCAGCCGGGTGTTCATCTCCAGGAACACGAAGTCCCCGGCCGCAACGTCGACGAGGAACTCGACCGTGCCGGCGCCCAGGTATTTCACGGCCTGGCCCGCCTGCACTGCGGCGGCGAGCATCCGGGTCCGCAACTGCGGGGTGATTCCCGGCGACGGGGTCTCCTCGGCCACCTTCTGATGCCGTCGCTGCACCGAGCAGTCCCGCTCTCCGAGCGCCAGCACGCGTCCGTCGGCAAGGCCGAGTATCTGCACCTCGACGTGCCGGGCGCGCTCGACGTAACGCTCGATCAGGATGCCAGGGTTACCGAAGAACCGCTCGGCTCGCGACCTGGCGGTCTCGAAGCCCGCCGCAAGCTCCTCAGGGCCGGCCGCTGCGCTCATCCCGATGCCGCCGCCACCCGCCGATGCCTTGATCATTACCGGGTAGCCGATCTGCCTCGCCGCCGCCAGCGCAGCGGCGGGATCGGCTACCGGTTCCCTCGTGCCGGGCGACACCGGCACGCCTGCCCGCTCCATCAGGTTCCGCGCGTTGATCTTGTCGCCCATCTGCGTGATCGACTCGGGCGACGGGCCGATCCAGGTGAGCCCGGCTTCCAGCACCCTGGCGGCGAATGCCGCGTTCTCAGCCAGGAACCCATACCCTGGGTGGATCGCCCTGGCTCCGGTGCGCTGCGCGGCCGCGACCAAAGCAGGGCCGTTGAGGTAGCTAGCGGCAGGCTGCGCAGGACCGATCAGGATGGCCTCGGCTGCCTCCGTCACGTACGGCAGGTCGGCGTCGGCCTCGGAGTAGACCGCCACCGAGCGGACACCCAGCCTGCGGGCGGTGGTAATGACCCGCCGGGCGATTTCACCGCGATTAGCGACTAGGACCGAGTCAAGCACGCACGGCAGCCTACAGGCGGGACGGCACCCTTCGCCCCGCCACCTCCGCCAGCACGGCTACCACTCCGGCGTCGTACTCGACCGGGTCACGGCGCATCCGGTCGAGAGCCGCAGCCGACCTGTTCCGGTCGGTGGAGCTGCCAACCATGTCATCGAAGGCGTTGGCCGCTTTGATGATCATGCTGCCAAGCGGCGGCGCCGGACCCTGGCCGCGGGCCGGCCGGCTTTGCCAGCGGACCAGGTCCGCTACGTCGTCCAGCACGCCAGCCTCGCGGATGATTTCAGCACCCAGCTCAGCGATGCGTTCCTGATCGGCCGACGACACCAGCAGCGTCGCCCCGCCGGGTATCGGGTCACGCAGCGAGAGCTGGCCGATGTCGTGCATGAGCGCCGCGTACTCCAGCGCGAGCAACTCCGGCTCGGCTAGGCCGAGCCCGCGGCCGATGGCTATCGCGAGCCTGCTGACACGGCGGGAATGGCCGGTTTCCACGTACCCGGCCACTTCGGTGACCCTGGCCAGCGACCGGACCGTCTGCAGGTAAGTGGCGCGGATGCCGGCGTAGCGGCGGAAGGCGATCTGGGTCACCAGCAGCGGCCCGATGAACACTGCCAGCTCCCTGATGCCCATCACCTTGGTGCCGAAGATCGCGATGATGACCGACGCGCCGACGGCGAGGCCCAGCGGCCACTGCAGCCGCATCTCGTCACGCACGGCCACCGAGAACCTGGCGCCAACGTCATCGGCTCTGATAAGCGCGCCTATCAGCGTGTCGGTCAGCCAGCCGAAACAGTAGACCAGCGCGATGACCGCGAATAGGACCCACCACGGCTCTTTGACGAAGTCCCTGGAGACGATTGGCCGGAAGATGAACGCTACGCAGGACACCGCGACCAGCCGGGTGCACATGCCGGTCAGTCCGGCAGGCCGGCCCGCCGCGATGTGCGGGAGTGCGCCGACGCTCATGGCGACCGCGCAGACCGCGATGACCAGCAGCGCGTCGTACCGCACGTGCCCCTGCCCGGGCAGCGCTAGCGACATGGCGTAAGCCATCGCGCCGACCATCGCGATCGGCGCCGCCTCCCGCCCGCCGGGCAGGGCGAGCCTGAGCAGCTCACCGAACGCGATCAAGCCGCCGAACGCCAGGGCTGCCTGCCAGTTGACATGCGGATGCAGGGCCACGACGCCGGCGAATGCCGCGATCAGCAGCATCGTCGCAGCCGCCATCAGCAAGATCCGGCCGGAGTCCAGTGCCTGCCAGTAGGCCACCCGGTCCGGCGGGCTGCGTCGGACAATCGTTCCGCCGGTCATGGCTCCACCACCCGCAGCGGCGCTGTCGGGTCGTCATGATCCTTCACGGTCACGGTAGTCAGGTCGGCAGGCTCTCCCGCTGGCTCAGGTAGCTGCCACTGCTCCTGCTCGATCGCTGCGATGAATGCCTCCACGACCACCGGGTCGAACTGCGTGCCCGCTCCGCTGCGCAGCTCGCTCAGCGCGAACTCGATGCTCTTGGCCTCGCGGTAGGAACGGGTCGTGGTCATCGAGTCGAAGGCGTCAGCGACCGCGATAATGCGGGCGAACTCCGGGATTTCATGCCCGGCTAGCCCCATCGGGTAACCACGGCCGTCGATCCTCTCGTGGTGGTGCATGATGCCGTTCAGCGCCTCGAAGAGGAAGCCGATCTCCCTGACGATTTCCAGGCCGCGCATCGGGTGCAGCTGGATCGCCGCGAACTCGTCCTCGGTCAGCGGCCCGGTCTTCTGCAGGACCTGCGTCGGCACACCGAGTTTGCCGACGTCATGCAGCATGCCAGCGAACCTGATGGCCTCGGTGCGGTCGGCGCTCATCCGGATCTGCCTGGCGATCATGACAGCACCGCGGGAAACGCGGTCGCCGTGGCCGCGCGTGTAGTAGTCCTTGGTCTCTACTGCCTGGCAGAGCGCGTTCATCGTGGCCGCGTAAGCACGCTGCTGCTCAGTGAACTGGCCCATGGCCCAGCGAGCGATGAACAGCGGCACCAGCACCAGCACCGCAGCGAACCAGCTCATGATTTCCCAGAGGGAGGCAATTACCATCCCCAGGCTGGCGTAACCGAGATCGGAGGCCAGCAGCAGCGTCAGGCTGGACTCCAGGCCCTGCCGGCGCCATGCGCCGCTCGCCAGGTTGAGCCGGTTGACCCCCCAGATCATCCCGTGGTTGACGATCACGTGCACGGTGGCAGCGGCTGCGAATGCCAGCAGGATGGCCTTGAAATGACCCGTATGCGGCAGCCCCACTATGCCATTGCAGGCCAAATAGGCCTCACCGGCGGCAAGGCCCGAGATCGCGTACATCGCGCCGTTGAACAGCCGTTCGGCGAGCCGCAACGGGCGCTGCACGCTCAGCAGCGCGGCCGCTCCGACGAACGCGGCAGCCACCGGTCCGAGCAGCACCACGGCCGCGAGAGTGGCCGACGAACTCGGCGACCATTTCGTCTGGCGTGCCGTCAGCGGGGCCTTGCCCGAGTCGCAGACCAGGAACAGGGCCTGCAGCGCGA
>JAJYUU010000061.1 GCA_021792405.1 Actinomycetes bacterium
AGCAACTGGATGCAGACGTGGTCGGCGCCCGCAGCCAGGTGCGCGGAAAGCTGCGCGGCTACCTGATCCGGGCTGCCGTGCGCGACCAGCGCGTCGATCAGCCGGTCACTGCCATCGTCGGCCAGGTCCTCGTCGGTGAAACCGAGCCGGCGCAGGTTCGAGGTGTAGTTGACCAGGCGCAGGTACGGATTGCTGACGCGGCTGCGACCGAGCGCCCTGGCCCGCGTCACGTCGCTGTCAACCACCGCCTTGTGCTCGGGCGCCAGCAGGCGATCCGGGCCGAGAATCTCCCGCGCTAGCCGGGTGTGCTCCGGTGGTACCAGGTACGGGATGGCACCGCCGGTACGGTCGGCTGCCAGGTGCAGCACCCGCTGGCCGAGAGCGGCAAGGACGATGCGATCGGCGGGAACGTGGTTAGCGACAAGCCGGTCGGTATACCTCGCGAGAGTCTCATACGGGCTGGCATAGTGCGGCGTGGCTTCCGGATGGCCCGCACCGATGCCGAGCACGACGCGATCGGGATGCCTGGCCTGCAGCCGGGCGTACGACCTGGCGACCGTTTCGGCGTCGTCCTTCCACATGTTCACGATGCTGGTTCCGACGGTCAGCGTCGTTGTCGCGTCGAGCAGTTCCCCGGCGATCGCCAGGTCACCGTCCGGGGAGCCGCCGAGCCACAGGGCGCCGTAGCCGAGCCGCTCGATGGCCGCGGCCAGTTCCGGCGTCGCCTGAGCAGCTGCCCGCCAGATCCCGAACTTTCCGAGCCGGCCAGCCAGCTCCGATGCCATGTGCCCTCCCTCGATCGCGACCACCCAGCGGAACCATCATGCTCGCCTGGATGCCACCGCGGCAGCTAGATACCCATCAGATCGGCCATGAGCTCCATCTGCTGGCCGAAGAACTCGGCGCGGGCGTCGATTACGTTATTGAGCTGCCCGAACAGCTCGAAGCTGAGCACGCCGAAGAGCTGCAGCCAGCAGGTCAGCCCGGCGTGGAGGAGTTCTTCGGGCAGCCCTGGCGCGATCTGGTCGCGGGTGCGCGAGAGGTCGGCTTGCACCGCGGCGGGCAGTGATGCAGGCCGCCGAAAGCCGGCCGCGGTCACTATGCCAGCTGCGTATCCATCGGTCAGGATCGCTGCCAGCACGATTGGCGTCCTGGCAGCCGCGGCGATCGTGTCCTGCGGCGCGGCGTAGCCGGGTACCGGGCTTCCGTAGAGCAGCGCGTACTCGGCCCGATTCGCCAGCGCCCAGTCACGGACGGCGCGCGTCGCGCTGAGCCACCGGGCCCGGAGCCGGGTTCGGTCAGTCACCGCGGCATCGGCCGCTTCCACCGCGTCGCCGAGCGCGTTGTAGCCGTCCAGTATCAGCACGGTGAGCAGGTCGTCCCGGCTGGCGAAGTAGCGGTACAGGGCCGACGACACCATGCCCATGTCGCGGGCGACGGCGCGCAGCGACAAGTTGGCCCCCTCGGCTGCCAGTCGCTGGCGGGCGACCCTCTTGATCTCCTCGATCATCTCTGCCCGAACCCTGGCCCGGATGGATGCTGCTGGCATGGCCAAGATTATTGCACACATTAGAGAGCAGTGATCTTGCAAGAGTGCGCCTGTTGTGTAAGACTGCCGATTACAAAAGAGAGCAGTGCTCACTCATCGTGCGGTCACGCCCGGCAGAGGTCTGGCGGCCGGCGGCCCGTTGCCAGCACTCAGCGCTCCAGCACTCGAGGCAGAACAGGCAGAACAGGAGAACGCAATGTCCGAGCACGTCATCGTCGGAGCGGGGGCAGTCGGATCAGCGATCGCGACGCTGCTCGCCGAGCGCGGCGAGCACGTTCGCCTTATCAGCCGCCGCGGCACCGGGCCTGAGTGTCCCGGCATCGAGCGGGTCGCTGCCGACGCGACCGACACGCAGCGGCTGACCGAGCTAGCGGCAGCCGCCGCGGTCCTCTACAACTGCGCGAACCCGCAGTACCACCGGTGGTTCACCGACTGGCCGCCGCTGGCGTCGGCGCTGCTGACCGCCGCGGCGCGCACCGGAGCCGTGCTGGCCGCGATGAGCAACGCGTACGGCTACGGGCCGGTCCGCGGCCCGATCGGTCAGCAGACACCTGCTGCTGCTACCCACCCCAAGCTCCGGCTGCGCGAGCAGATGTGGCAGGACGCCCTTGCCGCGCACCGGGCTGGCCGGATCCGCGCCACCGAGGTTCGGGCCAGCGACTACATCGAGCAGAACGGCCTGCTGTCGTTCGCGCTCGGCAAGGCGCTGCTGGCCGGCCGGCGGGCTTACTCGCCGGCTCCGCTTGATGTCCCGCACAGCTGGACCGCCATTGCCGATTGCGCCCGCACGCTCATCACGGTCGCGGCCGACGAGCGGGCCTACGGCCAGGCCTGGCTGGTCCCCACCGGGCCGGCGCTCACGGTGCGACAGCTCGCCACCAGGTTCGCGACGGTCAACGGCACGCCGGCGGCGAAGCTGACGGCGATTCCGTATCCGGTGCTGTGGGCCTACGGCGAGTTCTCGCCGATGGTCAAGGAACTGCGGACGACGCGATATCAGTTCACCGCGCCGTTCGTGATCGACGCCAGCGCTACCACGCAGACGTTCGGCCTGCAGCCCACGCCGCTCGATGACGCACTCAGGGACGCCGCGGCCCGGCTGCGCGGTTAGCCCGGTGGAATCACCCAACGTGTCACAGTGTGGTTAAAAATGGCCGCGACCTCTTTATAAATCCCGCCGACACCGCCTATAACGGCTACCAGCAGCGACGAAGGCGGGCCAATTTCCCGTCGCGGTCGTCTTGAGCCGGAGGAGTTGTCGAATGTCCAGAACTCATCGCATCGCGGGGGCAGCCGCTGCGCTAGCCCTGGCAACTCTGGTGGCAGCTTGCGGGGGCGGCAGCAGCGGGCCGATTGGCGGCGGCTCCGTCGTGAAGGGGCAGAAGATCAAGGGCGGCACGGTAACGATCGCCGAGGTGGGCGCGTCACCGAACGACATCTTCCCGCTGGGACCCGCGACCAACTCCAACGGCTATAACGCCGACCTCACTCTCGGCCTGTGGCCGCCGCTGGTGTACTCCGGTGATGGAGCGCAATCAATCCCTAATCCGCAGGAGAGCCTGTACAGCTCGCTGAAGTACTCCGATGGCGACAAGGTCATCACGATCGTGCTCAAGCCGTGGAAGTGGTCGGACGGCGTGCCGATCACCAGCCGCGACTTCACCTTCGCCTACAACCTGCTCAAGGTGAACTACAACGACTGGTTCAACTACGTGGCGGGGCTGTTCCCGGTCGACGTGGCGAAGGTGATCACGCCCAACGCACACACCGTGGTGCTCGACCTCACCCGGTCCTACAACCCGGAGTTCTACACCGACAACGTGCTCGCCACGATCCCGCTGCTGCCGCAGCATGCCTGGGACAAGACGTCGGCTGCCGGCAAGGTCGGCAACTACGACGAGACCACGGCGGGCGCCAAGGCAGTCTGGAACTTCCTGCAAGGCCAGGGCAGCGATATGGCCACGTTCGCAACGAACCCGCTGTGGAAGGTCGTGTACGGACCGTGGAAGCTGGCGGCATTCCAGAGTTCGGGCTACTACGCCTGGGTGCCGAACAAGAACTACTCGGGTCCGGACAAGCCCGTGCTGAGCGAGGCGATCTGGACGCCGTTCACCACCGACACTTCGGAGATGGACACGCTGCGGTCCGGCACATCGCTCGATGTGGCGAGCGTGCCGCTCAATGACGTCCGGCAGATCCCGGCCCTGAAGGCGGAGGGGTACTCGGTGGCGCAGGTGGCCGCCCCCGGAGTGGCCGAGATCCTGCCGAACTTCTACGCTCCGGTCGCGGGCCTGCTGTTGCGCCAGCTGTACATCAGGCAGGCGATGGAGTACCTGATCAACCGCAAGCAGATCGTGCAGAAGGCATTCGCGGGTTACGCCGATCCCGGCAACGGCGCGGTTCCGGTGGCGTACGGGCAGCAGTGGGACTCGCCGCTGGAGAAGGCCGGCGGCCCGTACCCGTACGACCCGGCCAAGGCGATAGCGCTGCTCAAGGCGCACGGCTGGAAGGTGGTGCCGGGCGGCACGGACACGTGCATCCGGCCGGGAACGGCCGCGGATGAGTGCGGCGCTGGCATCACGGCCGGCGAGCCGCTGACCTTCCAGCTGCTGTTCGGCTCCGGGACCGAGTCGTACAACGAGCAGAACGCCGCGATCCAGTCCACCGAGTCCCTCGGCGGCATCAAGCTCACGCTGAAGTCCGAGCCGTTCAACACCCTGGTGTCCACGACCGGCACCTGCAACGCCCAGTCGCACCCGGCATCGATCTGCGACGACTGGCAGCTGCAGCAGTATGGCTACAACGGGTACCTGATGGACCCGAGCGGGGCCGGCCAGTTCAACACCGACGCCAACGGCAACTACGGCGGCTACTCGAGCCCGGAGATGAACAAGCTCATCGACGCCACCGAGTACGGCTCGAGCAACGCGGCGTTCTTCGCCTACGAGGACTATGCAGCCAGGCAACTGCCGCTGCTCTGGCTGCCGAACGCCGCCACGGTGTTCGTGTACAAGAGCAACCTGGCCGGTGTCACCCCGCTCAACCCGTTCAGCGGTCTCTACAACCCTGAGGTGTGGTATTACACCAAGCCAGCCTCATGACCTGGTACATCGTTCGCAGGATCGGGCAGTCGGTCGCCGTCATCGTCGGCGTGATGATCCTGACGTTCATCCTGGTTCACTTGGAGCCGGGCAGCACGGCCCGTGCGGTGCTCGGGCAGAAGGCAACGCCTGCGAAGGTGGCAATATTCGATAACACCTACGGGCTCAACCGGCCGTTGCCGGTCCAGTTCTGGCTGTACTGCGTGCATGTCGTACACGGCGACTTCGGGATCTCCTACGTGGCTGGGCAGCCGGTATCGACCCTGATCGCGCAGCGGCTGCCGCGCGATGCCGTGCTGATCGGCATCTCCACCGTGCTCGCGCTGATCATCGGCGTGCCGATGGGGCTTTATCAGGCCATCCATCGCGGCACGGTGCGGGACGACATCGTGGCGGGCACTTGGTTCACCTTGTACTCGGCACCGGACTTCATGGAAGCCCTGCTGCTGATCGCCGTGTTCAGCGTGCATTTCCATGTGCTGCAGCCAAGCTTCACCGGCGGCATCGCCTCGGTGGGCGGCCTGTTCGCCGACCCGAACGCGTTGATCCTGCCGGTGATCGTGCTCGCGATCAACAGCGTGGCCGGCTTCAGCCAGTACATGCGCTCGTCTGCGATCGAGGAACTGGCCCAGGACTACATCCGCACCGCGCGCGCCAAGGGCCTGCGCGAGCGGCTGATTCTTACCAGGCACCTGCTCCGCAACGCGCTGCTGCCGATCATCACGATCCTCGGCCTGTCGCTGCCGAACATCGTGGCCGGCGCGGTGATCGCCGAGGCCATCTTCAACTTCCCCGGCATGGGCCTGCTGTTCTGGCAATCGGCGCTGAGCCACGACTTCCCGGTGATGCTCGGGGCGACGCTGATCATCGGCGTGGCGACCGTGCTCGGCAACCTCGCCGCGGACATTGCCTACGGCGTCATCGATCCCAGGATCAGGCATGCAGTCGGCTGAGCACGGCGCGATCACCGGTTCGGTCGGCCCCGCGCCGGAAGGCGGCGAGGTAAGCAGCAGGACCGGCGGCAGGAGCCTGGCCCTCGACGACTTCCTGCACAATAAGCGCGCCATGGGCGGCTGCGCGGTCGTCTTGCTGCTGATCCTGTTCTGCTTCGTCGGGCCGCTCCTCTACCGCACGAACCAGACGACCGTCAACCTTAATCTTGCGAACCTGCCGCCGGGCGGCGGTCATCCGCTCGGCACTGACGAGTACGGCATCGACATCCTGGGCAGGCTGATGGTCGGCGGCCAGTCATCGCTGGAACTCGGGTTCGCCGTAGCAATCATCAGCACCGTGATCGGTGCGCTGTACGGGGCTATCTCCGGCATGATCGGCGGCATCTTCGACGCGTTCCTGATGCGGATCGTCGACACGCTGCTGGCCGTGCCGACATTTATCTTGCTGCTGATCATGGCCAGCATGTTCACGCTGAACCTGCTGTCGATCATCCTGCTGCTCTCGCTGCTGTCCTGGCCCTACGTGAGCCGGCTTGTCCGGGGCCAGGTGCTGTCCCTGCGGACCCGTGAGTTCGTGCAGGCCTCGACGACCATGGGCTCGACACGAATGCGCATCCTGTTCCGGCACATGATGCCCAACACCTTCAACATCTTCATCGTGACTACCACCTTCGCCGTGGCTGACGCGATCTACAGCCTGTCTGCGCTGAGCTTCCTCGGCCTTGGCCCGCCGCCGCCGTTCGCTGACTGGGGCACCATGCTGACCAACGGCGTCAACGACCTGTTCGACAGCTATCCGTGGGAGGTGTACCCCGCGCTGATCGCGCTTGTCGTCACCGTGCTGGCGTTCCGGCAGATCGGCGATGCCCTCAACGACATCGCCTCGGCGCGGTCGACGAGGTAGCCGGGCCGAGTACGGTCTAGCCTGGTAAGCGTGGCAGGCGCGGACCCGATGCGGGATCGGTACCAGGACCTGGTCCACGAGCTAGCCGGCGTCGAGGGCGTGATGCCGCCACGTGGCGGTGGCGGGTTCGGCCGCGGCGCCCTGCGGTACGAAGGCCGGATTTTCGCGATGCTGGTCCGTGGCAGGCTTGTGCTCAAGCTGCCGGCCAGCCGGGTAACAGCGCTGATCCGGTCCGGCAACGGCGCGGCCTTCGACGCTAACAAGGGCACGCCGAGGCGGGAGTGGCTCAGCCTTGACCCCGACTCCGGCCTGGAGTGGCTGTCGCTCGCGACCGAGGCGCTCGACTTCGCCCGCCGGCAGGGACTGCGGCGTCGGCCGTAGGCCGGGCTAGCGGGTCGGGCTGAGGAAGGCGGTCAGTGCCGCGGTCAGCATCGCGGCGTCCGCCGTCCCGGTCAGCTCGCGGGCGGAGTGCATAGCCAAGGTCGGGTTGCCCACATCCACGGTCGGCATCGCCAGGCCCGCGGCGACGATCGGGCCGATCGTCGACCCGCTGCGCACGCCGCTCTTGTTGACGAAGTACTGCACCGGAACGCCTTCCTGCTCGGCGGCGAGCAGGAAGGCGGCCTGAGTCGGCGCGGTCGTGCTGTAGAAGACGTTCGCGCTGACCTTGAGCACCGGGCCGCCGCCGAGTGCGATCCAGTGCCCGGGCTCATGCCTGTCCGGGTAGTTGGGATGCGTGGCGTGTGTCATGTCCGCGGACACGTGGAGCGAGGCCGCGACCGCGCGCAGGAAGTCGTCGCGGCCGCCGCCGCGGGCAAGCACGCTGCGCTCCAGTTGCCTGCCCAGCCAGGCGCCGTCCGCGCCGGTGGCCGACCGGCTGCCGATCTCCTCGTTGTCGAACAGGACCACCGCGCTGACGTGCTGCGGGGCTGGCCGCGCCGCGACCGTGCACAGCGCCGACACGCACGCATGACAGCAGGCCAGGTCATCCTGCCGGGCTGAGCTGACGAACTCCTCGCTGACTCCGGCGAGCGTGCCGCCTGCCAGGTCATAGGTCACTATGTCGTGGCTCAGCACGTCATCGGCACCGACGCCGAGTTCGGCGGCCAGGAACCGGCGGAAGCCGCCCGGCTCCGGGTCGCCGAGTGACCAGATGGGCACCAGGTGCTGCTGAGCGTCCAGCTTCAGCCCGGCGGTACGGATCTCGGGATCCAGGTGAATGGCCAGTTGCGGGACCCGGAGTATCGGCCGGTGCACCCGGATCAGCCGGACCTGCGGACCGCCCGCGGTGCGCACGGCGACCCGTCCGGCCAGGCCGAGGTCGCGGTCTAGCCAGGAATTGAGCAGCGGGCCACCGTAGATCTCCACGCCAAGCTGGCGGAAGCCGGCCTGGCCAGTGTCCGGCCGGGGCTTGACACGGAGCGCCGGGCTGTCGGTGTGCGCGCCCAGCAGCCGGAACGGCGCGTCAGGAGCGCAGCCGTCTGGCACGATCCAGGCGAACAGCGAGCCGCCATCCACCACGACATGACGGCCCGGACCGGACGGCCAGGCTCCGCCCGGCGGGACCTCGGTGAAGCCGGCCGCAGTCAGCCGCCGAAGTGCCTCGACGGCCGCGTGATAGGGCGACGGGGAGGCATCGAGGAAGGCGATCAGGTCCATCGCGACATCGCGGGGGCTGCTCATCGCCATATCTTGACATGGCCGGCCGTCGGCCTCGTTGTTTGCTTGCCCGATACGCTGCGAGCCGCGGCGTCGCTGCATGATGTGCATAAACTGGCCCAGAAATTCGGCCAGGTTGGGTAAGCAGGGAGCGCAGTGGTATCCAGCGGGCAACTCTCCCGGCGACGGCTGCTCGCTGGCCGCGGGCCGTTGCACCGCAAGGCTCTCACGCGATCGGTGATCGCCGGACTACTCCTGGTAGTCACTTTCGTCGGCGTCAACACCTCCGGCGGCCGTCTGACGCAGGATGGTCCCTGGCGCGAGGCGGGCGGGATCGTCTTCGCGTGCGCCGAGCTTGTGCTCTTCGCGCTCCTGCTCACGGCGCGGGCCGTCCGGCGACGTGCACCGGAGCCAAGCTACCTGACCGCCCGGATGCGGTTGTTCCTGGATCGGACAATCCGGAGCGCCATGGTCGTCGTCCTCGCGGTGACCGTGTCGAGCCTGGTCTGGCCGGGGCTTAAGAAGTACTACGGCAATCCGCTCGTCTTCGTGCCGACGCTGGGCCCGAATTCGCTATTCACCCCAGTCAGCGGCCTGACCAGGGCCGAGGTCGAGTTCTTCGGGTTCGCCGGGCTGGCGCTGCTGGTGCTAGCGGTCATCGTCATCGGCGTCATCGTGCGCAGGCGGCGAGCCGTGACAGCGCAGCCCGCTGACCGGGCCGATGATGACGACGCCGGCCTTCGGCAGGCGGTCGAGTCCGGCTTGCGCGCGCTGCATTCGATTGACGATGCCCGCGCCGCGATCATCGCCTGCTATGTGGCCATGGAAGAGAGCCTGGGTAGTGCGGGCGCTGCCAGGTACGGCGCCGAGACTTCGGCCGAGCTGCTGGACCGGGCGGTGCGGGCGGGCCTGCTCCGCGACGCTGCCGCGGGCGACGACACGGCCGCCAGTCGCGACACCGCCGCCAGTCGGTTGACGATGCTGTTCTACGAAGCCCGGTACTCCAGTCACGCGCTTCCGGTGGCCGCCAGGCAGGACGCCATGCGGGCGCTGGAAGCCATCTCCGCTGACCTGCGGGTGACGGCGGGAGCCAGCCGGCAGCCGGATGCGGCAGCCGCGAGGGCGGCCACATGAGCAACGTGCCAGGCCCGGCGGCCGCCCGCCTGCCCGCACCGGACGCGAGCGCTGCCGCGCCAGCAACCGGCGGCTGGCGGGCACTGTGGCCGGAGTTGATCATCACCTGCGCGATGGTGACCGTCACCGCCGTCGCCGCTTACGGCTATGCCGGATCTGCCGCCGCTTTCGCCACGGTGATCGCCTGGGCAGTAGTGATCATGATCCTGCTCCGCGCGCTGGTGCCAGGGACGCCTGCCGAGTTCGCCGCGCAGGACGAGAACGGGCAGCCGGCGGGCGAGGGAAGCTACATCGGGTTCTGGCGGAAACGAGGTCTCCTGGTCGACGCAACTACCAACATGCGCAGCTACGACGCCGATCTGCGGCCAACACTCCAGCACCTGCTTGCGGCCAGGCTCGCTGAGCGGCATGGCGTGAGCCTGTATGCCGATCCCGAGGCGGCCCGGCGGTTGCTGCTGGCGGGCGAACCCGACGACGGGCTGTGGTACTGGCTTGATCCCGCGCGGCCGGCCGAGCAGCGCTCGACCCGCCAGGGAATCCCGCAGCGGACACTGAGCGAGATCATCGACCGGCTGGAGCGATTGTGACCGAACCCGAC
Source organism: Actinomycetes bacterium (assembly GCA_021792405.1). Lineage (GTDB taxonomy): Bacteria > Actinomycetota > Actinomycetes > Streptosporangiales > Streptosporangiaceae > JAJYUU01. The sequence continues at coordinate 9,899 of JAJYUU010000061.1, forward strand.
ATCGACTCCGGTCAGCGTCCCCGCTGCGGAACTGGCCAGGTAACAGCCGGTGGCTGACTACGGCTACCAGACCGGCGACAGGCATGTGCCGGTCCGCTGGCGGCCGTCGGCGCATGCCGGGCGCCTGCTCACGCTCGCGGTCGCCGCGCTTGCGCTGGCCGTCATTACCCACCGGCCAGAATTCGCTGGCCTGGCGGCGCCGGCCATAGTGCTGCTCTCCACCGTGCGCGCGGCACGCCCGGGTCGGCTAAGGGTAAGGATCCGCCCGGTCGACAGCGGATTCGCCGAGGGTCATCCCTCGGCGCTGCAGGTCGACGTAGACGGTCAGGGCGACTATGCCGCCGAGCTGCGAATCGAGCCAGGCGAGGCGATCACGCCAGGGCCCGCGGTCGTGATCCCTGGCCCCGCCCACGTCCTGCTGCCGTTCACCGCGCAGCGCTGGGGGCGCCGGCAGGTCGGCATGCTTGCGATTACCCTCAGGGATCGCTACCGCCTGACCGAAGGCTCGACCCGCCTCGGGCTGCCATGGATCGACTGCCGGCCAGAGCCCGCTCACCTGACCCGGACGATTCTGCTCAGTCGGCTGCCTAGCCGGCTGGGCGAGCATCCGTCCAGGGCAACCGGCGAGGGCAGCGAGTTCGTCGGCGTCCGTGAGTTCGTGCCTGGAGACCGGCAGCGGCGGATCAACTGGCCGGCCACGACCCGGCGTGGCAGCATCCACCTGAGCACCTTCGCGGCGGAGCGAATCCAGAACGTCGTCGTTATCGCCGACGCCACGGCTGACGTCGGTGAGCCGGGCGCCAGCTCACTCGACCTGGTCCTGCGGGGCGCTACCGGCGTGATGGGCCGTTACCTGGCTGACCGGGACCGCGTCGGCCTCGTCATGTACGCGAGCCGGCTGAACTGGGTCGCCCCCGGCCAGGGCGAGCGGCATTTTCAGCGGTTGCTTGACCTGCTGATGTCGAGCCCAGGCGGCTCCGACAAGGCGGCCGGCTTTACCAGGCTGCCGAGGGCCGCCTTGCCGCCGGGATCGCTGATCGTGGTGTTCAGCCCGTTGCTGGATGCCGGCCTCGTGGAGGCTGTGCGCGACGTTCGCGAGCGGGGATTCAGCGTCGTCATCATCGATGTGCTCAACTCTGAGCCCGGCGATGACGGCAGCAAGATCTCAGGGCTGGCCCGGCGGGTATGGCGGCTGGAGCAGCAGGCCATCAGGTTCGCCATGCTCGAGCTTGGCGTGCCAGTCGTGCACTGGGATGGTCGCAGCAGCCTGGACGGCCCGCTCGCCCGCTACACCAGGAAGGTCATGGTGGTCCGCCGGTGATCGCGAGCTCGGACCAGGCTGGCAGCCGGGTGATCGCGGCGCCGCGCCGCTGGCGCACGATCGCCTCCGTGGCCCTGCTGGCCGGCGTTTCGGTGGGCTGGGCTGCCCTGCCCCTGTCCGGCGGCGCGGGCGGCACCAGCGTGGTGCTGTCATTCGCGATCGGCTGCGGCGCTCTCAGCGTGATCCGGCTGCTGGTGGGGGGCGGCAGGCCGAGCGAAGCGGCACTCGGCTCGCTGGTCCACCGGACTGCCGAGTACCTGCTGACGATCGTGCGCGGCCTGCCGTGGGCGCAGGTGACGGCGGTAGCAGTGCTGCTGCTCGAGGTCCTGCACAGATCCCGGCCCTGGCATACCGGCCTGCTCGGCCTGCCGCTGCTCGGCTACCTGCTGGCCGTGCACCTGGCCGAGACTCATGCCGGAGCCGGCGTGCTGCGCGCCCAACTGCCGCTGATTGCGGCGGGGTTCGGCCTTGCCGCCCTGGCCGTCGGTGTGGCTGAGCTGCCGGCCCTGCACGGCGGGGTCCTGTCACCGGTCATCCGGGTCATCGCAGCCGCAGCCGCGGTCATCGCGACCGGCCTGACGATCCCGTTGTGGCTGGGTCGCAATCGATGAGCTGAGGAAGCCGGCCCGGTCTGGCGCCGGCTCCGTTAGCATTGGGTAGAACGCGTTCTAGTCGAGCCGCAGGGGACTGAATGCACATCGGCTTCACTGCTGAGCAGGAACAGCTTCGCCAGCGGCTGCGGGATTATTTCGCCGATCTGATGACCCCCGAACTCCGCGCGGCGTTTGCCAGCCCGAGCGGCGAGTACGGTGACGGCGACGCCTACCGGCAGGTCGTCCGCCAGCTCGGCCGGGACGGCTGGCTGGCCATCGGCTGGCCGGCCGAATACGGCGGTCAGGATCGTTCGGTTATCGACCAGCTGATCTTCACCGACGAGGCGGCCATCGCCGGAGTGCCGGTGCCGTTCCTCACGATCAACACGGTCGGCCCGACCATCATGCGCTTCGGCACGCCAGAGCAGAAGCAGCGCTTCCTGCCCGCGATCGCAGCCGGCGAGCTGCATTTCTCGATCGGCTATTCCGAGCCGGGCGCGGGCACGGATCTGGCGTCGCTGCGGACGCGGGCCGTGCGCGACGGTGACAGCTACCTGATCAGCGGGCAGAAGATGTGGACCAGCCTGATCCAGTACGCCGATTACGTCTGGCTGGCCTGCCGCACCGATCCGGTCGCGCCCCGGCACAAGGGTCTGTCGATCATCATCGTGCCGACTGACGCGGCAGGCTTCTCCTTCACGCCGGTCCGCACGCTGGCCGGCGTGACCACCAGTGCGACCTACTACTCCGATGTCCGGGTGCCCGCGGGCAATCTCGTCGGCGAGGAGAATAATGGCTGGCCGCTTATCACCAACCAGCTCAACCACGAGAGGGTGGCGCTGACGTCAGCCGCACCGGTGCAGTCAGCGCTCGCGGCGGTAACCGACTGGGCCAGGTCGGCCAAACTGGCCGACGGGCGCCGCGTCATCGACCAGGAGTGGGTTCAGCTCAATCTGGCCCGGGTTCATGCCAAAGCCGAATTCCTCAAGCTGGTCAACTGGCGGATCGCCGCGGCGGCAGGATCGCCCGGCCCGGCGGCTGCCTCCGCGACGAAGGTGTACGGAACCGAGCTGACCATCGAGGCCTGCCGATTGCTGCTGGAGGTGCTCGGGCCGGGTGCCGAAGTCCGGGCTGGCTCGCCTGGCGCTCTGCTGGCCGGCCGGATCGAGCGAATGCAGCGCTCAGCCCTGATCCTCACCTTCGGCGGCGGTACCAACGAGGTCCAGCGGGACATCATCGGCGCAGCCGCGCTCGGCCTGCCGCTCAGCCGGCGGTAGCCCGCCGCATCACGTCATCAAGTCAGCATCGGTCAAGACCGGTACCGCCACACTGACCGTGAAGGGTAACGATGGACTTCTCGGCAACGCCGGCTCAGGACGAACTCGGCGCGCTGACCCGCCAGATCCTGACCGACCGGGTGACGCCGGAGCGGCTGGCCGAGATCGAGGCCACCGGTATGCGGTTCGACCGCGCCCTGTGGTCCGAGCTCGCGACGGCTGGCGTCCTTGCGGCGGCACTGCCCGAAGCGGCCGGCGGAGCCGGGTACGGGCTGCTGGAGCAATGCACCGTACTGGTCGAGATAGGCAGGACGGTGGCGCCGGCGCCCTACCTCGCCTCGACCGCACTCGGCGCGGCGGCGCTTGCCGAGTTCGGCGACGCCAGCCAGGTGGAGCGCTGGGCCGGGCCGGCTGCTCAGGGCACGGTGATCCTGACGGCTGCGCTGGCCGAGGACGACAGCCAGGACCCGTGCGCCCCGGCAACCACGGCGCACCGGTCCGCTGGAGGTTGGACGCTGACCGGCACCAAGACCTGCGTCCTGGCCGGAACGGCGGCCGATGTGCTGCTCGTTCCGGCAAGTACGCCGTCCGGCGTGGCGGTCTTCCTCGTCACCCCCGGCGACGCAGGGCTGACGGTGCGGTCGCAGCAGGTAACCGGCGGTGACGCGACCGCCTGGGTCGAACTGGCCGGGGTGGCAGTGCCGGACGATCGCGTCCTCGGCAGCGTCGCGGCGGGCCGTGACGTCGCCTGCTGGCTGCAGGCGCGGGCGACCGTGGGCTTGTGCGCACTGCAACTCGGCGTGACCGAGCGCGCCCTTGAGCTGACGGCTGCCTATGCGCGCAGCCGCGAGCAGTTCGGCAAGCCGATTGGCAGCTTCCAGGCCGTTTCGCAGCGGCTGGCCGACAGCTATATCGACGTGGAGGGCATCCGGCTCACGCTGTGGCAGGCGGCCTGGCGGCTGGCAACCGGGCTGCCTGCGCAGACCGAGATAGCAACCGCCAAGTTCTGGGCAGCCGAGGGCGGGCACCGGGTGGCGCACGCCGCGGTGCATGTACACGGCGGCGTCGGCATCGACATGGACGCCGGGGTGCACCGCTACTTCGCGGCAGCCATCCACAACGAGTTCGCGCTCGGCGGCGCGACGGCGCAGCTTCGCACGATCGGAGCCGCTCTGGCAGGTCAGCCGAGTGCGCACCGTCGGCTCGGTGTCGGCTCCCAGGCGACGGGGTAGGAACGTTGGGTGCGTATGGCTGTCGCGGAGCAACGTGATGGGTGATATGGCTGACGGCCCTGCCGTTTCCCCGTTGCTGCTGCCCGGCTTCGAGTACCGGCAGATGCAGGTCGACGGCGTCAGCGTTAGCTATGCGGTCAGCGGGGCGGGCTCTCCGCTGCTCTTCCTGCACGGTTACCCGGAGAATCATCTCGTCTGGCGGGACGTCGCTGCCAGCCTGGCCCGGGACCACACGGTGGTTCTGGCTGACCTGCGCGGCTACGGCAACTCCGATAAGCCGACGCCGGACCTCGCCGGTCTGGTCTATTCCAAGCGGTCCATGGCGCGCGACCAGGTGCGGCTCATGCGTGCGCTCGGCTTCTGGCATTTCCAGGTGGTCAGCCACGACCGCGGCGCCTGCGTCGGGCATCGGCTCATCCTGGATGATCCGGATGCGGTCACCAAATTTGCTGTGCTGGACTTCGTGCCGGCCAGGCATGTCCTACGTAACGTGACGCTGGCCGCGGCCTTGGCCAACTACCACTGGTTCTTTCTGGCCAGCGGCAACGGCATACCAGAGCGCATGATCTCCAGTGATCCCGGATTCTGGGTCCATGGCCTGATGAGTCAGCTCATCGGCGAGGGCGGGAGTATCGAGCCTGAGGTGATGCAGGACTACGTGCGCTGCTTCCGTGACCCCAGGACGGTAGCGGCCTCCTGCGCTGACTACCGCTCGGCGCTGGGCGTCGACCTGGTGCACGACGACGAGGCCTTCGCCGCCGGGCACAAGATCGAATGTCCGGTCCAGGTGCTGTGGGGGACGCAAGGTCCGGCCGGGGCTGACTGCGACCCGACTGGCATCTGGCAGCAGTATGCAACCGATGTCCGCGGCCAGTCAGTGCCGACCGGGCACTTCCTTCCCGAAGAAGCCCCGGACCTGGTCAGCGCCGCCCTGCGGGACTTCATCGACTAGACAACGGGAGCTCGCAGCAGATCAGCGGCACGTCAAGCTGATCGAGTATCACTTGCCCGTTCCTCCCGCTATGACCTTATCCGCGTGATAGCCGCGTCAGGCCTCGTCGGCAAGCATCGCGGCCCACTGCGCGAGCCGTTCGGCGACCGCGCTGGTGAGGCCCTCGGCCGGGTCGATATCGATGATCAGCGTCGGCACCCCTCGGGAAGCCGCCCACTCGTAATGATCGGGCAGGTGCACGTCATCGATCCAGGCACACGGACGGTCGCCCACTGCCCGCTGTACTGAGGGAAGCTTGCGGAATCGCAGGTCACGGCCGTTGAGGGGGAACTCGATGACCGGAAGAACTGGCAGCGCGAGCACCGGACAGATGAACCGGTTCGCGTTGTGCTCCCAGGCGGTAGCCCATACAAGCTCGTAGGCGGCAGCCAGCGACGTCAGCAGTTCCCCGTGCGCTGGTGACAGGAGCACCCGCTCACCCGGAACGAACTCGTACTCGGCGAATCCATCCGGGCACAACTTGGCGTCCCACGGGTTGAGCACGCCGTCGACATCGACCAGCAAGATCGGACGCGGGTCGTCGCTACCGATCTGGTTCACGGTGGTGCCGCTCATCTGGCGGTCCTGGTCCTGAGCGGTTCTGCCGGGGCGTCGCGGTCTGGCGGTTCTCGGTCCGCACCGGCGGTGCCCCGGATGCGCAGCCCGTCGAACGCGACAGCGCACACCGCGTCCGCGAGTTCGCCGGGCGTGGTCTGCCCGGCGTGCGTCATCGGTGGGGGCGGCGTCATCGGCGGGGCCTGCGAGGTCGGGTGCCCGGCTGGCCGGTACCACTCGACGAGCGAGTTCACCAGGCCGAACAGCAGCCGTGCGGTGATGGCCGGATCCACGTCCGGCCGGATGTCGCCGTCCCGCTCGGCTTCGGCGACCAGATCAGCCACGATCTGGTCGAACTCGCGCCGCCGGGCCAGCGCCGCCCGTTCGGTGCCGGTGTTGCCGTGGGCGCGCAGCAGCACGGTGACGTACGGCAGCCGGTCGGCCAGCACCTGGACGCTGCCACGGACCAGTTGCTCGAGCCGCTCGATGGCCGGACCGCCGTCGGCCGTGACTTGCTCGGCTACCGAGAACAAGCCGTCCAGTGCCCGGTCCAGCGCTAGTGCGAGCAGGTCCTCCTTGCTGCCAACGTGATGGTAGATCGAGGACTTGGCGATGCCGAGCCGGCCCGACAGGTCTTCCATGCTGGTGCCGTCGTATCCCTGCTCGTTGAACACGGTCACTGACACGGCGAGCAGGGACTCCAGGTCGTAGCCGGGGCGGCCGCGTCGCGGGGCGGGGGCCGGGTCATGCGCCATGGGGACAAGGTTATGCACCGAACGACCGGTTGGTAAATTCGGTCGGACGCGGTTCCGTCTCCGGCCTGCTGGTCCCTAGAATCGAGGTGGCCGAGCCTCCGGTCAGCATGAATGCAGACGAGGAGCTAGCGATGGCGCTGCTGCGAAGCTATGTGAGCGGGCACTGGGTGGCTCCGGAAGGCGACGGGCGTCCGGTGTTCGACGCGGTCACCGGAGACGAGATCGCCAGGATCTCCTCGGCCGGCGTGGATATGGCAGCGGCCCTGGAATACGGGCGCGAGATCGGCGGGCCCGCGCTTCGCGAGCTGACCTTCCATCAGCGGGCCGGCCTGCTCAAGGCGCTGGGTTCCTACCTCCGCGAACACCGCGACGAGCTGTACGCGCTGTCCGCCCGGACCGGCGCTACTATCGGCGATTCTAAATTTGACGTCGACGGTGGTATTGGCGTGCTACTCGGCTATGCCAGCAAGGCGCGGCGCGAGCTGCCCAACGACATCGTTTATATCGACGGCGGGCTCGAGCCGCTCGGCAAGTCTGGCCAGTTCGCCGGACAGCACATCATGACCTCACTGCGCGGCGTTGCCGTGCAGGTCAACGCTTTCAACTTCCCGGTCTGGGGGCCGCTGGAAAAGCTCGCGCCCGCGTTCCTGGCAGGCGTGCCGAGCCTGATCAAGCCGGCCAGCCAGACCGCCTACCTGACCGAAGGGCTTGTCCGGCTCATGGTGGATTCCGGGCTGCTCCCGGCTGGATCGGTCCAGCTAGTGTGCGGCAGTGCCGGTGACTTGCTTGACCATCTCACCGAGCAGGACTTGGTGTCGTTTACCGGATCGGCCGCGACCGCCCGGCAGTTGCGGACGCACCCGGTGATCGTCAGCCGGGCAGTCCGGTTCAACGCCGAAGCCGACTCGCTCAACTGCTCCATACTCGGCCCGGACGCCGGGCCTGGCACGGCAGAGTTCGACCTGTACGTGAAGCAGCTAGTGACCGAGATGACGGTCAAGGCCGGGCAGAAGTGCACGGCGATCCGGCGGGCGTTCGTGCCGGCCGGGCTTGCCGACTCGGTTGCCGAGGCCACTAGCGAGCGGCTGGCCAAGGTGATCGTCGGCAACCCAGCGGAGGAGACCGTCCGGATGGGCGCCCTGGCCAGCCTTGAGCAGCGGGAAGAGGTACGGCGCAGCGTCAAGGGCCTGCTCGCCGCTGGCCGGCTGGTATTCGGTGATCTTGAGCACGTGGACGTGGTCGGCGCTGATGCAGAGCGTGGCGCGTTCATCTCGCCGCTGCTGCTGCGCAGTGACGACACAGGCCGGGCCGAGCCGCACGAGATCGAGGCATTCGGCCCTGTAGCTACCATTCTGGGCTATTCATCCACCGACGAGGTCATCAGCCTGGCCGCTCGTGGCCTGGGCAGCCTGGCCGGCTCGGTTGTCACCGCAGATGCGCAGTTCGCCCGCGACGTCGTGCTCGGCGTCGCACCCTGGCATGGCCGGCTCCTGGTACTGGACACCGACGACGCCGCGGAATCAACCGGCCACGGCTCCCCGCTTCCGCCGCTCGTGCATGGCGGCCCCGGGCGAGCCGGTGGCGGCGAGGAGATGGGCGGCGTTCGCGGTGTCCTGCACTACATGCAGCGCACTGCGGTCCAGGCCAGTCCGCGGATACTGTCGGCGGTCACCGGCACCTGGGTGCCTGGCGCGAGGCGCGACACCGAGGGCGGCCACCCGTTCCGCAAGCCGCTGTCCTCGCTCCGGCCCGGCGACTCGGTTGTCGCCGGACCGCGCCGGGTGACGCTCGAGGACATCGAGCACTTCGCCGAGTTCACTGGCGACACTTTCTACGCGCACATGGACGAGGCCGCAGCGCGGGCCAACCCGTTCTTCGACGGCCGGGTCGCGCATGGCTACCTGGTGCTGTCGTTCGCGGCCGGGCTTTTCGTGCAGCCCGACCCTGGGCCGGTCCTGGCCAACTACGGCGTGGAAAACCTGCGGTTCCTCACCCCTGTCTACCCAGGCGACGCGCTGACGGTGACGCTGACCTGCAAGCAGATCATCCCCCGCGAGGAAGCTGCGCACGGCGAGGTGCGCTGGGACGCCGACGTCACGAACCAGAACGGCGCCTCCGTGGCCAAATACGATGTCCTGACCATGGTGGCGAAGCAGTGGCCGACGGCGGCCACCTGACCCGCAGGGACGCTGACCTTAAGGAACGCTGACCTTAAGGAACGCTGACCGCCGCCCATGGCTCGGCGCGGCGTATCAGCGGGACGCCTGGAACGACTTGACCGCGGGTGCGATGACCGGCACCGCCGCGGCCAGTGCCGCGATCAGCGCGAGGTAAGCCCCGATCTGCCAGCTCGTTCCCGATGGCTTGTCCAGGAAGCCGATAAGCACCAGCAGGAACTGCACGCTGACCCCGATGATCAGCAGCGGTCCGCGTGCTACGGGCAGCGCGAACGGCAATTGGTCCCAGCCGCAGCACATCACGAGGTAGGCGATGATGAGCAGCGCGACGATCAGTTCGAGGTAGAGATAGCCGTGCCAGCCGACGCCGCTTACGGTGAAGCCGAACACGCCGAACCAGGGCAGGAACAGCGAGATGAGCGCCACTATGCTCGCGGCGCCGGCCACGCGCTCGATCGGGCTGAGCCGCTGCAGGTCGAAACTGAACGCCGGCGTCTGCGGGCCGGGGCCCGGCTGAGTGAACGGGGGCTGGTAGGGCGGCTGCCCGACTGGACCGGCCTGGTGCGGCTGCTGTTGGAGTGGCTGCTGTTGTTCATCGGCCTGCTGCTGCTGCTGGTACGGGGCACCGACTTGCGGTGTGGTCGGCGTGGGTCCGCTCTGAGCGGACGAGTCGTGCGTGCCGGGGACCTGGGTAAGCGGACTGCCGCAGTTGCGGCAGAACGCGTCACCCGCCTCGTTCATTGCCTGACACTGCGGGCAGGTCATTGTCTTCCTCCGGGTACTGATTGCCGGGCAGCGGCCGGGGTCACTACGAGCCGGACGCCTTGTAATAGAGGACGTTGTCGAACTGGTCGGTGGCCACACAGCCGGTCTGACTGACGCAACTGATGGTGGCGAACTGGTTGTTGCCGTCGATCTTGACTGGAGCGGACCAGGCGCCGTTCTGGTACACCATGGCCCCGCCATCGCCGTCGACTGCGATGCAGTAGCCGGAGCCCCGGCAGGAGATGGCGGTTGCGGTCGCTGGCATCGACCCCGTGGTCCAGGCGCCGTTGGTGAAGATGGCGTCATTGCCGTTGTTGTCGATGGCGGCGCAGAAAGCTGCGCTGGGGCAGGAGACCTGGATTAGGCCGTTCGAGTTGTCGACGTTAGTCCCGGCGCTCCAGGATCCGCCCTGGTAGGTATAGGCGTTGCCGTACTGATCGACCGCGACGCAGAAGCTGGCTGTCGGGCAAGATACCGAGGCCAGCGAGTTGCCCTGAGCCACGCCGGCTTGCGACCAGTTCGTCACCGATCCAGTGAAGGTTAATGCGTTACCCGCGTTGTCCACGGCGACGCAGAAACTCGGCGACGGGCACGAGATGCCGGTCAGGTTATTGCCCGAGTCGATGCGGACCGGATCGGTCCAGGTGCCGTTGGTCAGCACGATCACGTCACCCGAGTTATCGACGGCCGCGCAGAACCTGGTGGTCGGACAGGAGATCGAGGCCAGGTTCGTCTGGCTGTCGAAGGCCACTTTCTGCCACGAGCCCGACGCGTTCGAGGCGAGCACGTTGCCGTCGGTGTCGACGGCGAAGCACCTGGTGGCGGAGACGCACGACACGGAGGCGATGGTCGCCTGGTCGTTCTGGTAGGCCTGCTGGTCGATTGCCCTGGGGTAGGTCCAGTTCGCCGGCCCGACCGTGGCCGTCGATGCCGATGGGCTCACGGTCACGCTCGGCGTGGCCGTTGGCAACGGCTGCGTGGTCGGAGTCGTGACCGCGGCGTGGGTCACAGCAGGCGTCCGCAGCTTGGTCGCGTTCGGGCTGGCATGGTGATGATGGAGCAGAAGCGCAGCGGCGGCGCCGCCGCCCGCGATCAGCACGACCGCGGCGGCGGTCAGCGCGCCGATCAGCGCCCGGCGCGAGCGCGGCTTTAGGTCGGTGTCTGCCGTGGGCGGGGCTAGGCTGCGGCGACCGCCACCCGGTTGTTCGGGAAGCCTGATGGTGTCGTGCCTGTCTGCCTCCGGTCGTGCTGGCTCTAAAGGCTGGGTCGGCTTGAGGGCCTCGGCCGGTTCCCGGGGCTGAGTTGGCTCCACGGGCTGGCCCGCTCCGCTCGGGGCATGGGACAGCATAGTGAAAGGCCGCGTCACGTCTGGCGCAACCAGCGGGCTCAGGTCATGGGCTGCCCTTGCCACAGGCGAGCCGCATTGAACGCAGAACAGCGCGTCGGCACGGTTCGGGTGACCCTGAGGGCAGCGTGGCCGTACGTCCTCGCCGCACGTGCGGCAGAACGCACTCCCGGCAGGCACGTCATGCCCACGGCTGCAAATCGCCAACTGACCCCCCCTCACCAGCGGAGCGCACGCCGAGAGTCAGCGATGGGCTCCGCACCTTGAACAGAAGACGTCTATCCGACCCGATGGGTTTGCATAGGTTGCGCAAAAAGGCGCTACTTTGGAGCGCGGTAGCAGGCAACGCACTGCTGGCCTGCCCGGCAACGCGGGCGACAGCCAGCCTTCTCCTCTCGAGTCGTCGCTGGGGTGCGACGCCGTGGCTTGCCTGCCGTGCGGCCATGGCGCTCGGCGCAAGGCTCGGCCACGCTCGCTGCGCAAGTCTGGCGGGCTATAATTACAGACCGAATGATCGGTTTACTAAGGAGCGGCCGATGACTGGGCCCGGAGCTGAATCGGGACCAGGCCCGCAGGTCGGCCCGTGGCCGGAGACAGGTGCCAGGCCGCTGCAGGAAGGTATCGGCCCGGTGCAGCCTGGGCTCGGAGCGCTGACGTCCGGGACCGGCGTTGCAGCCGATGCGGGCGGACTGGAGCAGCACTTCGAGGAGACGATCGCGCGGGACCGGCGGATCGAACCGCGCGACTGGATGCCGGATGCGTACCGGAAGACGATGATCCGGCAGATTGCCCAGCATGCGCACTCAGAGATCATCGGCATGCAGCCGGAGGGCAACTGGGTGACCAGGGCGCCCTCGCTGCGCCGCAAGGCCATCCTGCTGGCCAAGGTTCAGGACGAGGCGGGCCACGGACTCTATCTGTACTCGGCCGTGGAAACTCTTGGCGCGGACCGGGCCGACCTCACCGACCGGCTCATTACCGGGCGGCAGAAGTACTCCTCGATCTTCAACTACCCGACGCTGACTTTCGCCGACGTCGGCGTTATCGGCTGGCTGGTCGACGGCGCGGCGATCTGCAACCAGGTGCCGCTGTGCCGGTCGTCCTACGGTCCGTACGCGCGGGCCATGATCCGGATCTGCAAGGAAGAGTCGTTCCACCAGCGGCAGGGTTACGAGTTGCTGATGACGATGATGCGCGGCACCAGTGCGCAGCGCGAAATGGTGCAAGACGCCACGAACCGGTGGTGGTGGCCGTCGCTGATGATGTTCGGCCCGCCAGACGGACAGTCGCCCAATACTGAGCAGTCGATGCGCTGGCGGATCAAGCGGCACACCAACGATGATCTTCGGCAGCGGTTCGTCGACATGACGGTCCCGCAGGCCGAGGCGCTCGGCGTCACGCTCCCAGACCCGGAGCTGCGCTGGAATGCCGAGCGTGATCACTACGATTTCGGCGAGATTGACTGGTCTGAGTTCAAGCGCGTTATCGGCGGGAACGGGCCGTGTAACGCCCAGCGGATAGCGGCGCGGCGGGCTGCGCACGAGGGCGGGGCCTGGGTCCGGGAAGCGGCAGCCGCGCACGCCGCCAAGGTTGCGGCCAGGGCGGAGGCAGCGGCATGAGCAGCAGCGATATGAGCCGCGATATGAGCACCACTGGCATGGGCGCGGGCAGCGACGTGAGCGGGGAGCCGCGATCGAACTGGCCGCTGTTCGAGGTCTTCCTGCGCAGCAAGCGGGGCCTTAACCACGTGCACGTCGGATCGCTGCACGCCGCCGACGCGACGATGGCGCTGCATCACGCGCGCGACCTGTACACCCGGCGCAACGAGGGGGTGAGCATCTGGGTTGTGAAGGCCGCCGACATCACCGCGTCCAGCCCGGACGAGAAGGACCCGTTCTTCGCACCCAGCGGCGACAAGGTGTACAGGCACCCGACGTTCTACGAGATTCCTCAATCGGTCCCGCATATCTGAGAGCTGGCGATGGGCTTCGACACCGCCTACGAGGCGATCAGCGAGGAGAGCGACAGCGGCCACCGCTGGGCGTTCGGCACCGGATTCACCGACCCGCTGGCCGGCGTAGACACCACAGTCCCGGCCGGTGTCGACGGCGCTGACCTGGCCGCGTACTGCCTGATGCTCGGCGATGACGCGCTGATCATGTCGCACCGGCTGCAGCAGTGGCTGGCCAGGGCACCGGAACTGGAGGAAGAAACCGCGCTGGCGAACGTCGCGCTTGACCTGCTCGGCCAGGCCCGGCTGCTGCTCACCAGGGCGGGACGGGCTGACGGCTCCGGCCGGACTGAGGACGACTACGCCTTCGACCGGACCGAGCGCGAGTTCCGCAACGTCCGGATGGCCGAGGTGACCGACGTCGACTTTGCCGGACTGATTGCCAGGCTGCTGGTCTTCAGCACCTGGCGGCTTGCGCTGCTGGGCCGGCTGCGGGAGTCGGCCGACCCGGTGCTGGCGGCGGTCGCCGCACAGGGCGTCAACGAACTCACCTATCACCGGGACTACGCGGCTGGCTGGACCATCCGGCTGGGAGATGGCACCGACTACTCCCGGCAGCGGATGCAAGCCGGGCTGGCAGCAGTCGCGCCGCTGGTGGATGAGCTCTTCGTGCCGTCGGTGGTGGAGCAGCGGCTAGCCGGTGTCGCGGTCAACCCGGAGGACCTGCGGCCCGAATGTGACGCGGTGCTTGCTCAGGTCCTGGCCGCAGCCAGGCTGGACTGGCCGCAGGTTTATGGGCTATCCGGCGTGTCCGGGAAGGCCGGCCGGGACGGCGTGCACACCGAGGCGATGGGCTACCTGCTGGCGGAGTTGCAGAGCGTGGCCCGCGCCCTGCCGGAGGCGACATGGTGACGACGCTGGATGAGGCCACGCTGGCACGGGCGCGGCGGGTCGCGCGGTCGGTGCCCGATCCCGAGCTGCCCATGCTGACGATCGCAGAGCTCGGCATCTTGCGCGAAGTAGCCATCGCCGGGACGCGAGTGGTCGTGTCGCTCACGCCGACCTACTCTGGCTGCCCGGCGATCCCCGAGATCAGGGCGGACCTGGCCGGGCGGCTCGCTGCGGCGGGTTTCGCCGATGTCGAGGTGCGAACGGTGCTGAGTCCGCCCTGGACAAGCGATCTCATCAGCCCCGAAGGCCGCCGCAAACTGGCCGCGGCTGGCATCGCACCACCCCGTTCCCGGAGTGAAGTGGCGGCTGGCCCGGTACCGCTGACGCTGTCCGCAGGCGGTCCTCGGCTGGAGTGCCCGGTTTGCGGGTCGGCCGATACGGTGCGGACGGCCGCGTTCGGCGGGACCGCATGCAAGGACCTCTACCGTTGCCGGGCGTGCTTCGAGCCGTTCGAGCACGTCAAGGAGATCTGAGGTGGCCGCAATCGTCGAGGAGGCAGGCCGCGCGGTGCGGCGGCAGTTTCACGAACTGACGGTCGAGCGAGTGGACCGGCTGTGCGATGACGCGGTGGCGGTCACCTTCGGCGTACCGGCGGGCCTGGCCGATCGCTATGACTTCCGGCCGGGTCAGTCATTGACGCTCCGGCGGATCGTGGACGGGCGAGACGAGCGGCGGTCCTACTCGATCTGCGCATCCGCAGGCCAGCCGCTGCGAATCGGCGTGCGCGAGGTGCCGGGTGGCGCGCTGTCCGGCTGGCTGGTCAACGAAGTGCGGCCGGGCGACAGGATCGAGGTGCAGCCGCCGTCGGGATCCTTTACTCCGGACCTGAGCATCCCGGGACGGCACGTGCTGATCGCGGCCGGTTCCGGGATTACTCCGGTGCTGTCGATTGCCGCTTCGGCCCTGGCTGATGAGCGGTCCGAAGCGACGCTGCTGTACGGCAACCGGCGGGCCGACTCGGTGATGTTTGCCGACGAGATCGCCGACCTGAAGGATTCCTGCCCGGACCGGCTCCAGCTCGTGCACGTGCTGTCCCGCGAGGTACAGGAGGTGGAGCTGTTCAGCGGGCGGCTGGACGCCGGCCGGCTGCGCAGGATGCTTCCTGCCCTGTGCGACGTGCCGGGCGTCGACGCCTGGTGGCTGTGCGGGCCGTACGGCATGGTCACCGATGCCATGCAGGTGCTGGCGGAGCTGGGAGTCCCGGCTGACCGGGTCCATCGCGAGCTGTTCTATGTCGAGGACGTGCCGCCGGAGCAAGAGCATCACGAAGAGAAGCCGCTCACCGGAGGGTGCGAGGTGACTGTCGTACTGGACGGGCGGCGGACTACGGCGACGATCCCGGCGGACACGCCGGTGCTCGACGGGGCGCAGCTGGCCAGGCCGGACCTGCCGTTCGCGTGTAAGGGCGGGGTGTGCGGGACGTGCCGGGCCCGGCTCGTCTGCGGCGAGGTACGGATGCGGCGTAATTTCGCACTCGAGCAGGCCGAGCTGGACGCCGGTTTCGTGCTGACCTGCCAGTCGATGCCGGTGTCTGATCAGCTGACCGTCGACTACGACGCCTGAGAGCAGCCAGTCCCGTGCGAGCCCCGACCTTTGGATTTACGCAGCCGCGCCTGGCGAGACACGGCCGGTGCGGGCCCGCGTCAGACGGGATACGGGTCGGGCTGGACCTCGTAGCTGCGCCCGGCTGGGGTCGTCCACTGGAAGGTGCCGGGTTGTGGCTGCTGGAGGTGCCAGCCGGGGAGTTGCTTGATTTTGTGGTGGGTGCGGCAGCAGCCGCCGAGGTCGCACGGACATGTCAGTCCGCCTTTGTGCCAGGGCAGGGTGTGGTCGATGTCGGTGCGCCAGGCGGGCTGGCCGCAGGGACCGAACCGGCAGGTGACGTCCCTGGCCGCGACGTATTCGCGGATCCGGGGTGGTGGCCGGTAGGACGGTGAGGCCATGAGGTGCGCGCAGCCGCCGGCGGCGGTGTCGGCGTCGGCGTGAGCGCGGGCGCGTGTGGCGGCCCTGGCTGCGGCGCGCAGGATGGCGGCAGCGACGCCGCGCAGGAGCGGCGGGCAGGTGTGTCCGGTAGCCGTAATGGCGGTGGCCGTGGTGGCGGCGAGCGTGATGGCGGCGAGTGTGCTGGCGCGGATGGTGATGGTGGCCCGGCCGATGATGCTGGTGCTGTCCGGGCTGGCGGGCTGGGCGGTGGCCTGCGATGGCGGCCGGGCGCGCTCGACGGCGATGGCGCGGCCGTCGTCGTTGGTGATGATGACCCGCCATTGGGTGGCCGGGCTGGCGGCGGCCAGGACGGCAAGCTGTTGTGCTTGCCGGCTGGTGACTGGGCCGATCCGGCCGAGGATGCCTGGTTCACGGCTGTGGCCGGTCAGCGATGTAAAGGGCAGGAGTATGTCCAGCAGCCCGGCTGGGGCCCGGCCGGGGCGAGCGGGCGTGGCGGTCGGGCCGGTTGCGGGCAGTCGGGCGGGCAGCGGCGGCCAGTCCGGGCATGGCAGCTGCGGCCAGTCGTCGTCATCGTCGGGCTGGCTGCTCAGCGCGTCGGGCGGGTCGCCACTGTCCGGCGGGTCGGCACTGTCGGGCGGCGCGTCGGCGTCGCCGGGGCAGGGAATGTCGGGCCACCAGCCCGGCCGGTCGTCTTCGGTGGCTGGCCGGTCGTCTTCGGTGGTTGGCTGGTCATCGTCGGCGTGCGGGTCCTGGGTGTGTTCGGGAGATCCGGGTGGCGTGGGCTGGTTGCCGGGTGGCGTGGGCTGGTCACCGGGTGGCGGGGTGTCGTCGGGGGTTGGGGGCTGAGGGTCGGGCGGGCCGCCGACGGGCGGGGGGATGAGCGGCAGGGTGCCGAGCAGCAAGCCGATGAAGATGTGGGCGCGGAGCAGGTCGAGGCTGCCGTGGGCGCCGGAGGACTTCAGCGCGCGGGCCATCGCGGTGATCCGGGCCATCGCGGCGGCTGCCTGGATGGCGGGCAGGGATGAGCCGGTCAAGGTGGCGGTACCTTCGTCGCCGGGGTACAGGCTGATCTTGGCGTGCCGTTCGGTGCTGGTGCGGCGCTGCTCGGCGCCTTCGGGGTCGACGGCCAGCACGGCGCGGCGCGTGGCGGCGCGCAGCTGGGCGGGGGTCTGCCCACCAGCGCGGGGCAGGACGCGCTGTTCGACCGCGGCGGCGTGCTCATCCGATAGCCGGGCGGTGGCCTCGGCGATTATCCTGGCCCTGGCCAGGTCGATGGTACCGGCCGCGAGCGCGGCGCCGGTGAGCGGCAGGACCCAGCGGAGCCGACAGCCCAGGTCTGCCCAGTCGGCTGCGCCGGCCTGGGACATGCGCAGTTCCAGGGCTACCTCGGCTGCTGCTTCGGGGGGCAGCTGGCGGGGCGCGCCGTTGTCGCCGGCGCCGATCCTGGGGTTGGCGGCGGCGCGGCGGCCGGCGAGCTCGGCGACGGCGGCCAGCTCGCGGGCCTGCGCCCAGGCCGCCACCCGCCGGTATCCCGCCGCCATGCCGGGCAGGTCCCAGTCGCTGGCCTCCGCAGCCGTAGTGGCCTGGAGCATTCCGGCCAGGCCCGGCCCGGCCGGCAGGTGCTCGGCAACCCAGGTCGTGCTCGCCGTGCCCGCGGCGTCGTCCTGGCGGTCCGTGTCGTCCTGGCGGTCCGTGCCGTCCGTCCGGCCGGAGTCGTCGTGGGCTCCGGCGTAGTCGGGGCCCACGGGGCTGGCCGGGCCGCCTGGGCTGGCCGGGCTGGCCGGGTCATCGAGGACGACCTCGCCGCTGGCAAGCAGGGCATCCCAGTCGGCCGTGGCCACGGCTTCCTGCCGGTCGTACCCGTCGTGGGTGCCCGCGACGGCCAGGCTGTCCAGCAGCGCCAGCACGTCCTCATCCGACAGCCAGCCCTGGCCCTGGCCGGGCGGCCCGGCCGGATCGGGGTGCTCGCCCAGGCGGTCGGCGGCGGCCGGGTCTGGCGTGCTGGCCGACTCGGTCATGTCGTCCGCCTCCCTCGCCGTGCCAGTTAACGTCCTGCTGAACTAACTGCTATCGAAAACAGTATCGGATAGGTCTGACAAAACGAGGAAGCCAGCGACCCCAGGGCCGGTCTGCCAAGGTGCGCGAGCGCGCGCTGGGTTCTTGGTGCCGACGTCGATTCTCGGTGCCGACGTCGAGTGGCCTCGTCTCGCCGCCGTCGACTGCGTACAGCTGCCTGCAGGCGCCCAGCCTCGCGATGATCAGCCCTGGCCGTCCGGCGAGGCGGACATCGACGGGAACGCACCGGTCGCCGCTGATAAGGAAACCGCCGTAGTAGTCGGTCACTTGCTGGTTGGTGTAACCGGTTTCCCTCGGGCAGGCGACGAACGTTACGCCCGCCTCTCCGTTAGCCATCGAGTAGGTAGTGCCTGGACTGAGCGAGTTACCAGGGCCGAACAGGAATCTGAGGTATCTCCGGTAAGCCGGCGCTGCCGTGACGGCGACCGTCCTTCCCGGACTGAGCCCGGAGATCACCACGACAACCACGTACAGCTTGGTCGGCCGGGCGAGCTGCGGCGCTCTGGCTTTCTGCGAGACGGCAGCATCCTCAGGGGTGAAGTAGAGCGGGCCAGCCCGCACTGCGCCGCGCTGGAAGTCTGGTAGCGTCGGCCCCAGGTTCGCCATCGAGCAACCGCTCAGCGCAGGGCCGGGCGCAGCGGACGGCGCCGATGCCGGTTTGGGAGGGGCCAGCCGGTAGTGGCCCGAACGTTCAAAGGAGATGCCGGGACTTGCGAGCCCGACAACGTCCAGATCGGCGTCGCTCACGCTGGCCTCTATCGCGAGTCTCGTGGTGCCTAGCTTGTTCAGCGGCACGTTACTTACACGATCGGGGCCCGCCAAAGGTTGGCGGCGCGGGTCAGATTGGCGGCCGGGACCCCTGCGCAGGCGCGAAGGCTAGGAGATCCTCAGCCGGAAGACCTGGCGGGCCGCGGGACCTATGCCATTGCGGGCGACAATGGTGATCACGAACGTCGTGCCACGGTCAGCGCGGATCGCCCGGCCAAGCAGAATCGCGGTGCCGTCTCCCCTGTTCCTGAATCTGAAGTTTGCTGGCAGGCGTCCCCGCTCGATGAGCGCAGCTGTCGGGAAGCCGGTCGTCCGGAAGATGAACCTGCGCAACTGGCCCACCGGGAACGTGGCCGAACTCGCGGACGTGATAGCCGGAGCCTGAACGACTCTCAGCGTGAAGGCCTGGCTGGCGCTAGGCGAGATGCCGTTGCTGGCCGTGATCGTGATCTGGTACACGCCGCCGGAACCACTGGCAGGAGTGCCGGCGAGCACGCCTGCCGAGGACAGTGAGAGCCCGCGGGGCAGTGCGCCGGTCTCAGCGAAAGTCGGGGCCGGATACCCAGTAGCCGAGATCTGGTAGCTGCCTGACGTGCCGACCTTGAATCTGGCCGCCGCGGTCGACGTGAAGCCCGGCGCTTCCTTGACGGTCAGCGTGAATGTCTGCTGGGCCTCGGCTGACACGCCGTTGTACGCCAGGATCGTGAACGAGTACACGCCGCCGGAGCCGGCGGCTGGCGTGCCGGTAATCTGCCAGCCGCCCGGTGTCTGGTCTGTGATCGACAGGCCGGCTGGCAGGCTGCCGCTGTAGGTGAAGGATGGTGCGGGGTAGCCGGTCGCGGCCAGCGGGAAGCTTCCGGCCGCGCCAACCTGGAAGGAAGCGCTGTCTCCCGAGGTGATTGCGGGTGCCTGGTAGACGGTCAAGTCGAACTGCTGAGAGTAGTCGGGCGCGACACCGTTGCTGGCCGTGATCGTGAGCGGGTAGAGGCCGCCGGTGCCCGCGGCTGGGGTGCCGCTGATCACACCGGAGGTGAAGGTGAGGCCGTTCGGCAGCGCACCCTTCTCGCTGAAGGTCGCGGCAGGCAGTGCGCTGGCCGTGGCGGTGAAGGAGATGCCGGAGTCCCCGACGAGGAAGCCGGCACTGCCATAGCTGGTGATGACCGGCGACCACGCGTCGGTGGTCGAGGCGGTCAGCGTGAAGATAGCCGCCCCTCGCAAGTAGGGCTCGTAGACGAC